>NZ_CP046046.1:1200000-1500000 GCF_009676705.1 Spiribacter sp. 2438 | reverse complement strand
CGCACCGAATTTCTGACCGCCACCTCAGGCACGGGGTTGATGTTCCATGTGTTTGATCACTACGGACCGGTCAAGCGGACCGACTACGGGCAGCGGGTTAACGGCGTGCTGGTGGCAATGGCCAACGGCAAGGCACTGGCCTATGCGCTGTTCAATCTCCAGGACCGTGGCAAGCTCTTCATCAGCCCCGGCGAGGAAGTCTACGAAGGCATGGTGATCGGACTGCACAGCCGCGACAATGATCTGGTGGTCAATCCCATGAAGGCAAAACAGCTGACCAACGTGCGGGCGGCCGGATCCGATGAAAACATCATTCTGACGCCCCCACAGCGTCTCACCCTCGAGCAGGCGCTGGAGTTCATCGATGATGATGAACTGGTGGAGGTGACTCCCGGTGCCATCCGCATCCGCAAGAAGTTTCTTCTGGAACACCAGCGCAAGCGGGCGGCCAAGGCCAGCGGCTGAAACGGCGCTGGCTAGTGGTCCCGCTCGACGATGTAGTCGGCGAGGGCTCGCAGGGTATCGGCCCGGTCACCAAAGGGGGCTAGTGACTCCACGGCCTCGTCCCGAAGTTCGGTGGCGAACCGCCGGGCTTCCGCGAGCCCCATCAGCCCGGGGTAGGTGGACTTTTCCCGCCGTGCATCGGCGCCGCTGGATTTGCCGGTGAGGGCTGACGTCCCGGTGACATCCAGAATGTCGTCCTGCACCTGAAATGCGAGTCCGATGCAGCGCCCGTAACGCTCCAGCGAAGCCAGTGAAGCCCGCTCGGTGTGGGTAGCGCAGAGCGCCCCCAGGCGCAGGCTGGCAAGTATCAGAGCGCCAGTCTTGTGGATGTGCATATCCTCGAGTTCGGCCACGTTGATGCGCTGCCCTGCCGCGGCCAGGTCCATGGCCTGGCCGCCCGCCATGCCCCGAGACCCGCAGGCGGCGGCCAGTGTCTCGATCATGGCCAGCCGCTGCTGCGGCTCCGGTGTCTCGGCGGCCGCGATCAGCCGGAAGGCCAGCGTCTGTAGCGCGTCCCCCACCAGAATGGCGGTGGCCTCGTCGTAAGCGCGGTGACACGTGGGCCGACCCCGGCGGAGGTCATCGTCATCCATGGCCGGCAGATCATCGTGCACCAGGGAGTAGGCGTGAATCAGCTCCACGGCACAGGCCGGTGGATCCAGGCGCTCATCGTTAATGCCAAACACCTGGCCGCCCTGATACACGAGAAGCGGTCGCAGCCGCTTGCCCGGTCCCAGCACCGCATAGCGCATCGCCTCATGCAGGCGCCGGGGCAGGAGCGCCGGATCCGGCAGCACGGCGTCCAGCGCGTTTTCGACGCGCGCGCGACAGAGGTCAAACGTCTGTTGAAGCGGGGTCATCCATGCCTTCATCAAGGGGGCGTGTGTCACCGTCGGGTGTCTTTTCCAGCAGGATCTCGACGCGCTGCTCGGCGTCAGCGAGCGCGGTCTGACACTCCCGGGTCAGACGTATGCCCTGTTCGAAGCACTGCAGGGACTGCTCCAGGGTCAACTCGCCCCGCTCCATCTGCTCAACCAGCGTCTCAAGGGTCTTGAGGGCGGTCTCGAAATCGGGTGTTTCGGTGTTTTCGCTCATGACCGGAGTTTACCGCGGGTGGCGGCACGACGCACTCGCCGGCCCCCCCGGGGCGCGGTACACTGCGGCGGTTATTCACCGTGACCGTCAGCAGGAGGCCACAGCCCCGATCATGAGTGATCGCTACGATTCCGCGGCCATTGAGGTCCTCACCGGACTGGATCCGGTCCGCCGCCGGCCCGGCATGTACACGGATACCACTCGCCCCAACCATCTGGCGCAGGAGGTCATCGACAACAGTGTCGACGAGGCCATGGCCGGACATTGCCGGCGGATCGACGTCACCCTCCACCGGGATGGGTCGTTGTCGGTCAGTGATGATGGCCGCGGGATGCCCGTCGACATCCATCCCGAAGAGGGGATTCCCGGCGTTGAGGTCATCCTCGGTCGGCTCCATGCCGGTGGCAAGTTTTCCCGGGAGAGTTACCAGTTCTCCGGCGGCCTTCACGGCGTCGGGGTATCGGTGGTCAATGCGCTGTCCACCCGGCTGGTGGTGGCCATTCGCCGGGATGGCCGCGAATGGCACATGACCTTCGCCAATGGTGAAAAAGTTCGGGATCTGGAGCCCGTAGCGGAAGTCGGCAAACGCAACACCGGGACCACGCTGCATTTCTGGCCCGATGCCAGCTATTTTGACTCCGCCAGGTTTTCCCTGCCGCGTCTGCGGCACGTGTTGCGGGCCAAGGCCGTACTCTGTCCCGGGCTCACGGTCCGGCTCCTGGAGGAGTCAACCGGCGAAGAGACCATCTGGTACTACGAAGACGGCCTGGCGGATTACCTGTCCACGGCACTGGCCGAGGTGGAACGCCTGCCGGATCCGGTTTTTACCGGCGACTTTTCTGCGCTCCACGAGGCGGTGGAATGGGCCGTGACCTGGCTACCGGATGGCGGTGAGACCGTCCAGGAAAGCTACGTCAATCTGATACCGACCCTGCAGGGCGGGACCCATGTCAATGGCCTGCGGACCGGATTGACGGAGGCGCTGCGGGAGTTCTGCGAGTTCCGCAGTCTGATGCCCCGGGGCATGCGCATCGCTCCGGAGGACGTTTGGGAACGGGTGGCCTACGTGCTGTCCATCAAGGTCGAGGAGCCGCAGTTCTCCGGCCAGACCAAGGAGCGACTGTCGTCCCGGGAATGCGCGACCTTCGTCTCCGGGGTTGTAAAGGACGCCTTCAGCCTCTGGCTCAACGAGCACACCACCGAGGCAGAGCGACTGGTGGAAATGGTGATTGCCAGCGCCCAGCGTCGTCTGCGGGCAGCCCGCAAGGTCACTCGAAAGCGGGTGACCCAGGGGCCGGCGCTACCGGGCAAGTTGGCGGACTGCAGCAGTCAGGATTCGGCCCGGGGCGAATTGTTTCTGGTGGAGGGAGACTCCGCCGGGGGATCGGCCAAGCAGGCCCGGGACCGGGAGTTCCAGGCGGTGATGCCGCTGCGGGGAAAAATCCTCAACACCTGGGAGGTGGATCCCTCCGAGGTGATGGCCTCCCAGGAGGTCCACGACATCGCCGTCGCCCTGGGCATTGAGCCCGGTTCGCCGGACCTGTCCGGACTCCGCTACGGCAAGGTTTGCGTGCTGGCAGACGCCGATCCCGACGGTGCCCACATCGCGACATTGCTCTGTGCGCTTTTCCTGAAACATTTTCCGGCACTGGTGGCGGCGGGACACGTGTTCATGGCCATGCCGCCGCTGTATCGCATCGATGTCGGCAAAGAGACCTGGTATGCGCTGGATGAGCAGGAGCGCCAGGGCATTCTCGATCGCATCGCCGCCGAGAACCGCAAGGGCAAAGTGGCCACTACCCGTTTCAAGGGACTGGGCGAGATGAACCCCCTTCAGCTGCGGGAGACCACCATGGCGCCGGACACCCGGCGACTGGTTCAGTTGACCGTTGACGCCCCGGCCGAGACCGAGGCGCTCATGGCGATGCTGCTGGGCAAGCGTGCGGCTTCCCAGCGCCGTGCCTGGCTGGAGCGCAAGGGTGATCTCGCCGAGGTTCTGGTTTGATTGATGACAGGAGTACCTCCCCCTCATGAGTGAGCAGAGCGCCCATCGGGACTTTGAACAGCGCCCGCTGCACGAGTTTACCGAGAAGGCCTATCTCGACTACTCGATGTACGTCATTCTCGACCGGGCGTTGCCCCACGTCGGCGATGGCCTCAAGCCCGTGCAACGGCGCATTGTCTACGCCATGTCCGAGCTGGGTCTGTCCGCGGCGTCCAAGCACAAAAAATCCGCTCGGACCGTGGGCGACGTGCTGGGCAAATATCACCCCCATGGGGACTCGGCCTGCTACGAGGCCATGGTGCTCATGGCACAACCGTTTTCCTACCGTTATCCCCTGGTGGACGGCCAGGGCAACTGGGGATCCGCCGACGATCCCAAGTCATTTGCGGCCATGCGGTATACCGAGGCCCGACTGGCCCCGTATAGCCGACTGCTGCTGCAGGAGCTGGGGCAGGGCACCGTGGAATGGCAGCCGAATTTCGATGGCAGCCTGGATGAGCCCGTCACCCTGCCGGCCCGGGTACCGAATGTCCTGTTGAACGGTGGCACCGGGATTGCCGTGGGCATGGCGACCGACATTCCGCCCCACAATCTGCGCGAAGTGGTGTCTGCCTGTATTCGACTGCTGGAGCAGCCCGAGGCCGATGTGGCAGCGCTTTGCGAGCATGTTCAGGGGCCGGATTTCCCCACCCATGCGGAGGTCATCACCCCGCCCGAGGACATCCGGCGTATTTACGAAACCGGCCACGGCGGGTTGCGTCTGCGGGCCTGCTGGGAGCGTGACGGTCGTGATGTGATCGTCACCGCGCTGCCGTTTCAGGTCTCCGGTAGCCGGGTTCTAGAGCAGGTGGCGGCTCAGATGCAGAGCAAGAAGCTGCCCATGGTGGAAGACCTGCGGGACGAGTCGGATCACGAAAATCCCACCCGGCTGGTGATTACGCTGCGCTCCAGTCGGGTCGATGCGGATGAGGTCATGTCGCATCTGTTCGCCACCACCGACCTCGAGAAGACCTACCGGGTCAATCTCAACGTGATCGGCCTGGACGGACGCCCGCGGGTGCGCAACCTGCGCGAACTGCTGTCGGAGTGGCTGGAGTATCGTCGCGAGACATTGCGGCGGCGCCTGGAGTGGAGGCTCGGCAAGGTCGAGGCCCGACTGCACGTCCTTGAAGGGCTGCTGATCGCCTACCTCAACATTGATGAGGTCATTGCCATCATTCGGGAAGCCGAGGAGCCGCGGGCTGCCCTCATGGAGCGTTTCGGCCTCACCGAGACCCAGGCCGAGGCCATCCTGGAGTTGCGTCTGCGTCATCTGGCCCGGCTCGAGGAAATGAAAATCCGGGGCGAACAGGATGAGCTGGGCACGGAAAGAGATCAGTTAAGCCGGACCCTGGGGTCGCGTCAGCGCATGACGCGTCTGATGCAGACCGAGCTCAAGGCCGACGCCGAAGAATACGGCGATGATCGCCGTTCGCCACTGGTCACCCGGGACAGTTCCAGAGCCCTGAGCGAGAGCGATCTGGTCCCCAGCGAGCCGGTGACCGTGGTGCTGTCCCGCAAGGGGTGGGCACGGGCGGCCAAGGGACACGATGTCGACCCGGAACGGCTCTCCTACCGCTCCGGTGACGGATTCAGTGACGCGGCGCCGGGTCGAAGCAACCAGCTGGCGGTGTTTCTTGACGACCGGGGCCGCAGCTACAGCCTGCCGGCCCACACGCTGCCCTCGGCCCGGGGGCAGGGCGAGCCGCTTACGGGACGCCTGCAACCCCCGGACGGAGCCCGGTTTGTTCATGTGCTCTGTGGTGACGCGGACAAGGCCCTGCTGCTGGCCAGCGACAGCGGTTACGGGTTTCTGACCCGCCTTGGCAATCTCCATAGTCGGCAGAAAGCCGGCAAGGCGGTGCTTAACCTGGGCAGTGACAGCCGGAGCCTGCCGCCGGTATCCGTTCCCGCCGGGGCGGAGCAGGTGGCGGTGGCCACCAGTGCCGGGCGATTGCTGGTGTTTCCGCTGGCCCAGCTGCCTGAACTGGCTCGAGGCAAGGGCAACAAACTGATTGATATTCCATCCGCCCGGCGGCGCGACGGCAGCGAGCGAGTGGTGGGCCTGTGCGTGCTCGAGGCCGGTCAGCCGCTGGTGGTGCAGGCCGGCAAGCGCCACTTGACCTTGAAAAAAGACGATCTGAGCGGCTATGAAGGAGAGCGGGGACGGCGCGGCCGCGCACTGCCCCGGGGATTCCAGCGTGTCGATGAGTTACTGGCTCTGACTGAGGGTTAATCTGATGAAGCGGGTCATGCTTTTCCTTGGGACCAACCTGGCCATCATCATTGTGCTGGGAACGGTCCTGCGTCTTCTGGGCGTTGATCGTTTGCTGGAGGAAGACGGCGGCGCTCTCAACTATCAGGCACTGCTGATTTTCGCCGCGGTGTTCGGATTCGGCGGCAGCTTCCTCTCCCTCGCCATTTCCAAGTGGATGGCGAAGCGGTCCATGGGCGTGAAAATCATTGAGCAGCCCAGCCACGAGGGTGAGCAGTGGCTGATTGACACCGTCCGCCGGCAGGCGCGTCAGGCGGGCATCGGCATGCCAGAGGTGGGGGTGTATGACTCGCCCCAGGTGAACGCATTTGCCACCGGAATGAGCCGCAACAACGGGCTGGTCGCCGTGAGCACCGGTCTGCTGCGAACCATGACCCGGGATGAGGCCGAGGCGGTGCTGGCCCACGAGGTGTGTCATATCCAGAACGGCGACATGGTGACGCTCACCCTGATTCAGGGGGTGGTGAATACCTTTGTGATTTTCTTCGCCCGGGTCATTGGTCACTTCGTGGACCGGGTGGTGTTCAAGAACGAGCGGGGTCACGGCCCCGGTTTCTGGATCGTGACCATCGTCGCCGAGATTGTCCTCGCGGTGCTGGCCTCGGTGATCGTGATGTGGTTCTCCCGGCAGCGTGAATTCCGGGCGGATGCCGGTGCGGCGGACCTGGCCGGCCGTGACAAGATGATTGCGGCGCTCACGCGTCTGGCGGGCTCGCCGCCGGCGGAAGACTTGCCGGACCAGATGGAGGCCTTCGGGATCTCCGGCCGCATCGCCCGTGGTGGCTTCAAGCGCTGGTTCATGTCGCACCCGCCCATCGAGGAGCGGATTGCCGCCCTGAGAAATCGCTGACCACCGGGCGTCCGCCAGGCCGGGCCCCGTCAGTCAGCCGGCCCGGCCCAGGGGATCGGCACCTTCCACGGTGCACCCGCGACCTCGCGGACCAGCGTCGGCAGGAGATAACCCGGCAACGAGGCAGCCAACTCCCGCATGAGCGCGCAGGCGCGATCCACCGGCAGGTCGAAATGCGCCGCTCCCTGCACCCGATCCAGCAGGTGCAGATAATAGGGCTGGACGTTGATTTCGAACAGTCGCTCGCTCAGGGCCTTCAGGACGCTGGCGTCGTCGTTGACGCCCCTGAGGAGCACCGTCTGGTTATAAAGCCGGACGCCACAACGGGATAGCGCCTGCATGGCCCGGGCGACGGCTTCATCGATCTCATTGGGGTGGTTGGCGTGAATGACCAGCACCGGCGTCAGCCGCTGGTTCTGCAGCCATCCCAGCAAATCGTCATCCACCCGGCTTGGCAACACCACCGGCAACCGACTGTGGATGCGCAGTCGACGCAGGTGGGGAATGGCATCCAGCTGGCCACTGAGCCCCTGCAGCCGGCGATCATTGAGGGAGAGCGGGTCGCCGCCGCTCAGGATGACCTCCTGAATGCCGGGATCGGCCGACAGGTAGTTCACGGCCTGTTGCCACTCCGCGGCGCTGGCATTGGCCTCGGCGTAGGGGAAATGCCGGCGGAAGCAGTAACGGCAGTTGATCGCGCAGGTGCCGGTGGCCACCAGCAGGGCGCGGCCATGGTATTTGTGGATCACGCCGCCGTGGTGAAGGCTCAATCCGTCCCCCACGGGATCCGCGGTGTAGCCATCGCTATGGGTGCTTTCCAGGCCAATGGGCAGCACCTGGCGCAGCAGGGGGTCCGATGGATCGCCGGGGCGGATTCGGTCCAGATACGCCACCGGCACCCTCAGTGGAAACAGCCGGGCAGCCTCCCGGGCGGGCGCCTCAAGGGCCGGATCCAGGTCAAGTCGGGTCAGCAACTCGCCAGGATCCCGGATGGCGGCCTGAAGTTCGCGCTGCCATGGCGCTGCAGTCATGTTCTATCCCTTGGGTTTTTCCGTTAGCATCTGCGCCACTCACGCCGCCGGGGGCGGCTACGGGCGTAATGGAGAAATCATGGCGACTTACACCACCAACCAGTTCAAGTCGGGTCTCAAGCTGATGCTCGACGGCGAACCCTACACCATCGTCGAGAATGAATTCGTCAAACCCGGCAAAGGGCAGGCGTTCAATCGCGTCAAGGTTCGCAATCTGAAAACTGGCAAGGTCATCGATCGGACCTTCAAGTCCGGAGAAAGCGTGGAAGCGGCGGACGTCATGGAAACCGAGATGCAATATCTCTACAACGACGGCGAGTTCTATCACTTCATGGCCCCGGACACCTTTGAGCAGCATGCGGCGCCTGCGGCTGTGGTGGGCGATACCGGGAAATGGCTCAAGGAGCAGGATACCTGCAGTGTGACCCTCTATAACGGCGAGCCACTGTCCGTGGAGCCGCCGCCCCACGTGACGCTTCAGGTGACCCAGACCGACCCCGGCCTGAAAGGTGACACCAGCAGCGGCGGCAGCAAGCCTGCAACCCTGGAGACCGGAGCGGTGGTTCAGGTGCCACTGTTCATCCAGGAGGGGGAATTCCTCAAGGTGGACACCCGCAGCGGCGAGTATGTCTCCCGGGCCAGGGACTGAATTCGGACCCGATGACGGCTGCCCCGCCGAAGAAGTCATGGCGGCCCAGCGCCTCCCCTGACGCGCTCCGCCGCCGTGCCGAGCGGCTTGCCGCGATTCGAGGCTTTTTCGCCAATCGCCGGATCATGGAAGTGGAAACACCGGCGCTGGCCAGCGCCGGTGTCACCGATGTCCACGTCCACAGTCTTCGCGAAGCCCATTCCCACCGCTGGCTGCAGACGTCCCCGGAATATGCCATGAAACGCCTGCTGGCGGCGGGGCTGGGGGACTGCTACCAAATCGCCAGGGTTTTTCGCGCCGACGAGGTGGGCCGCCTTCACAATCCGGAGTTCACCCTGCTGGAGTGGTACCGGCTCGGCTTCGGGGTCGATCGACTGATGGACGAGGTGGAGGCATTGGTCAATCTCATCCTGGGGGAGGCGCCGACGGCCCGAAAACGCTACCGGGACGCGTTTCTGGAAGCGGGCTTGCCGGATCCCCTTCGCGCCCCTGATGAGATCCTTCGGGGTGCGGTGAACCGCTGTGTGGACGGCGGTCTTCCCGCTGATCTGACCCGGGATGATCATCTGGATTTATTGCTGGATGCCGTGGTGGTGCCCAGGCTGCCCCGGCGTTGTTTTCTGGCGGGATACCCGGCCAGCCAGGCGGTACTCGCCCGACTGGACCCGGCAGAGCCGGACACCGCGGAACGCTTCGAGCTGTTCTGCGATGGGGTGGAGCTGGCCAACGGATTTCATGAGTGTCAGGACCCGGCGGCGTTACGACAGCGGTTTCAGGCCGATCTGCAGTCGAGGGCGGCGCGGTGTGCGGAGCAGCCGGCCATGGACGAGCGACTGCTGGCGGCGATGGAGGCGGGCCTGCCGGCCTGCGCCGGCGTCGCTCTGGGGGTCGATCGGCTGTTCATGCTTGCCGAGGGGGCCGATTCATTGGCCGCGGTGATGGCTTTCCCCTGGGATGAGGCCTGACCGCTCGGGCGATGGCGGCTCGAACCCGCCAAGACGCTCGCCCAGTCGAATCGGCGTGCCGGCTGTCCGTTCCTCGGACCACCGAACCCCGGCCTGCTCGCCAAAAAGCAGAATGACCGTCGAGCCCAGGTTGAACCTGCCCATCTCCTCCCCGGTCGACAGCGGGATCCGTCGCCGGCGGTAGTCCCACTGCCGAATCCGCTGTCCCCGTGGCGGGGTCACCTCACCACTCCACACCGTTTCGATACTGCCGACGCCGATGGCGCCCACCAGCACCATGGCCATGGGTCCCCGGGGACCCTCAAACAGCGTGACCACCCGTTCATTGCGCGCAAACAGAGATCGGACGTGCCGCGCCAGCGGATCGGATACGCCCAGCAGCCGGCCCGGCACATGAATCATGCGCTCCAGCTGACCGTCACAGGGCATGTGAATCCGGTGATAGTCCTTCGGGGACAGGTACAGCGTGGCGAAATGCCCGGCGCCGAAACGCTCGGCGATCCGGGGGTCGCCCCCGAGCAGATCCCGAACCGAGAAACGCCGGCGCTTGGCCTGCACCACCTCGCCATCGGTGATGGCACCGATCTGGCTGATGGCACCGTCCACCGGGCTGATGATGGCCCCGGGGGTGTTGTCCAGCGGTCGCATGCCCGGCTGCAGAGCCCGGGTGAAGAAGGCGTTGAAGTGCTCATAGCTGGCGGGGTCGCTGTTGACGGCCTCGCCGGTATCCACCTGGTAGAGGCGGCTGAAACCCCGAATCAGGGCGTTCTTCCAGGGCCGGAAACGCCAGCGGGCCAATCGGTGGATGAACCGCGAAATGCCGTGCTGAGGCAGCAGCCACAGGATCAGGCTCAGTAGGCGCCCGAGAATCATCAACCGGTGCCGAACTGACGATGAATTTGCCGGAACTCGTCGGCGATGGTCTGTCGGCCATGGGGCGGGTTCCAGAGGGCCCGCAGGCGCCCCTGGGGGTCAATCAGCAGAATCGCCGCCGTATGGTCCACGGCGTAGTGGCCGTCTCCATCCGGCTCATGGAGCGTGTAGGAGATGCCCAGCGCGCCAGTGAGCGTATCAATGGCGGACCGGTCTCCGGTGACCCCCAAAAAGTCGTCACTGAAATGCCCTACGTACTGCCCGAGTCGCTCCGGGGTATCCCGCTGGGGATCCACGGACACCAGCACCACGTCGGGAATCACCGGTTCGCCGCTGGTGCGCAGCTCACGAATGGCGCCCGCCAGATCGGCCAGGGTCATGGGGCAGACGTCCGGGCAGTGAGTGAAGCCGAAGAACAGGAAGTGCCAGTTCTCCTGCAGATCCGCGGTATTCCAGGGAGTGCCATTCGGTCGCACCAGGGTCACGTCCGGTAGCGGCCGGGGTTCCGGCAGCACCGTACCCACCTGTTCGGCATCGGACATGCGAGCCGGCGGGTGCGGCTCTGCGGAGTCACCGGGCCCGGATCCGGAGCCGATGACGGTCAAGCCTGCGGCGATAACGGCTGCCGTCACCGCTGCCCCCAGAGCCAGTATCAAACGCGTTCTGTCTGCCATGCAGCCATTATGCCACCACCCCGCCGCAGTCATACCCCCGAGGGGCTGTTAGAATCCCCGCCATGACCGCGCCAATACCCGAAGATCTGCTGACCATCGGCGACACCATTCGCTGGGCGGCGACGCGTTTTGAAACCGCCGGAGTTTTTTATGGCCACGGCACCGATAACGCCATCGACGAGGCCGCCGCCCTGGTGCTGGGCGTGCTCCGGCTGCCGCCGGACCTGCACGCCGTCTACTTTGCCTGCCGTCTGACTCCCGAGGAGCGGCAGGCACTGGCGGTGGCGGTGGTGGATCGTGTCGAGAACCGCCGTCCGGTGCCTTACATTCTGGGCCGCGCCTGGTTCTGCGGCCTCGAGTTCTGCGTGGATGAACGTGTGCTGATCCCTCGATCGCCCCTCGCCGAGTTGATCGAGTCGGGTTTCCAACCCTGGGTGAACGCGGACCGGGTGCATCGGGTCGTGGATGTCGGCACCGGCAGCGGCTGCATCGCGGTGGCCTGCGCCCTGGCGTTTCCGGAGGCCCGGGTGGATGCCCTCGACATTGATCCCTCGGCCGTCTCCATGACCGCCTATAATGCCCGGGCGCATGGTGTCTCGGAGCGTGTTTGTGCCCAGCCATCGGATTTGCTGGAAGCGCTGCCGGCGGTGCCGGCCATTGATCTGATCGTCAGCAATCCCCCGTATGTAGACGCCCAGGCCATGGCGTCGCTGCCGCCGGAGTTCCGTCATGAACCCCGCGATGCGCTGGCCGCCGGCCCCGACGGCATGGATACCATGCGTCGCCTGCTGCCCCAGGCGGCGCGGCGTCTCGGCGAGGGCGGCATCCTGGTTGCCGAGGTCGGCCACGGTGCCAGCGCCTTCGAGCGGGCGTTTCCGGATCTGCCGGTGATCTGGGTGGACCTGGATCGGGGCGGTGCCGGCGTCTTCGTGGTGGATGCCGACACCCTCAGGCAGGCCTTCCCCGAGGCCGCCAAAGAACCTGTCAACCAACTGGACTGAAACCATGTCGGGAAACACATTCGGGCGACTGTTCACGGTCACCACCTTCGGCGAGAGCCACGGCCCGGCCCTGGGGGCCGTGGTGGACGGCTGTCCACCGGGTCTGGCGCTCACCGAATCCGATCTTCAGGGTGATCTCGACCGGCGCAAGCCCGGGACCTCCCGCCACACCTCCCAGCGACGTGAGGGGGATCAGGTGAAGATCCTCTCCGGGGTTTTCGACGGGGTCACCACCGGGGCTCCCATTGCGCTGATGATCGAGAACATGGATCAGCGGTCCAAGGATTATTCCGAGATCGCCGAACTCTTTCGGCCCGGCCATGCGGATTACACCTACTGGCAGAAGTACGGCATTCGCGATTACAAGGGGGGCGGCCGATCCTCCGCCCGGGAGACCGCCGTCCGTGTGGCGGCCGGCGGCATTGCCCGCAAGTATCTGGCCGAGCGTCTCGGCGTTCGGATCCGGGGCTGGCTGGCCCAGTTGGGGCCCATCGAGCTGCAGCTCGCCGACTGGGAGGCAGTGGACACCAATCCGTTTTTCTGTGGCGAGCCGGATCGCATTGGTGAGCTGGAGGAGTACATGGACGCCCTGCGTAAGGAGGGCGACTCGGTCGGGGCCACCGTCGGGGTGCTGGCCCGGGGTGTACCCCCCGGGCTTGGCGAGCCGGTGTTCGATCGCCTGGATGCCGATATTGCCCACGGGCTGATGAGCATTAATGCCGTTCGCGGCGTGGAAATCGGAGCCGGTTTTGCCAGCGCCGCCCAGAAGGGCACCGAACACCGCGACGAGATGACGCCGTCGGGATTCCTCTCCAACGACGCCGGCGGGACGCTCGGAGGGATCTCCACGGGCCAGGACATTGTTGCTCGAATGGCCCTCAAGCCAACCTCCAGCATACGGATCCCCGGTCGCTCGGTAGACATCCGCGGCGAAGCGGTGGAGGTCGTGACCAAAGGCCGGCATGACCCCTGCGTGGGCATTCGGGCCACCCCCATTGCCGAGGCCATGCTGGCGCTGGTTCTCATGGATCATTATCTGCGCCACCGGGGGCAGAACGCCGACGTGGACTCCGGAACACCAGACATTCCCGCCAGCGCTGACCACTGACCGCGGCGTATGCCCAGCGGTCTTCCCTTTGTTCGTCTGGCGTCATTTTATTTCGCCTTTTTTGGCGTCCTCGGCGTGCTATCGCCCTACTGGGGGCCCTATCTTCGTGGCCGGGGATTTGATGCCGCCGAGATAGGGCTGCTGGTGGCGCTGCTGCACGCCACCAAAGTCATTGCTCCCAATCTCTGGGGCTGGGTGGCCGACCGCACCGGCGCCCGAATGATGGTGATCCGGGTGGCCTGTCTGGTGGCACTGGTGGGGTTCACCGGCGTTCTCTACCCCGGCGGCCTGGTCTGGATGGCGGCGGTCATGGTGGTGTTCAGTTTTTTCTGGAACGCCGCGCTACCTCAGTTCGAGGCCAATACCCTCCGTCATCTCGAGGGCAGCACCCACTTCTATCCGCGGATCCGCCTGTGGGGGACCGTGGGATTCATGATCTCGGTGGTGCTGGTGGGCGAGGGCATCGACCGTTTCGGCGTCGAGATCGTGCCGGTGGTACTGCTGGGCCTGTTCGTGGCGCTGTCGGTGGTCAGCTTTACCGTGCCCCAGGCGCGGGCCTCCAGCGGCGATCAGGATGGTGGCTCACTGATGGCAGCGCTCTGGCGGCCTCAGGTTCTGGGCCTGCTGTTCGGCTGTTTCCTGCTGCAGGCGAGCCATGGTCCCTTCTATGCGCTCTACAGTGTTTATCTCCAGGACTTCGGTTATTCCGGGACCGCCATCGGCGGTCTCTGGGCCATGGCGCTGCTGGCGGAAATTGCGGTGTTTCTATTGATGCCCCGCTGGCTGCCCCGGTTCGGCCACCGCAACCTGCTGCTCCTGGCCATGTCTCTGGGTGTGGCCCGCTGGCTGCTGGTGGGCAGTTTCCCTGAGCTCATCGCGGTCCAGGGCGTTGCGCAACTGGCCCATGCGGCCACCTACGGCATGTATCACGCGGCGGCCATCTCGCTGATTCATCAATACTTCCCCGGTCGCCTGCAGGGCCGGGGACAGGCCATTTACAGCAGCATGACCTTCGGTGCCGGTGTCGCCGCCGGCAGTTTTGTGGGAGGGCGACTCTGGGATGTCATCGGTGCTTCGCAGACATTCCATCTGTCCGCCGTGCTGGCGGCCCTGGCCTTCGTGGTGGTGTTCTTTTCGGTGCCCCGGATGTCCGTACGGGGGCAGAGCCCGTCTTAACCGCTCCCGGCTCCCCGGGTATACTCACAGGGTTACAGGTTTAGCCGGCGAGCACCGGAAGGAAACGCCATGGGCGGGAAGACCCTCTACGACAAACTCTGGGATGCGCACGTGGTTCGCGACAACGGCGATGGCACGGCGCTGCTCTATATAGACCGTCAGCTGGTGCATGAGGTCACGTCACCCCAGGCTTTTGAAGGGCTGAGGCTCGCGGATCGGCCGATCTGGCGGGTCGACGCCAATCTGGCGGTGGTGGATCACAATGTCCCCACCACCGGGCGGGCCGATGGTATCGCCGACCCGATTTCGGCCCTGCAGGTGGAGACGCTCAACCGCAACTGCCGCGAATACGGCATCACCCAATTCGGTCTGCTGGATCGGCGTCAGGGCATCGTTCACATCATCGGCCCGGAACAGGGCGCCACCCAGCCGGGGATGACCGTGGTCTGCGGCGATTCGCATACCTCGACTCACGGAGCCCTGGGCGCCCTCGCGTTCGGCATTGGCACCTCCGAAGTCGAACATGCGCTTGCCACCCAGACCGTCGTGCAGTCACGCTCGCAACGGATGCTGATCCGGGTGGACGGCAGGGCAGGTCCCGGCGTGACCGCCAAGGACATCATGCTCGCCATTATCGGCAAAATCGGCACCGCCGGAGGCACGGGCTACGCGGTGGAGTACGGCGGCGAGGCCATTCGCGCACTGCCCATGTCCGGCCGCATGACCATCTGCAACATGTCCATCGAGGCCGGCGCCCGCTGCGGCATGGTGGCGGTGGACGACACCACCATCGAGTATCTGCGGGACCGTCCCTATTCGCCGAAGGGCGAGATGTGGGAGCAGGCAGAAGCTTACTGGCGAACGCTGGTCAGTGATGACGACGCCGAGTTCGATCGGGTGGTCACGCTGGATGCCGCCGAGATCAAGCCCCAGGTGTCCTGGGGCACGTCCCCCGAAATGGTGGTGGCGGTGGACGGTGTGGTGCCGGATCCCGCGCAGGAGCCGGATGAGACCCGCCGCGCCGGCATGCAGCGCGCGCTGGAGTACATGGGTCTGGAGCCCGGTACGCCGATCCGGGAGATTCGTCCCGAGAAAGTCTTTATCGGTTCCTGCACCAATGCGCGGATCGAGGATTTGCGGGCGGCGGCCCGGGTGCTCCGCGGCAAACGCATCGCCGCGGGGATTCGGGAGGCCATGGTGGTGCCGGGCTCCGGCCTGGTGAAGTGGCAGGCCGAGCAGGAGGGGCTGGACCAGGTGTTCAAGGACGCCGGCTTTCAGTGGCGGGACGCCGGTTGCTCCATGTGTCTGGGCATGAATCCCGACCGCCTCAGCCCCGGTGAGCGTTGTGCCTCCACCTCGAACCGAAACTTCGAGGGTCGCCAGGGCGCCGGAGGCCGCACCCACCTGGTCAGTCCCGAGATGGCGGCCGCCGCAGCCGTGGCGGGGCACTTTGTCGACGTCCGAGAGTTGGAGGCCTAGATGATCGAGCCGTTAACCCGTGTTGAAGGACTGGTGGCGCCGCTGGATCGCTCCAATGTGGACACCGACGCCATCATCCCCAAACAGTTTCTCAAGTCCATCCATCGAACCGGCTTTGGCCCGAACCTGTTTGACGAATGGCGTTATCTCGACGAGGGGGAGCCGGGGGAGGACTGCAGCGACCGACCGCTGAATCCGGACTTCGTGCTGAACCAGCCTCGCTACGAGGGCGCGCGCATTCTCCTGGCCCGCGATAATTTCGGCTGCGGTTCCTCTCGCGAGCACGCGCCCTGGGCACTGGCGGATTACGGCTTTCGCGTGCTGATCGCCCCGAGTTTCGCGGATATTTTCTACAACAACTGCTCCAAGAACGGCCTTCTTGCGCTGACACTGCCGTCACCGACGGTTCAGCGTCTCTTCGAGGCCACCTGGGCAGAGCCGGGGTACATGTTGACCGTTGATCTGCCCGAGCAGCAGGTCACTGCGCCTGACGGCGAGCGATTTGCCTTCGAGATTGACGCGCATCGCAAGCGCATGCTGGTGGAAGGCCTGGATGAAATCGGCCTGACCCTCGAGCATGCCGACGCGATTCGGGACTATGAAGCCCGTCGTCGGCAGGTCACGCCCTGGCTGTTTTCCGACCTGGATCCGGCATGACCCATCGAGTGCTGATTCTGCCCGGTGATCACATCGGCCCGGAAATCGTCGCCGAGGCGGTCAAGGTCTTTCACTGCCTAGGCAGCGAATTCGGGCTGTCCGTGGAGCTGGAATACGCCAATCTGGGGGGTTGCGCGGTGGATGCCGAGGGCAGCCCGCTGCCGGCCTCCACACGGGATCTGGCGGCGCAGGCCGACGCCATCCTGCTGGGCGCCGTGGGCGGGCCGGAATGGGATAGCCTGCCCCGGGAACAGCGGCCGGAGCGGGGATTGCTGGGTATTCGTGCCGAGCTCGGACTGTTCGCCAACCTGCGTCCCGCCATCCTTTTCCCGGAGCTGGCGGCGGCCTCCAGCCTGCGTACCGAGGTGGTTTCGGGTCTGGACATCCTGATTGTCCGCGAGCTCACCGGGGGCATTTATTTTGGCCAGCCGCGAGGCATTCGCGAGCGCCCGGACGGCGTGCGGGAGGGGTTCAATACCCTGGTCTACGGGGCGGACGAAATTGAACGCATTGGCCGGGCCGCCTTCGAAGCGGCGGAGCGCCGGGGGGGTGCGCTGTGCTCGGTGGACAAGGCCAACGTGCTGGAGTCCAGCGAGCTCTGGCGGGAGGTCATGACCGGCCTGCAGGCCGACTATCCGTCGGTGTCGCTGGATCACCTGTACGTGGACAACGCGGCCATGCAGCTGGTCCGCGCGCCCCGGCAGTTCGACGTCATGGTGACCGGTAACCTGTTCGGCGACATTCTGTCGGACTGCGCGGCCATGCTCACCGGCTCCATTGGCATGTTGCCGTCGGCTTCCCTGGACGACCGTCACCGCGGACTCTACGAGCCGGTGCATGGCTCGGCGCCGGACATTGCCGGTCAGGCCCGGGCCAATCCCCTGGCAACGATTCTCTCGGTGGCGATGATGCTGCGGCATAGTCTCGGCGAGAGTGACCTGGCCGGCCGGGTGGAGACGGCGGTGGGTCAGGTGCTTGCCGATGGCCTTCGCACCGCCGATCTGGCAGGCCCGACAGAGCGGGCGGTGAGTACATCAGAGATGGGTGATGCGGTGGTCAGCGCCCTCAAGTCTCAGGCTGGTTGAGACCAGCCCTCGTTTTCCCTAGAGGTGTTTCATGAAGAAAGTGGGTTTTGTTGGCTGGCGCGGCATGGTCGGCTCGGTGCTGATGGACCGCATGCGGTCCGAGGGCGATTTCGCCGACATTGAGCCGGTGTTTTTCTCCACCTCCCAGACCGGCTCGCCCGGGCCTGATGTGGGTCGGCCGGTGCCGGCGCTGAAGGATGCCCACGATATCCAGGCGCTGGCCGAAATGGACGCGGTGGTGACCTGCCAGGGCGGTGATTACACCAGCGCGGTCCATGACGCCCTGCGGGCCTCGGGCTGGCAGGGGTTCTGGATTGATGCGGCTTCGACGCTGCGGATGAAGGACGACAGCGTCATCGTCCTCGACCCGGTAAATGCCGGTGTTATCCGCCAGGCCCTTGAGGAGGGAACCCGGACATTCGTCGGCGGCAACTGCACCGTCAGCCTCATGCTGATGGGCATTGGCGGGCTGTTCGAGCACGACCTCGTGGAGTGGATCGCGCCCATGACCTATCAGGCGGCGTCGGGGTCCGGTGCGCAGCATATGCGCGAGCTCCTCCGGCAGATGGGCTATCTGCGCGACGCCGCCGGTGTCCGGCTGGACGATCCGGCGGGCGCCATCCTCGACATCGATCGCGAAGTCACGGCGGCGTTGACCGGCGAGGACTATCCCGCCTCCCATTTCGGCGTGCCGTTGGCCGGCAGCCTCATTCCCTGGATAGACAAGGCCATGGACAGTGGCCAGAGCCGTGAGGAGTGGAAAGCCGGCGTCGAGACCAACAAGATCCTCGGGCGACACCATGAGCCGATCCCCATCGACGGACTCTGTGTCCGGGTGGGGGCCATGCGCTCCCATGCCCAGGCGCTGACCATCAAGCTGCGGCAGGATGTGCCCCTGGCCGACCTGGAGCAGATGATCGGTGAGGCCAACGACTGGGTCCAGGTGGTGCCCAACGAGCCGGAGCCCAGCCAGCAGCAGCTTACTCCGGCGGCGGTCAGTGGCCACCTGCATATCCCCGTGGGGCGGCTGCGCAAGTTGGCCATGGGGTCCAGCTACCTGTCGGCATTCACCGTGGGTGATCAGCTCCTCTGGGGAGCGGCGGAACCGCTTCGGCGCATGCTGCGACTGGTGGTCACCCGCTAATGGCCCAACGGCGCTAATAGTGCCGCGGGTCGCCCTCGGCATCGAATACGACGGCACCGCCTATCGCGGTTGGCAGACCCAGCGGCATGCCGTTTCCGTTCAGGATGCGCTGGAGCGCGCGTTGTCCGCCGTGGCCGCTGTCCCGGTGAGTGTGACTGCCGCCGGACGCACCGATGCTGGCGTCCATGCCTGTGGTCAGGTGGTGCACTTTGATGTGCCGGTGGATCGGCCCCGGCGTGCCTGGATTCGGGGAGTGAGCAGCCATCTACCGCCGGATATCGGTGTTCGCTGGGCGGCTTTTCCCGGTGACCAGTTCGATGCTCGGCGCAGTGGCACGGCCCGGCGCTATCGATACCTGCTCCAGGGGTCCCCCCTGCCGCCGGTACTGCTCCGGAATCGGGTGGGCTGGACATGGAAATCGCTGTCGCTGCGGCCCATGCAACAGGCCGCCGAATGCCTGATCGGTGAGCATGATTTCAGCAGCTTCCGGGCGGCGGGCTGTCAGGCGAGGCACCCGGTGCGTCATGTCCGCGAAATTGCCGTTTACCAACAGAGTGATCTGATTGTGGTGGAGGTGGAGGCCAACGCCTTTCTGCATCACATGGTGCGTAACATCGTCGGATCTCTGATGATGGTGGGAGCCGGGGAGCAGCCGCCGGAATGGCTTGCGCGGGTCCTGACGGCCCGGGACCGGCGCCTGGCGGGTGTCACCGCGCCGGCAGGCGGACTCTACCTGCTGGGTGTGCGTTACCCCGAGCGGTATGGGCTGCCGGGGCCACCCCCCGGCCCGGCTTTTGCGTCCGCTGGGGGCGCCAAGTAGGATGACCCGGTGAGGGCTCGCATTAAAATCTGCGGGGTCATGCGACCCGAGGATGGGGTGTTGGTAGCCGAGGCTGGCGCCGACGCCATCGGGCTGGTTTTTTATGAACGAAGTCCCCGGTACGTGTCGCCGGAGCGGGCCAACGAAATTATTGAGGCGTTGCCGCCGCTGGTGACCGCGGTTGGGCTTTTCATGGACGCAGCGCCAGACAAGGTCAAAGATATTCTGGGCCAGGTGCCGCTGGATCTGCTGCAGTTTCACGGTGCCGAGTCGGCCGCCGACTGCGAGCGGCACGGGCGACGTTACATCAAGGCGGTGGGAATGGCCGGGGGGGATCCCTGGGCCGTGGCGAAGCGGCACCCGCAGGCCCATGCGTTGCTCCTGGATGGCCATGCCCCGGGCGCGGCCGGGGGCAGCGGTCAGGCATTCAACTGGAGCCAGGCTCTGCCCTCCAGTCACCGTATTATCATCGCGGGGGGCCTCGGTGCCGGCAACGTCGCCGAGGCGATCCGCCAGACGCACCCCTGGGGAGTCGACTGCAGCAGTGCGGTGGAGTCATCCCCCGGGGTCAAGAATGGCCGGAAGGTCGCTGCTTTCTGCGAAGAGGTTCATCGTGTCGAACGTCATACAGGCCATCGATTCACCGGTTGATTACCGTCACTTTCCGGATCCGGCCGGACATTTCGGGCCCTATGGGGGTCGCTTTGTCCCCGAGCTGCTGATTGCCCCCCTGGAAGAACTCTCGGCGGCTTACGCCAGTTACCGGGAGGATGAAACCTTCCAGGCGCGGCTGGACGCCGATCTCAAGGATTATGTCGGGCGGCCCACGCCGCTCTACCATGCCGAGCGCTGGTCCAACGCGGTGGGTGGGGCACAGATTTTCCTCAAGCGCGAGGATCTCGACCACACCGGCGCCCACAAAATCAACAACACCATGGGCCAGGCCCTGCTGGCGCAGCACATGGGCAAGCGGCGGATCGTGGCCGAAACCGGTGCCGGTCAGCATGGCGTCGCCACTGCCGCCGTGTGCGCACGACTGGGCATGGAATGCATTGTCTACATGGGCGCGGAGGATGTCCGCCGTCAGTCGGTCAACGTCTATCGCATGCGTCTGATGGGGGCCAAGGTAGTGCCGGTGGACTCGGGAACCCGCACCCTGAAGGACGCCCTCAATGAAGCCTTCCGTGACTGGGCCGCCAACGTCGACGACACGTTCTACATTATCGGCACCGTCGCCGGACCCCATCCCTATCCGGAGATGGTTCGGGACTTCCAGGCGATCATCGGTCGCGAAACCCGGGAGCAGTGCCTTGAAGCCCATGGCGCGCTGCCCGACGCCCTGGTGGCCTGCGTCGGCGGCGGATCCAACGCCATTGGCATGTTTTATCCATTTCTGGGGGACAGCGATGTTGCCATTTACGGGGCCGAAGCCGGCGGCGAAGGCGTTGCCACCGGCCGCCATGCCGCACCGCTGAGTGCCGGACGGCCCGGCGTTCTTCACGGCAACCGGACCTACCTGATGGAAAACGAGGACGGCCAGATCATGCCCACTCACTCGCTGTCTGCCGGGCTCGACTATCCGGGTGTCGGCCCGGAGCATGCCTGGCTCAAGGACACCGGTCGGGTTCAGTACGTCGCCGTGGACGATGATGACGCCCTGGCGGCATTCCACATGCTCACCCAGACCGAAGGCATTATCCCGGCTCTCGAGACCGCTCATGCCATCGCCTACGCCGGACAGCTCGCCGCCCGGATGCGCCCGGATCAGCGGATCGTCGTGAACTGCTCGGGGCGGGGCGACAAAGACATCAATACCGTGGCCGAAGTGGAAGGAATGACGCTATGAGCCGGATAAGCAACCGCTTCGAACAGCGTCGCGCCGAAGGCCGGAGCGCACTGGTGACCTATATCACCGGCGGCGACCCGGGCCCGGAAGCCACCGTGCCGATCATGCACCAGCTGGTGGCCGGCGGTGCAGACATTCTCGAGGTCGGCATGCCGTTCTCGGATCCCATGGCGGACGGGCCGGTGGTGCAGGCGGCCTGTGATCGTGCCCTCGCCGGTGGGACCGGGATTGTCGGCGTGCTGGAGATGATCCGTGCCTTTCGTCGCGATGATCAGGATACCCCGGTGGTGCTGATGGGCTACCTCAATCCCATTGAGCAGGCCGGCTACCTGCGGTTTGCCCGTGAAGCCGCGGCGGCGGGGGTGGACGGTGTCCTCACGGTGGATCTGCCGCCGGAGGAGGGCCATGAACTGGTGCCGGCGCTCGAGGAGCACGGCCTCGATCCCATCTGGCTGATCGCCCCCACCACCAGTGACGAGCGGATCCGGGCGATCTGTGATCGTGCCCGCGGCTTCGTCTACTACGTCTCCCTCAAGGGAGTGACCGGCGTTGCCACGCTGGATTTCGACAACATCGCCGAGCACGTGGAATCAATCCGCCGGGCCACTCAGCTGCCGGTGGGTGTCGGTTTCGGTGTCAGGGATGGCGATGACGCCAGCCGCATCGGTCAGGTGGCGGATGCCGTGGTGGTGGGCAGCGCCATTGTCTCGAGGATTGCGGAGCACGCCCATGATCAGGATGCGCTGCTGACCGCGGTTGGCGAGGTCGCCCGGGAGCTACGCCAGGGGCTTGATTCGAAGAGGCTGGAGACAACGCCTTGAGTTGGTTCGAGAAGCTCATGCCGTCCCGGATCCGCACCGAGGGCGGATCCCGGGGCAGTGTGCCCGAGGGGCTCTGGACCAAGTGCAAGGACTGCGGCGCGGTACTGTACCGCCCGGAGCTGGAGCGAAACCTCGAAGTGTGCCCCAAGTGCGGCTCACACATGCGCATCGGCGCGCGTCGACGGCTGGATGTTTTTCTGGACGGCGAAGGCCGCGAAGAAATCGGCGCCGACCTCCAGCCCTCGGACGTACTGCGATTCAAGGATTCCCGCCGTTATCGCGAGCGATTGAGCCAGGCGCAAAAGGCCACGGGTGAGCGGGATGCGCTGGTGGCCTGTTCCGGCCTGTTGCAGGGTCGCCCCGTGGTGGTGGTGGCCTTCGAGTTCGAGTTCATGGGCGGTTCCATGGGCGGCGTCGTGGGTGAGCGGTTCGCCCGGGCGGTGGACCATGCCCGGGAGAACCGCGCGCCGCTGATCTGTTTCAGCGCCAGTGGCGGCGCCCGCATGCAGGAGGCGCTGTTTTCGCTGATGCAGATGGCCAAGACCAGCGCAGCGCTGGCCAGATTGTCCGAAGCGCGGGTGCCGTACATCAGCGTCTTGACCGATCCCACCATGGGGGGTGTCTCCGCCAGTCTGGCCACCCTCGGCGACATCATCATTGCCGAACCGGGCGCGCTGATCGGTTTTGCCGGCCCCCGGGTTATCCAGCAGACCGTTCGGGAAACGCTGCCCGAGGGCTTCCAGCGCAGCGAGTTCCTGCTCGAGCACGGCGCCATCGACCAGATCATCGACCGGCGTGAGCAGCGGGCCCGCATTGCCTCAATGCTGGCCATGCTGCAGGGAGATCATGCATCCGCCGGGGCCAGTCCATCGCAGCCGGACGCGGCGGCGGTCGACGAATCCTGAAAAGCCCGTGCCAGACGACGATCTCGGGCAGTGGCTGAAATCACTCGAGACCCTCCACCCCCGCGAAATCGATCTTGGCCTGGAGCGCATCAGCGAGGTTGCTGATCGCATGGGTTTGCGGCGGGATGCTGCTGCAACGATTATCGTCGCCGGAACCAACGGCAAGGGCAGCAGCGTCGCCTGTCTGGAGTCCATGTTTCAGGCCCATGGCGCCCGGCCGGGCGCTTACACCTCCCCCCACCTGCTGCGCTATAACGAGCGGATACGAGTGGCCGGCGTGGAAGCCACTGACGACCTGATTCTGTCCGCATTTCGGGCCATTGATGCGGCTCGGGGCACCATCAGCCTCAGTTACTTCGAATTTTCCACCCTGGCGGCGGCCTGGTGTTTTCGTGAGATGAGCGCGGCACCCTGGATTCTGGAAGTCGGCCTCGGCGGCCGACTGGATGCCTGCAATGCATTCGACGCCGATCTTGCCGTGATTACGCCCATCGATCTGGATCACATGGAGTGGCTCGGAGATAACCGGGAAGCCATCGCCGGGGAGAAAATGGGAGTCATCCGCGAGGGCCGCCCGGTGGTCTGCTCGGATCCCCGGCCACCAGCGCGTATTGCCGAAGTGGCCGTCGGCCTGGACGCTCCGCTCTCTCAGCTCGGGCGGGATTACACCGTTGAAGAGGTCACGGACAGGACCTGGGATTGGCGCGGCCCGCGGGGCGATCATCTGGCGGCGTTACCGCGACCCGGATGGTTGCCGGACACGGCATTGGGCAATGCCGCCGGCGCTGTCATGGCAGTCCGTCAGCCAGGCCCTTTCCACCTGCCGGTGGAGGCGATTCACCGCGGTCTGGAACAGGCGAGTCTGGCGGGGCGGTTGCAGACCACGGTTTGCCGTGGGCATCAATGGCTTCTGGACGTTGGTCACAACCCCGCCGCCGTTGAACTTCTCGCCGGCCGTCTGGAGTCGGTGCCGGGCCGGGTGCGCATGGTTTTCGGACTGATGGCTCGCAAGCCCCCGGGCCCGCTGCTTGACCGGCTGGTCCCGCGGGTGGACGAATGGTTTTGTCTAGACCTGGATGACCCGCAAAGTCATTCGCCGGAACAGCTGCGCTGCGCGCTCGAGGAGCGGGGCGCTCGAGTGCTCGGGTCCGGGGGAGGCGATCGGGCCATCGCGTCCATCCACGAGCGCAGCGAGCCCGGGGACCTAGCCGTGGGTGCGGGGTCTTTTCGCGTGGTGGAAGCGCTGATGCGGGCCGGCGTCGGTGCTTGCAACGAGCAGGCGTGAGGTCGACACTTGGCAGAGGAGATTTCTGGAGGACTCCGAGTGTGGAGCAGCGATCCAAGCAGCGGTTGATCGGCGCCGTGGTGCTCGTCGCGTTGGGGGTGATTTTCCTTCCAATGCTGTTGAGTGGTCCGGTGGAACAGACTCGCGTGGATATTGATCTGGATATGCCCTCGGCCCCCGAGGTCCCTCCCCAGCCCGAGCTCCCGTCCGCAGAATCCATGACCACCCCCGAACCCGGAGCGGCACTGGCCGATAATGCCCGTCCCGACCCGGAGGCGTTGATCACCGAAGAGGCGCCGGCACCGATTGAGGAACCGCCGGCCGGCGAGTCCCGTGAGGCGGCTGATCCGTCCGTGCCGGCCGGTGAGGTATCCGACAGCGTGTTCGTCCAGGTTGGGGCCTTCCAGAGTCGTGAAAACGCCCAACGTCTGGTGGACGAGTTGCGGGGGGATGATTTCCCCGCCCGTCTGGTGGAGGCCGAAGATCAGCAGGGGCCCAGCCATCGGGTGCAGGCGGGGCCTTTCCCCGATCGGCCGGCAGCCGAGACGGCGGCTCAGGCCCTGGCGGATCAGCATGGCCTGGCCGGGTTCATTATCGAGCCATGAACCAATCGGCTGATAGACTAGGGCAGGCGAACGATGAACTGGCTTGATTATGCGTTTATCGGGGTCGCCTTTGTTTCGATTCTCATCGGACTGGTGCGTGGGTTCGTCCGCGAAGTCATCTCGGTGGCGACCTGGGTGGCGGCTTTTTGGGTGGCGATCCGCTACAGCCCGGAAGTCGCGGCCCATTTTGAAGCCTGGTTGAACTCTCCCATGGTGCGTCTGGCCGTCGCCTTTGCGGTGTTATTCATTGCCACGCTGCTATTGGGCGCCCTGGTCGGCTGGATGGCCCGTTTGCTGGTGGGGCGAACGGGGCTGAGTGGGACCGATCGCAGTCTGGGGCTGGTGTTTGGCGGGCTCCGAGGCGGCCTGCTGGTCGGGCTGGTGGTTCTTGGTGCCGGTTTGACGGCGGTGCCGGAGGAACCCTGGTGGCAGGAGTCGGTCATCGCCAGTGCCTACCGACCGTGGGTTTGCAACGAGCGTATTGGTGGTTGGCTTGATGATGCCGGAGGCCACGAGACGCTGGACCGGGCGCCATTGGACGGGTCGGCAGCCCTGGACTACTGGCGGGCATGGTGTGGGGCGGATGCGTAACTTACAGATCGATTACAGGGGTTGAACGAGCATGTGTGGCGTCATTGGCATCGTGGCCAAATCAGCGGTCAATCAGGCTCTCTATGACGGCTTGACCGTGCTTCAGCATCGCGGCCAGGACGCGGCGGGCATCATGACCTTCGACCAGGGGCGGCTGCATCTGCGCAAGGACAATGGCCTGGTGCGGGATGTGTTCAATGCCCAGGACATGATGCAGCTGCAGGGGAATGTTGGTATCGGTCATTGCCGCTACCCCACCGCGGGCTGTTCGAGTTCCGCCGAGTCCCAGCCGTTTTACGTCAACTCGCCTTATGGCATCAGCCTTGCCCACAACGGCAACCTTACCAATGCGGAGGCCATCAAACGGGACCTCTTTCTCGAAGATCTGCGCCACATCAATACCCGTTCGGATTCCGAAATTCTGCTGAATGTGTTCGCGCACAAGCTCGGTGAGCTGGGCAAGCTCCGCATTAACGAGTCGGACATTTTTTCCGCGGTGGCCGGCATTCACGAGCGCTGCCACGGCGGTTATGCCGCCATTGCCATGATCAATGGTTACGGCATCCTGGGATTTCGGGATCCCAACGGCATCCGCCCACTGTGCTTCGGGAGCCGCGAGACCGAGGCCGGTACTGAATACATGATTGCCTCCGAAAGCGTCGCCCTCAGCGTGCTTGGTTTTACGCTGATTCGCGATGTGGCGCCGGGCGAGGCGGTGTTTATCGATCTCGATGGGAATCTCCACACCCGGCAGTGTGCGATCGCCCCGCGGCTTTCTCCCTGCATTTTCGAGTACGTCTATCTGGCACGGCCGGACTCCATGCTGGATGACGTGTCGGTCTATAAGTCCCGCCTTCGCATGGGGCGGATGCTGGCCCGCAAGCTCAAGCGGGAGTGGGCCAGCCACGATATCGATGTGGTCATTCCCATTCCGGATACCAGCCGCACGGCGGCCCTGGATCTGGCCAACGACCTCAACATCACGTACCGAGAAGGGTTCATCAAGAATCGCTATATCGGCCGAACCTTCATCATGCCGGGGCAGGCCGTGCGCCAGAAATCCGTGCGCCAGAAGCTCAACCCCATCGAGCTCGAGTTTCGCGGCAAGAACGTCCTGCTGCTGGATGACTCCATCGTTCGCGGGACCACGTCCGAGCAGATCATTCGCATGGCTCGGGAGGCGGGCGCCAATAAGGTCTACTTTGCCTCGGCCGCTCCCCCAGTGCGGTTCCCCAACGTCTACGGTATCGACATGCCCGCGGCCCGGGAGCTGCTGGCCCATGACCGGAGCGTTGAAGCAATTCGTCGCAACATTGGCGCTGACCACATGATTTACCAGGACCTCGAAGATCTCACCGAGGCCGTCCGAGAGGGCAATGAGGCCATTCAAGCCTTCGACTGCTCCTGTTTTAACGGCGAGTACGTGACCGGCGATATCAGCGCGGATTATCTGCTGGCCCTGGAGCAGGCGCGGGCGGACGAAGTCCGTAATCCCGCCATCGTAGGTGCCAGCAATGACCTGAGCCGGGTGCAGTCATGAGCTGGGGCGATGACACCATTGGTCTGCGCGCGGGCTGGGAGCGAACTCCTGAGCAGGAGCACTCCGAGGCGATCTTCCCCACCTCAAGCTTTACCTTCAAAAGTGCCGCGGAGGCGGCGGCACGCTTTAGCGGCGAAGAGCCGGGCAACATTTATTCCCGGTTCACCAACCCGACGGTGCGGGCTTTCGAAAAGCGGTTGGCCGCCATGGAAGGAGGTGAGCGCTGCATTGCCATGGCCTCGGGCATGGCCGGGATCCTTGGCGTCTGCATGGGTTTGCTCCGTAGCGGTGATCACGTGGTCTGCTCGCTGGGTGTTTTCGGCACCACTGCCTCGCTATTCGCCAACCAGCTGAGCCGTTTCGGCATTACCACCGACTTCGTCACGCCTACTGATCTGAAGGCCTGGCAGGCGGCGGTGCGACCGGAAACCCGGATGCTTTTTCTCGAGACGCCGTCCAATCCACTCACCGAAGTGGTGGACCTCGCCGCGCTTTCGGATCTGGCGCGTAGCAGCGAGGCCTGGCTGGTGGTGGACAATTGCTTCTGCACGCCGGCGCTGCAGCGGCCGCTGGAGCTGGGCGCCGACCTGGTGACTCACTCCGCCACCAAGTTCCTGGATGGACAGGGCCGATGCGTCGGGGGCGCGGTAGTGGGCGACGCGAAAACCCTCGATGAGGCGATTTTCCCCTTCCTTCGCACCGCGGGCCCAACGCTGAGCCCGTTCAACGCCTGGGTGTTCCTGAAGGGCCTCGAGACCCTCAACCTGAGAATGCGGGCGCATAGTGATCAGGCTCTCGCTCTGGCTCGATGGCTGGTGGATCATCCCGCGGTGTCCCGGGTGCATTACAGCGGGCTGCCTGATCATCCGCAGCACGCGCTGGCGGCGCGGCAGCAGAGCGGTTTTGGCGGCATTGTCTCCTTCGAGGTGGAGGGCGGGCGTCAAGCCGCCTGGTCGGTGGTCGACGCCACCGAAATGTTGTCCATCACCGCGAATCTTGGGGATGTGCGCAGCACGATCACCCACCCGGCGACCACGACCCATGGTCGGGTGGCGCCGGAGCAGCGCGAAGCCATGGGCATCGGTGAGGGGCTTGTCCGGATTTCCGTCGGGCTGGAAGACCTCGTGGACATTCAGACCGATCTGGACCGGGGCCTCGGCGGGCTGAAGGCCTGTTAAAGCCTTGAGTGGCCATCGGGCCTTGCTGGAGCGTGTTTACGCCGCCGCGATTGCGGCGGTGGGCGGGCGCCAGGCCGTGGCGCGGGCCCTTTCGGCTGAGACGGCGCCACCGCCCGGACCCGTGTATCTGGTCGCCGTGGGTAAAGCCGCCGCCGCCATGGCCCATGGTGTTGCGGACAGCCCCGCTTATCCGGTGCGGAACGGTCTGGTGATTACCCGCGAGGGTTACCAGGACCCGGCCCTTGGCCGGCGCCTGCCGGTGCGGCAGCTGGAATCGGCTCACCCGATCCCCGATGAGCGCAGCCTGGAGGCTGGCGAAGCCCTGGTGCAGTTCCTGACCACGGCGCCTGCCAATGCCCGATTTCTGTTCCTGATCTCCGGCGGTGCCTCCAGCCTGGTGGAACGGCTGGAAGGCGACGGGGATCAGGTGGGTCTGGCCAGACTGAACCAGTCGTTGCTGGCCAGCGGTCTGGACATCGCTCGGGTCAACGCGGTTCGTCAGCACTATTCGACCATCAAGGCGGGACGTCTGGCCCGCTGGCTGGCGGGGCGGCCGGCGGATGTTCTGCTGATTTCGGATGTCCCGGGAGATAACCCGGCCGTCATTGGCTCCGGGCTTCTGGTGCCGTCAGTGCCGAACCTGTCAGGATCCGGCGTCGATCTGCGGTTTAAGGGGCTGCAGCCGGCACCGACGCCGCCGGCTACTGGCGACCCTCTGTTTCAACACATCACCATCACCGTGGTGGCCAGCAATGCCACGGCCCGGGCGGCTGCCGCGCAGGCGGGTCGGGCGGCGGGCTGGGACGTTCATGTTGAGGACACGCTGCTCACTGGAGAGGCCGCCGCCGCGGGCCCTGCGATTGCCCGGCAGCTGGTCGCCGGACCTCAAGGCATGTTCGTACAGGGCGGAGAGCCGACGGTGACCCTGCCGCCCAACCCCGGCCAGGGGGGGCGGATGCAGACCCTGGCGCTGTCGGCGGCGGCCGAGCTCGCCGACAGCCCGTGTGCTCTGCTCGCAGCCGGTACTGACGGTGCCGATGGGCCGGGTGACGTGGCGGGCGCCATCGTGGATGGCGAGACCCTGAGCCGTGGGGAGGCCGCCGGGGGCAATCTGCAGGATGCCCTGGCCAACGCCGATGCCGGCCGCTTTCTCTCCCTCAGCGGCGATCTGCTGGTGACCGGAGGAACCGGAACCAACGTCATGGATCTGGTGATCGGGCTACGTTTCTAAGCATCACGGGACGGGTTGCGTCCCGGTTTCATGTCTCGTAGCCTCTCCCGTTCCTTGGGCGACTGCGGACATTTATGTTACCGACACTCTGGTTCCGTCCTGCCAATCTCGTGTGCCCTGAAACTCTTGCCGGGCTCACGCGCCTCAGAGTCACGCCGACCGCGCAGCAGGGTGGTCAGCAGTGAGCACCAAGATCGAAGTCAAAAACCTTTTCAAGGTCTTCGGCCCCAATCCGGCGGAGGGAATGCGTCTGCTTGATGATGGGCTCGACAAGGACGCGATCTTCGAGAAGACCGGCAACACCGTTGGCGTTCGCGACGCGTCATTTTCCATCCAGGAAGGCGAAATTTTCGTGGTGATGGGCTTGTCCGGCTCGGGCAAGTCGACGATTGTGCGCATGCTCAACCGGCTCATTGATGCCACAGCCGGTCAGGTCCTGATCGATGGCCGTGACGTGAACTCCCTGCCACAGAACGAACTCATTGAACTTCGTCGGCACGACATGAGCATGGTGTTCCAGTCGTTCGCGCTGATGCCGCATCGAACGGTCCTGCAGAATGCGGCCTTCGGGCTCGAGGTTGCCGGTGTGGATCAACAGACCCGTGAAGAACGGGCCATGAAAGCCCTTGAACAGGTCGGGCTGAAAACCAATGCCCAGAGCTATCCGGATGAGCTCTCCGGCGGCATGCAGCAGCGTGTGGGCCTGGCTCGGGGTCTGGCGGTGGATCCTTCCATCATGCTGATGGACGAGGCCTTTTCCGCGCTTGACCCACTGATTCGCACGGAAATGCAGGACGAACTGGTTGCCCTGCAGCGCGAAGATCGACGGACCATCGTTTTTATTTCTCACGACCTGGACGAGGCCATGCGCATCGGTGACCGGATCGCCATCATGCAGGGCGGCGCCGTGGTTCAGGTGGGCACGCCGGAAGAAATTGTTTCCAACCCCGCCAATGATTACGTCAGATCGTTTTTCTACGGGGTTGATGTGACCCAGGTTTACTCGGCGGCCGATATCGCCGATCGGCGCCAGGTCACCGTGATCGAACGGCCAGGGGTGAGCATGCGCTCGGCCCTGGAGCGACTCCATGCTGCCAATCGGGATCTCGCCGTGGTCCTGGATCAGGACCAGAAATACCAAGGGACGGTGACGGCCGAGTCGCTGGCGGCACAGATTGATGCCAACGGCGAACCCCGTTACAGCGAAGCGTTCGTGGACGAGGTCGAGGCCATCGACGCCTCAACGCCCCTTTCGGAGGTGGTCACCCGTTCAGCCGCCAACCGCCATCCGCTGCCGGTGGTGGACGATCAGGGCCAGTACCTGGGCAGCATCACCCGGGCTGCCGTCCTGCGAATGCTCGATCGCTCAGGAGAAGGATAAATGGCCACGGATCTCAGAGACCTCATCAGCATTCCCATCGGCGACGTGGTTGAGCGGGGCGTGGATTGGGTGCGGGACAATCTATCCGGACCGCTGGACGGGTTTGCCGCTTTTGTCGGGCTGATTGCCGACGCCCTTGAGGGAGCGCTGCTTTTTCTGCCCGACTGGGTGCTGGCGCCGCTCATTATTGCCCTGGCCTGGTGGCGGGTGGGGTGGCGCTTTGGCCTCTTCGCCCTGATCGCCATGCTGGTCATTGCGTCCATGGGGCTCTGGCGCGAAACCATGCAAACCCTGGCACTGGTGATCGGCGCCAGCCTGATTGCGCTGGCAGCGGGGCTGCCGCTGGGGATCGCCATGGCGCGGCGTGACGCGGTCGAGTCAGTGGTGCGCCCGATCCTGGATTTCATGCAGACCATGCCGCCATTCGTCTATCTGATTCCTGCAGCGATCTTCTTTGGCCTGGGTAAAGTGCCTGGCACCATTGCCACGGTGATCTTCGCCATGCCGCCGGCGGTGCGGCTGACCAACCTCGGGATCCGTCAGGTGAGTCAGGAGAACGTCGAGGCAGGACTGGCATTCGGCTGTACCAGCCGCCAGCTGCTCTACAAAGTCCAGATACCCCTGGCCATGCCTTCCATCATGGCGGGCATCAACCAGACCATCATGCTGGCGCTTTCCATGGTGGTCATTGCCTCCATGATCGGAGCCGGCGGCCTCGGCAACACGGTGCTGACCGGCATCCAGCGTCTGGACGTGGGCCTTGGATTCGAAGGCGGCCTGGGGGTCGTCATCCTTGCCATCCTGCTGGATCGCCTGACCCAGAGTCTCGGGCTGCGCAAGCGGCGTAAATGACCGCCGGCGCAGCCTGCCTAACACCCCCCGTGCGCGGGGATCTTGTGAAGCAGAAGAGGAGAACCTCGATGTCGAACAGAACATCGCGCATGTTGTTAACCGGTGCACTCGGTCTCGCCATGGCAGGCGGCGCCAGTGCTCAGGATGACACCATTGAGTTCGGCTGGACCGCCTGGTCAGATGCGGAGTTCATGACCCGACTGGCAGCTCAGCTGGTTAATGATCACACGGACTACTCGGCAGATATGGTGCAGACGGATATTGCGCCGCAGTTCCAGGGGCTGGCCACCGGTGATATCGATGCCATGCTGATGGCCTGGCTGCCAGCGACTCACGAGGAGTATTACGAGGGCGTTGCCGATGACGTTGAGAACCTGGGTGTTCTCTACAACTCGGCACGCCTGGGCTGGGCGGTCCCCACCTATGTGCCCGAGGACCAGCTCTCGAGCATCGAAGATCTCACCGACGACAGTGTCCAGGCAGAGCTCGGCGGCACCATCACCGGTATCGATCCGGGAGCCGGGCTGACCTCGCTCTCCGAGCAGGCGCTGGAAACCTATGGTCTGGATGACTACACCCTGCAGACCTCCAGCGGGGCCGGCATGACCGCGGCGCTGGATCGTGCCGTTGGCCGTGATGACTGGATCGTGGTCACCGGCTGGAGTCCGCACTGGAAGTTCGGTGCTTACGAATTGCGTTACCTGGAAGACCCCGAGGGCGCGCTGGGTGGTCCTGAGCGGGTTCATGCGCTGGGACGGGCTGGCTTCGACGCCGACTATCCGGAGATTTCGGAGATGCTGAGTCGAATGTACGTGCCCATTGATGAGCTACAGGACTACATGTTCGAGGCCAGCGAGACATCCTTTGAGGAAGCGGTTAGTGCTTACATTGATGATAATCCGGATCGGATTCAGTACTGGTTGACCGGCGAGCTTTGATCCGACTCGCGGATGTTTCAGCCGCTGGCTGATCTCAACGCCCCGCCCCCCGGCGGGGCGTTTTTGTTTTAGGATCGCGTCATGATTTTTCGGCGTCCCAAAAGGCCTGACGTTTACGGGGATGATCCGGGGGCCCGGCTGGCTGCGGTCACCGAAGGCCGGGTCGGACAGAATGCATTGCGTCGGCTGGTGGTGCACGACAGCGATGTCGCCGTCCGGGAAGCAGCGGTCAGGCGGCTCAGGGATCTGGTGCTGCTTCGGCAGCTGCTGGAAACGGCGTCTGAACGGCGGGTTCGGGAAGCCGCGCGTGGGCGGTATCGGCAGCTGATCGCCGGTGGCGACGATCTCGAGCTCGAATACCGGCAGGCAGCACTCAGGGCTTGCGAGGACCGGCAGATACTGGCGCATGCGGCGCGTAGTGCGCGGGAGCCAGCCCTGCGCATAACCGCTCTGGAGCGAATTAATGACCGGCCGTTACTGGCTGAGGCTGCCGCTCATGATCCGGACTCCGCGGTTCGCGATGCCGCGTCCCGCTGCCTGAGTGGTCTGCCGCATTGATGGTTCAGGGCCCTGAGGCCGATTCGATTGGCAATGTCGTCAGCTCATAGTGGCCGTCGTCGGCTTTTAGGACACTGCCCTGGGTGAACCAGTCTCCGAGGACAATTCGCTGCCGGTTCTTTTGATCCACCTCATGGTCATGGAAGGCGGGTCGATGGGTGTGGCCGTGAATCAGCCGCCGGGCATCGAATGCCCGGAATCGGTCCGCCACGGCCTGCTGGTTGACGTCCATGATGGATTCCGTCTTCTCGGCGATATCGTCGCTACTGCGGGAACGCGCGGCCTGAGCCTGAGCCAGTCGTTCCGCCACCGGCAGGGCCAGGAATTGCGCTTGCCAGGTCGGGTTGCGCACCTGGCGCCGAAACGCCTGATAGCTGTGGTCATCGGTGCACAGGGCGTCGCCGTGCTCCAGCAGGGTGGGTGTGCCGTCAATGGTCACCAGAGTGGGTTCGGCCAGCAGCCGGGCACCGGCATCGCGGACAAAGGCCTCTCCCAGCAGGAAATCGCGGTTGCCATGCATCAGAAAGATTTTCGTGCCGTGATCTGACAGCGACCGCAGGGCCGGCGCCACGGGCTCGTCCGGCGGACGGGCGTCGTCACCAATCCAGGCCTCGAAGAGGTCGCCGAGGATGAACAGCGCCGAGGCTTCACGGGCCGGGCCCGCCAGGAAATCCAGAAAGGCGGCCAGGGCACCGGGTCGGCTCGGATCCAGGTGCAAATCGGCGATAAACAGAAGGGGTCCCTGATCCGTCTGGTAGTGATGGTGCTGCATGGCGCCAAAGATGGCGCTCTCCGCGGCTGCATGCAAGCGGGGCATCCATTACCATGACCGGTTATGACGGCCACCCCGGTAAAAACACGGTTTGCCCCCAGTCCCACCGGGCGGTTACATCTGGGTAACCTGCGCACCGCGCTCCTCAACTGCCTGCTGGCTCGCCATCATGGCGGTGGATTCCTGTTGCGGGTGGAGGACAGCGATCTGGCACGCAACAAGGCCGATGGCGTTGCCAATCTGCAGGCGGATCTCCGCTGGCTCGGCCTGACTTGGGATGAGGGTCCCGGCAGCGGGCAGCCGGCGTCCGACTGGCAGCAGTCGGCCCGTGGAGCGATCCACGATCAGGCGGTGGACCAGTTGCTGGATAACGGCCTGGCCTACCCCTGCTTCTGCAGCGCCGAGCGTCTTCAGTCGCTGCGTGCGGAGCAGAAGAAAGCGGGTCTCCCGCCCCGCTACGATGGTCATTGCGCCGGGATTCCCGCCGACGTCGCGGCGGCGCGGCTGGCCGCTGGAGAGAGCGCCAGTATCCGGCTGCGAATGCCCGGGGACGGCACCATTGGCTTCGATGATCTGGTTCGGGGGCGGCAGACATTTTCCGTCGAAGCGCTCAGCGATCCGGTCATTCGCCGCGCCGATGGTTCGGCGGCCTTCCTGCTCGCCAATGCGGTGGACGACGCTCAGATGGGCATTACCCACGTCATTCGGGGCGAGGATCACCTCAGCAATACACCGCGCCAGATCGTCCTGCTTGAGTCGCTGGGTCTCGAGGCACCCGGTTACGGGCATGTGGGGTTGGTGGTGAATACCGATGGTACGCCGCTCTCCAAACGCACCGGAGCGGCCGGCGTTGACGAGCTCGCCCGGCAGGGTTACCGGCCGGAGGCCGTGATTAACTATCTGGCACGCCTCGGCGGCTCGATCCCCACCGACGAGTTACACAGCCTCGAGGCGCTGGCGGCGATGTTCACGGTCCGGGGCCTCAATCGGGGTCCGGCCCGGTTCGATCGCGCGCAGCTTGATCACTGGCAGACAAAGGCCATGGCCCACCTGACCACGGATGAACTCGGTGACGCCGCGGCGTCAGCCGGCGTGCCGGCGGACCTGCAGGTCTCGTTCACGGCGCTGGTCCATCCCAATTTGAAAACGCTGGCGGATGTTGATGACTGGGCCCGTCGGCTCTGCGATTCGGGAGCGGAAGTGCTGGACCCGGCGGCGACGCCTGCCGAAGACCTGGCCTTGATCATTGAAGCTTCACCGGCGTTTTTTCTGGCGGCACGCGATGCACTGGATGCCTGTTCCACGTCTGACTGGGCCACCGTTCGCCCCGCGCTCGAGGCGGCCACCGGTACCCGTGGGGGTCGCTTGATGAAGCCATTACGATTGGCGCTCACCGGGCTCGGGTATGGCCCGACCATCGGCGAAATCATTGAATTCATGCCTGCGGCCACGCGCCGGGCGCGGCTGGCTCATGCGGCGGAGCTGGCCACCACGGGAGTCCCACCGAATGCTTGAGATCCACAACAGCCTCACCGGCCGCCAGGAGGTTTTTCGTCCCATTGACCCGCCCCGGGTGGGGCTCTACGTCTGTGGGATGACGGTGTATGACTACTGCCATCTGGGTCATGCCAGGGCCATGGTGGTATTCGACATGGTGGTTCGGCGGCTGCGGGCGATCGGCTATGACGTGCGCTATGTCCGCAATATCACCGATATCGATGACAAGATCATCCAGCGGGCCGCCGAAGTCGGTGAACCCATGGAGGCCCTGACCGCACGGTTCACTGCCGCCATGCACGCCGATGCCGATGCCCTCGGCTGTCTGAGGCCGGACGAAGAGCCCCGCGCCACCGGACACATGCAGGGCATTATCGACATGATCAGCCAGCTCATCGAGGGCGGTTATGCCTATCAGGCCGGTGGTGATGTCTACTATGCCGTCACCCGATTCCCGGATTATGGCGCCCTCGCCGGCAAACAGCTGGAAACCCTGCGAGCCGGTGCCCGCATCGCACCCGGCGAGCTTAAACGTGACCCGGCGGATTTCGTGCTCTGGAAAGCGGCGAGGGAGGGTGAGCCAAGCTGGCCCTCTCCCTGGGGTGATGGTCGACCTGGCTGGCACATTGAATGCTCTGCGATGTCCACCCATTGCCTGGGAAACCATTTCGACATTCATGGCGGTGGCATGGATCTCAAGTTTCCCCATCACGAAAACGAGATCGCCCAGTCGGAAGCCGCCACCGGAGAGTGCTTCGTCAATTACTGGATGCACAACGGCCATGTGCGTATCGACGACGAAAAGATGTCCAAATCGCTGGGTAACTTCACCACGGTTCGGGATATTCTCGCCGCCCATGATGCCGAGGCGGTCAGACTGTTCCTGCTGTCGACGCATTACCGGAGTCCGCTCAATTTCACGCCGGACGGGCTGGTTCAGGCACGCAATGCCCTGGCGCGCCTTTACACCGCCCTGCGGGGGGCAGCCTCGGGCAATGAGGCACCGGAAGAGGCCTTTCGGAGCCGCTTCGAGGCCGCCATGGATGACGACTTCAACACCCCGCTGGCGCTTTCCGTGCTTTTCGATCTCGCCCGGGAGATTAATCGTGCTCGGGATGACGGCCGTCAGGAGCGGGTCACGGTTCTGGCGGATACCCTCCGCCAGCTAAGCTCGGTTCTGGGGCTCCTGTGCCGCCCGCCGGAGGATTTTCTGACCGGTTCGGCGGGAGACGTGGAGCTCGGCGCTGAGAGCATTGAGGCATTGATCGAAGAGCGGGCTCGGGCCCGGCGGGAAAAGGATTTTTCCCGAGCGGACGCCATTCGCGATCAGCTGCAGGCGGACGGCGTGGTGCTCGAGGACAAGCCCGATGGCACACTGTGGCGCCGCGAGGGCTAGGTCCGCCGAGATCTAGCGACGCGAGCGCACCCGGGGTGCGACCCGCGCGACCTTGACCCGATTCTCCTCGGTCTGCAGAACGGTTACCGGATGCTGGTCGATGAGCATACTGGTGCCGGGTTCCGGAATGGTCTCCAGTTTTTCGAGGATGAGGCCATTCAGTGTCTTCGGCCCGTCCGCCGGCAACTGCCAGTTCAGGAGTCGTTTCAACTCCCGGACACTGGCGCTGCCCGCCGCCAGGTAGGTGCCGTCATCTTCCGCCTGGATATCGCTGATCAGCTCCGCCGGGTCGGTGGTGAAGTCCCCCACGATTTCCTCGAGGATATCGTCCAGCGTCGCCAGCCCGACAATTTCACCGTACTCATCCAGCACCAGCCCAAGCCGTCGCCGCTGCACCTGGAAGTTACGCATCTGGACATGCAGACGGGTGCCCTCGGGAATGAAGTAAGGTTCCTGAAGCTGAGCCACAAGTTGTTCCCGGTCCAGGTCGCCCTCAAGCATGGCGGCAAGCACCCGCCGCACCGGCAGAATGCCGCGCAGATGATCAATGCCCCCGTCCCAGACAGGCAGTCGTCGGTACTCGGAGTCGATCACCATCTGGCGGATCCGCTCCCAGTCATCCTCAAGATCGATGCCCGCCACTTCGTTCCGCGGGATCATGATGTCTTCCACCGTGGCCTGGTCCAGGTCGAGAATGCTGAGCAGCATGCCCTGATGTCGCTGCGGAATCATCGCGCCAGCTTCGTTAACCACCGTGCGGAGCTCCTCCCGGCTCAGTGCCGACTGTGGTCCGTCCGTGGGGCTGACACCCAGCAATCTCAGCAGGCCGTTGGCCAGGGTGTTGGTGAGCCAGACCAGCGGATAGAGCATTTTCAGCAGCGGTCCCAGCACCAAAGCCGCCGGGAAGGCGACGCGCTCCGGCCTGAGCGCGGCGAGGGTCTTCGGCGCCACTTCGGCAAAGATCAGGATGGTCAGGGTCAGCAGGCCGGTGGCGGCCGCCAGCGCTGCTTCACCGCCCAGACGCAGGGCGATCAGCGTAGCCACGGAGGACGCGGCTATGTTCACGAAATTATTGCCCAGCAGAATGATGCCAATCAGCCGGTCGGGTCGCTGCAGCAGGCGCTCGGCACGGTGCGCGCCTCGGTGTCCGCTTCGGGATAAATGACGCAGGCGATAGCGGTTCAGCGTCATCAGCGCGGTCTCGGAACTGGAAAAGCAACCCGAGAGGATGATCAGCAGGAGCAGGATGGAGAACAGCAGGGACAGCGGGATGGTATCCACAAGGGTAAGCCTCAGCGGCCCAGAATCACTTCCAGGACGATTTTACTGCCGAAGTAGCCGACCGCCAGCAGCGAGAATCCCACCAGCGTCCAGCGAATCGCCATCCGGCCCCGCCAGCCGGCGCGCTGTCTCCCGATCAGCAGCGCGGCGAAGACCACCCAGGCCACCATGGACAGGACCGTTTTATGGCCCAGATCCTGGGCGAACAGATTGTCGACGAACAGCCAGCCGGTAACCAGCGCCACGGTGAGCAACAGAAATCCCGTGGCGAGCATTTGAAATAGCAGACTTTCCATGCTCTGCAATGGGGGCAGCAAGCCGATAACCGAGCCGGCCTGACGCTGCTTGAGCCGGGATTCCTGCCAGGAGAGCAGCAGGGCCTGAGCGGTGGCGAGCCCCAACACGGCATAAGCCAGCACCGAGCTGATGACATGGATGTCCACGGCGCTGCCCAGCGGGACCAGCGACTGACCCGGTACACCCGGCAGGCCAGCAGCCAGTGCGGTCAGCCCCGCAAAAGGAAAAACCAGGAGGCCAAGGCTGTGAACCGGATGACGGCTCACCGCCAGCAGGAGCATCAGTGTCATCAGCCAGCCGGTCAATGAGGCGGCATTGAGCACCGACAGGTTAAGGCCGTCGGCGGTCCAGCTGTGTTGCCAGAGCAGGGCGGTATGCAGAATCGCCGCCGGCAGGGCGAGAATGATGCCAAGGCGCTGGGCATGACCCACCGCCGACGCGCCCCGGACACTGAGAATCAGGGCCGTGAGCGCCGCTGCATAGAAGCCAACGGTGAGGATCAGGAGCATCGCGTGCATCTGGGAAAGTCTGTCACAGAACCCCCGGCCGTTCGAGCAAAAACCGGGCGGCCGGTCGGAGTGCACTGATACACTGGCGTCCGGATCAAAGACAACGAGGGTGGAGGCGTCAAACGCCATGTTCAGCAATCTGAGTGATCGCCTCGAGGCCATTGGCAAGCGCATCAAGGGCAAGGGGCGACTCACCGAGGACAACATCCGGGACACGCTGCGTGAAGTGCGCATGGCGCTGCTCGAGGCGGACGTGGCGTTGCCGGTGGTCAAGGACTTCATCGAGCAGGTGCGCGAGCGGGCCCTGGGTGCCGAGGTCATGAAAAGCCTCTCCCCGGGGCAGGCCTTCGTGAAGATCGTCCACGACGAACTGGTTCGGGTCATGGGCGAGAGCAATGACGCCCTGGACCTCAGTACGCGGCCTCCGGCGGTGGTGGTGGTGGCGGGCCTTCAGGGTTCCGGAAAAACCACCAGCGTGGCCAAGCTCGGGCGTCTGCTGGCGGAACGGGACAAGAAAAAGGTCCTGACGGTGTCGCTGGATAATCAGCGACCCGCCGCGATTGATCAGCTGCAGCGGCTGGCCGAGCAGGTGGGCATGGGGTTCCATCCGACCGATCCCAGCGTTGATCCGGCGGCCACCGCCCGCGAGGCCCTGGACCAGGCGCGGCGTGGCTACTACGACGTATTGCTGGTGGACACCGCCGGTCGACTGCACGTGGACGACACGATGATGGCCGAGATCCGCCGGGTGCACGAAACCCTTGATCCGGTGGAAACCCTGTTCGTGGTGGACAGCATGACCGGTCAGGATGCGGCATCCACGGCGCGGGCTTTCGATGAAGCGCTGCCCCTAACCGGCGTGATCCTGACCAAGGCGGATGGTGACGCCCGCGGCGGCGCAGCCCTGTCCATCCGTCATATCACGGGCAAGCCGATCAAGTTTCTGGGTGTTGGCGAAAAGACCGACGCCCTCGAGCCGTTCCATCCCGACCGGCTGGCTTCCCGCATTCTGGGCATGGGTGATGTGCTTAGCCTGGTCGAGGAGGTCGAGCGCAGCGTCGATCGGGATCAGGCGGAGCGCATGGCCGGCAAGATGCGCAAGGGCAAGGGCTTCGATCTCGAAGACATGCGTGAGCAGATGCAGCAGATCTCGAAGATGGGTGGCATGGGCGGACTCATGGACAAACTGCCGGGCATGGGTCAGATGAGTGAACAGGTGGCCCAGCAAATGGATGACTGCCAGGTGCGCCGTCAGATCGCGTTGATTAATTCCATGACACCCGCGGAACGACGTCGCCCCGAGACATTGAATGGATCACGCAAGCGGCGCATCGCGGCGGGCAGCGGCATGCAGGTGCAGGATCTCAATCGACTGCTCAAGCAGCATAAACAGATGCAGAAGATGATGAAGCAGTTTAAAAAAGGTGGCATGAAAAAGATGATGCGCCAGTTCGGCGGCGGCGGTGGCGGATTTCCCCCGGGCGGAGGGATGCCGCCGGGTGGAGGATTGCCGCCGGGGCTTGGCGGGCGCTAATCGCCCCGGTACACTTGCCGGTTTACCGATCGGCCGAACAGACAACTCAGGAATAAGCATGGTTACGATTCGACTGGCGCGGACGGGCGCGAAAAAGCGTCCCTTCTACCACGTGGTGGTTACCGACCGTCGCAGTGCGCGTGACGGGCGCTTCATCGAGCGGCTGGGGTTCTTCAACCCGGTCGCCAACGGGCAAGAAATCCCGCTGCGTCTCGACCTCGCCAAGGTGGACCGCTGGCTGGAGCAGGGCGCTCAACCCAGTGACCGGGTCGCGCAGCTCATCCGTCAGGCTCGCCGCGGTGCCCAGGCCGAGGCCTCGGAGAGCGCCTGAACAACCAATGACCAGGGACGATGATGGCGCTTCGGGCGACGTCATCGTGCTCGGTGAGGTCGTCGGCGCTCACGGCGTTCGCGGAGAAATCAAGGTTTACTCCGCGACTCGGCCTCGCGAAAACATTTTTGATTATTCCCCCTGGCGGCTCGAGAGCAGCGGAGAATTCCGGTTTCGAGCATTGATTCGGGGGCGCCGGCAGGGCAAAGGGCTGGTGGCGCAGCTTGAAGGCATCGACGACCGCGAAGCCGCGCTCAGTCTGCGGGGTAGCCGGATCGGGGTGCTTCGATCCCAGTTACCGGCATTGGACGATGAGGAATATTACTGGGCGGATCTGCAGGGAATGCAGGTTATCACCCGGCAGGGTATCGATCTGGGGATCGTCACCGGGCTGATGGAAACCGGCGCCAACGATGTCATGGTCGTGCGTGGGGACCGGGAGCGACTGATTCCCTACGTGCCCGATCGGTACGTCGTGTCGGTTGACGCCGCGGCCGGGGTCCTCGAAGTTGATTGGGATCCGGAGTTCTAGGCGCCGTGCGGTTCGATGTGGTGACGCTTTTCCCGGAGATGATCCGGACGCTCTTCGAGCACGGGGTCGTGGGGCGGGCTGCCGACTCGGGCCGGGTTCGACTGGAAACGTGGAATCCTCGGGATTACGCCACGGATCGGCACGGCACGGTGGATGACCGGCCCTACGGCGGCGGGCCCGGGATGGTGATGAAGGTCGAGCCGGCGCGCACGGCCATACGCGCTGCCCGTGAGGCGGCTCAGCCGGCGCCGGTGGTGTATCTCACGCCGCAGGGGCGACCGTTGACCAGCGGTGTCGCCGCGGAACTCGCGGGCCGGGAGCGGTTGATCCTGCTCTGCGGGCGCTACGAGGGCGTCGATGAGCGACTCATCGAGCTTGAGGTGGATGAGGAGTTGTCCGTCGGGGACTATGTCCTGAGCGGCGGCGAGCTGCCGGCGATGGTGGTGATGGACGCGGTCTCCCGGCTGGTCCCGGGAGTGCTCGGACATGAGGAGTCGGCGGCTCGGGATTCGTTTGCGGGTGGGCTGCTGGACTGGCCGCACTACACGCGCCCGGAGGTTGTGGACGGGCGGCCGGTGCCGGAAATCCTGACCAGCGGCGACCACGGGGCTGTCGAGCAGTGGCGTCGGCGGCAGGCGCTGGAAAAGACATGGATAAAACGTCCTGATCTGCTGGAGCATCAGGATCTGAATGAGAAAGAACAGGCCATGATCGCGGCCTGGAGCCGGGATCAAAACGACTGAGTTAACAGGGGATACCGATATGAGCAACATTATCGAACAGCTGGAGCGCGAGCAGGTCGAACAGACCGGCCGGTCGCTGGATGACATCAACCCGGGCGACACCGTGCTGGTCAATGTCTGGGTGCGCGAGGGTAACCGTGAGCGGACCCAGCCCTTCGAGGGTGTGGTCATCGCCAAGCGCAACCGTGGACTGAACTCGTCCTTTACCCTGCGTAAGGTCTCCCACGGCGAGGGCGTCGAGCGGGTTTTCCAGCTCCACAGTCCGCTCATCGAGAGCATCAAGGTCAAGCGTCGTGGCGACGTGCGCCGGGCCAAGCTTTATTTCCTGCGGGAGCGTCGTGGCAAGGCCGCGCGGATTCGCGAGAAGGTTCGCGCCAAGGGCAGCGACAAGCGCTGATTCCGGCCGGGGCTGCGCTAGAGCGGGCTCTCGGCGTCATTCATCCCCATCAGGTAGAGCACGCCATCCAGCCCGATGGTGGATATGGCCTGGCGGGCGCTTCGCTGGACCACCGGCTTGGCATGAAAGGCAATGCCCAAGCCGGCGGTCCTCAGCATGGGCAGGTCGTTGGCGCCATCGCCCACGGCAATCACCTGGGAGAGCTCAATCCCCATCTCCCCGGCCAGTGACTGAAGCACCGCGGCCTTGCGGTCGCCATCGATAATGTCCCCCACGACCCGACCCGTGAGCCGGCCGTCCCGGATTTCAAGCTGATTGGCGTGCACCGTGTCCAGGCCCAATCGGGTCTGAAGACGGTGGCCAAAATAGTCAAAACCACCGGAGATCACCGCGGTTCGATAGCCAAGCACCTGTAGGGTCTTCAGCAGGCGTTCGGCGCCCTCGGTCAGCGTCAGGCGGCGAGCGACGGTCTCCAGAACCGCGGCCTCCAGCCCTTCCAGCAAGGCTACCCGTCGCTGAAGGCTCTCCCGGAAGTCGATCTCACCCTGCATGGCGGCTTCGGTCACCGCGGCGACTTCCGTGCCGACGCCGGCTTCGCGTGCCAGTTCGTCGATGACCTCCTCGCGGATGAGCGTGGAGTCCATGTCGAACACCACCAGCCGGCGATTGCGGCGATAGAAGTTGTCCTCCTGGAAAGAAATGTCGATGTCCATTTCCTGAGAGATGGAGAGAAACTCCCCCTTCATCGCATCGGCATCTTCCGGCTCGCCGCGCAGGCTCAGTTCAAGGCAGGCCCGGCTGCTGCTGTCCACATCGTGAAGCGGGCTGCGGGCGGAGAGACGCACAATGTCCTCGATGTTTAGGCCGTTGGCGGTGGTCACCGCGGCGATGCGCGCAATTTGCGATGCCGTGACACGTCGTCCCAGCAGTGTCAGGACATATCGCGGTTTTTTCTCGCCACCCACCCACTGCTGATATTCCGCGTGGCTGACAGGCTGGAATCGCACCCGCAGCTCAAGCTGGTGGGCCTTGAACAGAAAATCCTTGAGCGCGGCCGCGGCGGCCGTCCCCCCGGGAAGCTTGACCAGAATGCCCAGGGCGAGATTCTCGTGGACCATGGCCTGGCTGATGTCCAGCACCCGGACTTCGTAGTCGGCAAGGATCTCCATTAGCGCCGCCGTGACCCCGGGACGGTCACTACCGGCAATGTTGATCAGGATGATTTCGCTATGGTTTTCCGACTCGGCCATTGATCTCGCTCTCCAGGGTTCAGGCGCGCTATTGTAGGGCAAAACGTCACGGGAGCTCAGACACATGGCTGATGAAAATTCGACGGATGACCGTCAGTGGCGTGAGCAGTTGACGCCAGAGCAATACCGGGTCACACGGCAAAAGGGAACGGAACCTCCCTTTTCCGGAAAATTCAATGATTTCAAGCAGGCAGGCGTTTACGCCTGTGTCTGCTGTGGCGCGGAGCTTTTTGACAGCGAGCAGAAGTTTGACTCCGGGTCCGGCTGGCCGAGTTACTGGGCGCCAATCACTGAGCAGTCCGTGAGCACCGAGTCGGACCACAGCCTGGGCATGCGGCGAACAGAGGTGCTCTGCGGGCGTTGCAATGCCCATCTCGGCCACGTCTTCCCGGATGGCCCGCCACCCACGGGGCTTCGCTATTGCATCAACTCCGTCGCACTGACGTTTTCGCCCCGGGAGGCGGGCGGTTGATGGTTGTCGCAGTGCACGATCGGCCGGTATGATAAAAAATTCGGGCAAAACACTGATTTAAGAGATGTAATCATGCAGGAACCGGCGCCATTCAGCGAAGCCGACAAGGCCGAGACCACCGCCGAGAAATCGGCGGCATCCGTTCATCCCCGCGCAGGCGAGTCCATGAGCGGTGCCGAGATGGTGGTTGAGGTGCTCGCCCAAGAGGGGGTCGATACCGTCTTCGGCTACAGTGGCGGCGCCATTCTGCCGACCTACGACGCGGTCTTTCGTTACAACGAGCGCGAGCGGGGCGATGCCGATGCCGATTCCATGCGTCTGGTGGTCCCGGCCAACGAACAGGGTGCCGGCTTCATGGCCGCTGGCTATGCCCGCAGCAGTGGCAAGGTCGGTGTCTTTCTGGTCACTTCCGGACCGGGTGCCACCAACACCGTCACGCCCATTCGGGACTGCATGGCCGATTCCGTGCCCGTGGTGCTGATCACCGGACAGGTGGCTCGCAGTGCCATGGGCACCGATGCCTTCCAGGAGGCGCCCATCGTCAACATCATGGGCAACTGCGCCAAGCACGTGTTCCTGGTGACTCGCCCCGAGCAACTCGAAGACACCATCCGCACCGCCTTCGAGGTGGCTCGCTCCGGGCGACCCGGCCCGGTGGTGGTGGATCTGCCGAAGGATGTGCAGAACTGGGTGGGCGAGTTCAAGGGCAGTGGCCTGCTCGGGATTCGCGGCTACCGGCAGCGCATGGAAGGGCTGCGCCAGTCCACCGTGCCCGACGCCAAGGCGGAACGGTTCTTTGAAATGCTGGCCGGGTCCAGTCGCCCACTCCTCTATGTCGGCGGTGGTGCGATTCATGGTGAAGGCAGCGAAGCCGTGTCGGCCTTCGCCCGGGAGTACGGTATTCCCAGCGTCAGCACCGTGATGGGGCTTGGCGCCGTGGACACCAAAGACGATCTCCATTTGCACATGCTCGGCATGCACGGCACGGCCTATGCCAACTACGCCGTCGAGGACTGCGACTTCATCATTGCCGTCGGTTCGCGTTTCGATGATCGGGTGGCGGCGAAGGCCGAGCTGTTTGCGCCGCTGGCGGAGCATGTCGCGCATATCGACATCGATGCCGCTGAAATCGGCAAGGTTAAAAAAGTGGACTGGTCCCACGTGGGTGAAGCCGGTGCCACGATGGCTCAGTTGCTCGCCCACGGGCGTGAAAAAGGCTTCTCCAAGGACCTTGCCCGCTGGGGGGATCACTGCATGGCGCTGCGGGAGCGCCACCCCATGCGTTACAAGGAAGATGGCCCGCTCATTCAGCCCCAGGCGGTGATGGCCAAGCTGAATGACATCACCGGCGGCGAAGCCATCGTCAGTACCGGTGTCGGCCAGCACCAGATGTGGGCCGCCCAATATCTGGATTTCCGCCGGCCCCGGTTGTGGATGACGTCGGGCTCCATGGGGACCATGGGCTTTGGCCTGCCGGCGGCCATCGGCGCTCAGTTCGCCAACCCGGATGCCCTGGTGATCGATGTGGACGGCGACGGAAGCCTGCGGATGAATCTGGGTGAGATGGAAACCGTCACCACCTACGATCTGCCGGTGAAGGTGTTGTTGCTCAACAACAACGGCGACGGCATGGTCCGCCAGTGGCAGAAGCTGTATTTCGATGATCGTTTCTCGGGCAGTGACAAGTCGCTTTTCAAGAAGGATTTCATCAAGGCGGCCGAGTCCGACGGCTTTGAGTTCGCCCGCCGGGTGAGCGACCCCGAGGAGCTGGGCGCGACGCTTCAGGCCTTCGTCGACTTTCCGGGGCCGGCATTTCTCGAGGTGATGATTGACCCGGACGCGGGTGTCTACCCGATGGTGGGCCCCGGGATGGGCTACAAGCAGATGGTCACCGGGGAGTACATCCCCAGCCGGGAAATTCCAACCATCGGTCGGGGTGGGCGCATTGATGTCGACCCGTCCGAGGCTTTCTAGGCGCCACCACCGACTCCGCTGATTCACGACTGCCATTGAAGTGCGCTGGATCCGCCCCGATCACTGATGGGGGCGGGCCACTGACGTATGACGGAAAAAGCAATGAGCGAAACACAAACCACCGAAACCCACGAGTTCCAGGCGGAGGTCCGGCAACTGCTGGACCTGATGATCCATTCGCTGTATAGCAACCGGGAAATCTTTCTTCGCGAGTTGATCTCCAATGCAGCGGATGCCGCGGATCGTCTTCGATTCGAGGCATTGCAGGACGAACAGTTATTCGAGGACGACCCCGAGCCACGGGTGCGGATTGCCGTTGATGCCGAGGCCCGCACCCTCACGGTGTCGGACAACGGCATTGGCATGAATCGCACCGATGTGATCGACAACCTGGGAACCATTGCCCACTCCGGCACCCGTCGGTTTCTCGATTCTCTTACCGGTGATGAAAAGCACGACGCGCAGTTGATCGGTCAGTTCGGCGTCGGATTCTATTCCGCGTTCATCGTCGCTGATCAGGTCAGGGTGCTGACCCGACGGGCCGGCGATGCGGCCAGCGAGGGCGTGCAATGGGAGTCGGACGGCAAGGGCGCTTTCCGTCTGGAATCGAGTCCGCGGGAGTCCCGTGGCACCACCATCGTGCTTCATCTGGCCGAGGGTCAGGATGAATTTCTGGACACGACGCGATTGCGCAGCATTATCCGGCGCTATTCCGATCACATCGCCATCCCCATCCAGCTTGAGGATGATCAGGGCGGGGCGGAGACCATCAATCAGGCGTCAGCGCTGTGGATGCGGCCCAAGGGCGAGCTCAGTGATGAAGACTATCAGGCGTTCTATCGGCAGCTGACTTTTGACACCGAGGCACCGCTGCGCTGGATTCATAACAAGGTGGAAGGTGATCAATCCTACGCGTCACTCCTCTACATCCCGGCGCAACGGCCCTTTGATCTCTTCGAGCCCGAATCGGGCCATGGGCTGCGCCTGTACGTCCGGCGCGTGTTCATCATGGAGGACAAGGAGCACCGGCTGCTGCCCCGGTACCTGCGCTTCGTTCGCGGCGTGGTTGACTCCGAGGACCTGCCGCTCAACGTGTCCCGGGAAATTCTTCAGCAGAATCGGCAGGTGGATCGGATTCGGGCGGCCTCCGTCAAGCGGGTGCTGGATACGCTGGAGCGGATGGCGGCCGACGATGTGGACAGCTATGCCCGCTTCTGGGAGGCCTTCGGCACCGTTCTCAAGGAAGGCCCGGTGGAAGACCCGGCCAATGCCGAACGCGTGGCCGGTCTGCTGAGATTTCATTCCACCGCCGATGAAAACGCTCCCAGCGTCACGCTGGCGGACTACGTCGAGCGGATGAAACCGGGGCAGAAGGCGATTTATTACCTGACCGGCGAGAGCCTGGCGGCGGTGCGAAGCAGCCCGCATCTGGAGGTGTTCCGCAAACGGGACATTGAGGTCCTGCTGCTGGCCGAGCCGGTGGACGAGTGGTTGATGGCTCACCTGCCAGCCTATGGCGAAACCCCTCTGAAGGCCGTTCCCAAGGGGGACCTGGAGTTGGACGAGATCGGCGATGACGATTCGCCGACTCCGGCCGCGCCGGAGCCCAGCGAGGCCGTCGGCCAGCTGATCGAGCGCCTGCAGGGGCAGCTGGGCGATCGGGTTTCCGAAGTCCGTGCCAGTGCCCGTCTGACCGATTCTCCCGCCTGTCTGGTCGTGGGGGAGCACGAATTCGGCATCAATATGCAGCGCATGTTGCAGGCGGCCGGGCATGATCTGCCGGCCCAGCGCCCGGTTCTGGAGATCAATCCGGACCATTCCATCATCGAGCGTCTCGCCAGCGATGAGTCCGCGCCGCTGGAGGAGTGGGCCGTTCTGCTGTTTGAACAGTCGGTACTCATGGAAGGCGGGCGCCTGGAGGATCCCGCCGCTTTTGTTCGCCGCATGAACCGGTTGCTGAACTGATGGCCGGACCACCCGGGGCGGAGGCCGCCTTCGAACTCAAGGGCCGCATGGCCACCTTGAGCGTGCTTCAGCTAAAAAGTCCGGATGTCCGCCATATCCTGGCTCAACTCGACGACAGACTGAGCGAGAGCCCGGGCTTTTTTACCGGTATGCCGCTGATCCTCGCCCCGGCAGGTGACCTGGAGCTCACCACCGATTTCCTGGCAGAGCTCGTCCCCGCCTTGCGTGAACGGGGCCTCTGCCCGGTGGCGCTGGCGGATACGGACCCGGCCCTGGCTGACCCGCTGGGTTTGGGGGTGATGCGCAACCCCGGTGCCTCACGTCCGGCAAAGGAGCGCGCCGCGTCGGCGTCAGCACCGGCCAGGTCGCTGCCGTCCGGAGGGCCTTCAAAGCTCGTCACCCAACCCATTCGCTCGGGGCAGCAGGTTTATGCCCGCGGCGGTGACCTGGTAGTGGCCGCGCCGGTGAGCGCGGGTGCGGAGTTGATGGCCGATGGACATATCCATGTCTACGGCACGCTGCGGGGGCGTGCGCTCGCCGGCGTGCAGGGCGATCGGAATGCGCGTATCTTCTGCAGCGAACTCAAGGCAGAACTGATCGCCATCGCGGGCGAATATCTGCTGAGTGAGCACATGGACGCCGGGCTTCGTGGAGGGCCGGTGGTGGCATGGCTGGAGGGTGACGCCCTGCAGCTGGCAGCGATCTAGAGTCGGGAGGTGAATGTGGCGCGGATCGTCGTGGTGACATCAGGCAAGGGGGGCGTTGGCAAGACGACCACCAGTGCGGCTTTTGCAGCGGGGCTGGCTCAGGCAGGGCATCGGACCGTGGTTATCGACTTTGATGTCGGCCTGCGCAACCTGGACCTGATCATGGGCTGCGAGCGCCGGGTGGTCTACGACTTCGTCAACGTCATCAACGGCGAAGCGAATCTCAATCAGGCGCTGATTCGCGACAAACGGACCGAGGGCCTCGAGATCCTGCCGGCTTCCCAGACCCGGGATAAGGATGCACTGACCGTCGAGGGGGTCGAAGCGGTGCTCAAGGAGCTCTCCCGCACCCATGACTACATCGTCTGCGACTCGCCGGCCGGCATCGAGCGTGGTGCTCATCTCGCCATGTATTTCGCCGACGATGCGCTGGTGGTCACCAACCCCGAGGTTTCCTCGGTCCGCGATTCCGATCGGGTGCTCGGGCTGCTGGCCAGCAAGACCCGTCGGGCTGAAAATGGTGAGAGCCCGGTGCAGGAGCACCTGGTGGTCACCCGGTATGCGCCATCCCGGGTTGGCAAGGGGGAAATGCTGAGTGTTGAAGACATTCAGGAGATCCTGTCAGTGGATCTGCTGGGGGTGATCCCTGAGTCCACCGCGGTGCTGAATGCCTCCAATGCCGGCGTGCCGGTGATCCTCGAGGATAAAACCGACGCCGGCCAGGCCTACGCGGACGTGGTGGCTCGATACCTCGGTGAAGAGCGGGAACACCGGTTCCTGGATGAAAAGAAAGGCCTCTTCGGCCGACTGTTCAAAGGCTAGGTCCATGGGTTTTCTGGATTACTTTCGATCCGAGAAAAAGCGCAGCGCCTCGCTGGCGAAAGAACGCCTGCAGGTGATCGTTGCTCGAGAGCGCGGCCACCGCGGTGGGCCGGATTACCTGCCGGCGCTGCAGCAGGAGATCCTGAATGTGGTCCGGCGCTACGTTGAGGTGGAAGAGGACGCCGTGAAGGTTCAGGTGGAGCGCGAGGGTGACTGTGAAGTCCTGGAGCTCAACGTCACGCTTCCGGAAGAGTGAGAATCCTCAGTTGACCCGCGCGCCATCCAGGGCGGTGACATCCACCTGCATCTCAAGTCGCTGGCCCGGCTGCAGATAGGTTCCTTCGGCAATGCCGTTCCAGCGTCGCAGATCATTGATCCCGACACTGAACTGGCGAGCGATTCGGTAAAGGGAATCGCCCTGGCGGACGGTGTAAGTCACCGACTGAACCCGCTGGCCGGGGCTGGCCAAACGGCTTCCCTCAGTTTCACTCCAGATCACCAGCCGCTCCCCGAGGGGGAGAACCGCGTTGGCATCCAGGTCGTTCCAGCGCACCAGATCGCCCACTCTGACGCCATAGCTCCGGGCAATGGTCCACAGACTTTCGCCCCGCTGCACAACGTGATCATAGCGTTGCCGCTCGCTCTGTCCGCTGCCGGCGCTGGCGGTCTGGCCGGCTCGGTCGGTGGGGCGGCTGGCCAGGGGAACCAGGAGATCGGCACCGGCCCGAATCAGGTCACCGTTGAGGTTATTCGCCTCACGCAACGCGCCGACCGGAACTCGATAGCGATTGGCGATGCCGCCGAGGGTCTCGCCCTGCGCAACGCGGTGACGTTGCCAGCGCATCCACTCGGATGGCGGGTGATCGGCCAGGGCGGCATTGAAACTGTCTGCCCGGTCCCTGGGTAGCAACAGGTGATGGGGCCCATCAGGCGCGGTCGCCCAGCGGTTGAACCCCGGGTTCAGCTCGTAAATGGTGTCCATCTCTAGGCCCGAGAGCTCGGCCACCAGGGCCAGATCGATCTGACGGTCCAAATCCACCCGCTTCAGAAAGGGCTCATTGGGGATGTCCACCAGTATCAGGCCGTGCTTCTCGGGATGTCCCACCAGCTCACTCATGGCGAGTAGCCGGGGCACGTAGTTCATGGTCTCCTGCGGGAGGCTCAACGACCAGTAGTCGGTGGGCTGGCCCGCGTTTTCGTTTCGCCGGATGGCGCGGGAAACGGTCCCTTCCCCGGCGTTGTAAGCGGCGATGGCCAGCAGCCAGTCGCCGTCGAACATGTCATGAAGGTAATCCAGGTAGGTCAGCGCCGCATCCGTGGACGCCAACACGTCCCGGCGGCCGTCATACCACCAGTTCTGGTCCAGCCCGAAGTGGCGACCGGTAGCGGGGACGAACTGCCAGAGCCCGGCGGCGCTGCTTCGTGAATACGCGAACGGCTGGAACGCGCTCTCCACCACCGGTAGTAGCGCGAGCTCCATGGGCATGTCCCGCTCCTCGAGGGAGTGAACGATGTGATACATGTATGGCCGCGCCCGCTCCGAAACCCGCTCCCAATAGCTGGTCATTCCCGCGTAGCGTTGCATTTCTGCCTGCACGCGCTCGTTATCGTGGCCTGGAATGCCATAGCCCTGGCGGATACGGTCCCAGACGGTCTCCGGTGGCAAGGCCTTTTCTGCCTCCGTCAGTCCGGAAAAATCCCGTGACGCGGTGCCTGCCACTTCATGCGGCATGCCCCGCGCCGCACTGCTGTCGTGGGCACCATCCGTCGAACGCGTCGGATCGCCGACGTTAGCGCAGCCGACGGCGAACAGGGCAATGAAGACCGGACCCATGCGCTTGGTCGTGATACCCACGCGCCTTTCTCCTAAAAGTTGTCTTTCCACTGGCGCAACACCGCGAACACCTCGGCGGGGGTGTCCAGTTGCTGGCCTGCCCGGGCCTCGGCCTGCCGTTTGACGGCATCGCTGTCCCATCGCAGAAAGGGGTTGGTGTCACACTCTTCGGCCAGGGTTGACGGCAGCGTAATCACGCCCTTGGCGCGTTGCTGCCGGACGTTTTCCAGGCGTTGCTGCAGCGCTTGATTATCCGGCTCTACGGCCACTGCAAATTCCAGGTTGGCCAGCGTGTATTCGTGCCCGCAGTAAAGGCGGGTCTCTCCCGGCAGCGTTCGCAGCTGGGCCAGATAGGCCTGCATCTGCTCGGGTTTGCCCTCGAACATCCGCCCGCAACCACCGGCGAAGAGCGCGTCACCGGCGAAAAGGGCACCGCCGCCGAAGTAAGCCAGATGATCCAGGGTGTGCCCCGGCACCGCGATGACGTCGAACCGGGTCTCGAGCCCGGCGGGGGCCATGGTCTCGCCGGCGGACACCGGATTGGTCAGGTTGGGGATGTTGCTGTCCCTCGGTCCGTAAACCGGCGTGCCGTTGTCCACCAACTCGGCGACGCCTGCCACGTGATCACCGTGATGGTGGGTCACGATGATGGCACTCAGCGTTAGGCCGAGTGACTCCAGCGCCCGGGCCACTGGCGCTGAATCCCCGGGATCCACGACGACTGCGTTGCGCCCCTGTGGTGGGCTGATCAGCCAGGTATAATTATCGGCCAGAATCGGCACCGGGGTTATTTTTAGCATGGTGCGCATGCTACCCCGCGGCGTAAATTGCCTCAAATAAACGGCGACCAAGGGAGAGATTGGGCGCATGCAATGGCTGCACCGCTGGTTTGCAACCAGCGCCGGACAGGAACTGGCTGACCAGGAGTCGCGGCTGATCTCCCGTCGACTGGCGGGACTGTATGCCCAGCGCGTTCTGCAGGTGGGTGATTACGGCGGCGGGCGATGCCCCACCGTCTTCGGTGATGCGCGTCTCTGGGTTCTGGATAACTGGCGCGGCGGCCAGACCGACCTGAGGGCCAGCCCCGAGGTCCTGCCGCTCGCCTCCGGCAGCGTCGATGTGGTGGTGCTGATTCATCAGCTGGAGTTCGCCGAGCGTCCCCATCAGGTCATTCGCGAGGCAGCAAGGGCGCTGGCACCGGAGGGTCATCTGCTGGTGGTGGGGTTCAATCCCCTGAGCCTCTGGGGGCTTCGCCGAATGCTGGCCGCGGGGCGTTCCGAGCCTCCCTGGGCCGGTCGATACTTGGGTGCGCTTCGAGTGGGTGACTGGATGCAACTGCTGGGCCTGATTCCGCGCCCTCACGATGGTATCGCCCTCATGCCCCCACTGCCGCAGCGCCTGCGGCGGAAAGCCGCCGCCAGGCCTTCGAATTATGGTCGCAGCCTGGGCCCGGGGCTTCGCTGGATCGGTGGCGTTCACCTGGTCATGGGGCAGAAACGGGTCGCCGGCCCGACCGCCCCGCGCCTGCGCTGGCATCGGCGTCTGGAGTTGATCCCGGGGGGGATACCTCAGGCCAGTGCCGGCGCCCGTAATGCCGGCCGGGAGCGCCTGAATGACACGGGTTGAAATCTTTACGGATGGCGCCTGCCGCGGTAACCCGGGCCCCGGTGGGTGGGGCGTTCTGCTCCGCTATGGAGGAACGGAGCGGGAGTTGTATGGCGGGGAGTCCGTCACCACCAACAACCGCATGGAACTGACCGCGGCGATCAAGGGCCTGGAGGCCCTCAATCGGCCCTGCGAGGTCGATCTGACCACAGATTCCCAGTATGTTCGCAAGGGCATTACTGAATGGATGGATGGCTGGAAGCGGCGTGGCTGGAAAACCGCGGCCCGAAAGCCGGTACTCAATCAGGATCTGTGGCAGCGCCTAGACCAGCTTGCGGCCACTCATCGAGTTCACTGGCACTGGGTGCGCGGTCACGCCGGTCATGCCGAGAATGAGCGGGTGGATGCGCTGGCCAATCGCGGAATCGACGAAATGAATCAAATGGAGGGCTGATGCGGCAGATCATTCTGGATACGGAAACCACCGGACTGGAGCCGCAGGAAGGCCATCGAATCATCGAGATCGGCTGCTATGAGCTCGATCGCCGTCGCCCCACGGGCCGGCAATTTCATGAGTACCTCAATCCGGATCGCCCGGTGGACCCCGGCGCCGTCGAAGTCCACGGGCTGACCGATGCGTTCCTCGCGGACAAGCCGCGCTTTGCCGACGTCGCCCAGGCGTTGATTGATTTTGTCAGCGGCGCCGAGGTGATTATCCACAATGCACCCTTCGACGTGGGTTTCCTGGATGCGGAACTGGGCCGTCTGGGGGCGGCATGGGGACAGATGCAGGACTATTGCGTGGTGACGGACAGTCTGGCGCTGGCGCGCAGCCGCCACCCGGGACAGCGCAACAGCCTCGATGCGCTCTGCAAGCGCTACCGGGTCGACAACAGCAGTCGCACGCTCCATGGCGCCCTGCTTGACGCCGAAATCCTGGGCGAGGTCTACCTGGCCATGACCGGGGGGCAAGTGGGCCTGACCCTGGGCACGGAGGAGCCGGGCAACGGCCCGCGTCAGGCGGAAGCCCGGCGTGACGTCGCGGAGGATCGAAAGCCACTGCCGGTCATTCAGCCCACGGCAACCGAACAGCAGCTGCACGAGGCCTGGCTTGAGCGTCTCGACGCGGCGGCGGATGGCCCCTGCGTATGGCGTAATCTGCCCGCCGAGGTAACAACATGATCCCGAGACCGCTGGTGGCTCCGGTGCGTGCCGTTACCCTGGATCTGGATTTCACCCTGTGGGATCTCACCGGTGTGCTCCAGCACGCCGAAGCCGTGTGTCAGGGATTGCTGGAGCAGCGCTACCCGGCGGTGGCAGAGCGCTATGACATCGCAGGACTGCGGGACCTCCGTGCCAGCATTGTCCAGGCGCAGCCCGGCCTTGCCCACGACGTCACCGCTCTACGTCGAGCGGCGCTGCGCAAGGCCGGCGAGGACGCCGGTTACCACGGTGAGGTGCTGAACCGCCTGGTTGATGAGGCTTTCGAGGTCTTCCTCGACGCCCGCCATGCGGTTCGGGTTTATGACGACGCCATCCCCCTGTTGCAGGCTCTGCAGGGTCATGTGCGGGTGGGGGCGTTGACCAACGGCAACGCCGAGGTCAGTCGACTTGGCTTGGGCGATTATTTCGATTTTTCATTGTCGGCCGTGGAACTGGGTGCTGCCAAACCGTCCCATCTGGTCTTCGAGACGGCCACCAATCGCGCCGGGGTGCCAGCCGCGGAAATTGTCCATGTGGGCGATGATGTGCACAGCGATGTAACCGGCGCGGCCCGGCATGGCATGCAGGCCGTATGGCTGAATCGCGATGGCGCGCCCTGGCCGTCTGACGCGGAGCCAGTGCCCCATCACGAGGTCGCCAGCCTGGCAGAGCTCCAGGGCATGTTGCTGGGCCTTGTCGGAGTGACGCGATGACGGGTGTGGAGGCTCGCGGGTTCGGGCTTGTCGTGATTGGTGATGAGCTCCTGTCCGGCAAGCGCCAGGATCGCCATTTTCCGCATCTGCAGGGGTTACTGGCCGAGCGGGGCCTGGAGCTCCGGTGGGTTCGCCTGATTAGCGATGAAGCGGCCCTGATCACCGGGACATTGCGGGAGACACTGGCGGGGCCGGATGTGGTGTTCAGCTGCGGCGGCATTGGCGCGACGCCGGATGACCGCACCCGGCAGTGTGCCGCCGAAGCGCTCGGCGTGTCGCTGGCGGTTCACCCGGAAGGCCGGCAGATGCTGGAGGAGCGCTTCGGGCGCCCCGTGGAGCCCTCGCATCGGCTAAGGCTGGTGGAGTTCCCGTCCGGTGCCTCGCTGATTCCCAACCCGGTTAATCAGGTGCCGGGGTTCAGCATTCGTGACCATCACTTCATGCCCGGTTTCCCCAGCATGGCCTGGCCGATGATGGCCTGGGTGCTGGATCATCACTACACCGCCTGGCACGACCCGGACCGCCTGGCGGATCGGGCCATCGTCGTCACCGGCGCGCGGGAGAGCGATGTAATTCCCATGCTGGAGCGTTTTGAGCAGGCGCATCCCGGCGTGCGCCTCTCCTGTCTTCCCAACGTGCGCCAGGGTCAGTTTTCTCTGGAACTGGGCCTGAGGGGTAATCGGGATGCGGTGGCGGCCACCATGCCGGCGCTGCAGGCCGAAATTGCGGCGCTGGGCTTTGAGTGGCAGCCGGTTACCCTGACGGTGCGCCATGATTGAGCCGGCCGGGCGCCCGGGACGCCCGGCCCAGCTGGCCATCATCGTGTTCGCCATTGTGCTGGCGCCGCTGGTGGGTGCAATGCTGACCGGCGACGATCTGCGATCTTTCCTGCGTTTCCCGCCGCGGCCGCTGGAGGCTGCTCCGGAGAGTTTTACGGGCTGGGTGTTCGTTACCTACCTGGTGGCGATTGTTGCTGTTCTGCTGCCCTTTCTGCTGCGCATTGGTCGAGCGGGGTCTGCGGCATTGGCGGGCTCGGCGGGCTCGGCGGAGTCGCCGCGGACTTATCCGCTATGGGGATGGCTCGGTGTCGCCCTGCTGGCGGTGAGCTGGTTTATTGCCTGGGTGCCGTTGCCGGGGCTGGAGGAAGCCCGCCGTCTGTCGTTTACGCCGCTATGGGTCGGTTATGCCGTGGCGATCAGCGCCTGGGTGCAGAAGCGCGGCGGACGGTGCCTGCTCACGGAAGCCCCCTGGGTTTTTCTGGCCCTGTTCCCGGCCAGCGCCGGGTTCTGGTACCTGTTCGAGTACCTGAATCAGTTCACCGGTAACTGGATCTATGATGGCACCGGGGTCGCGCCGGATCGCGAGGCGCTGAGCTGGTTCCTGCGCTCCGCACTGCCCTTCAGCACGGTGCTGCCGGCGGTGCTCGCCACCCGGGATCTGCTTGCCACCTGGCCCCGTCTGTCTGCGGGACTGGATAACTTCGCGCCTATCCGGCCCCGCCGCCCACGGCTCGTCGCCGCCATCGCCTGGGCTGCCGGTGTCATCGGCCTGGCCGCCGTGGCTATCTGGCCAACAGCCCTGTATTCCCTGCTATGGGTGGCACCGCCGCTGATCATTGTGGCCACTCAGGCATTGGCCGGCGAGCGCCATGCCTTCACCCGGGTGGCCGGAGGCGACTGGCGGGGACCATGGCTTGCGGTGGTGTCGGCCCTTTTCTGCGGCCTTTGCTGGGAACTCTGGAACATCTTCAGCCTGGCCCGATGGACTTACCACATCCCCCATGCCCAAGTGCTGCATCTGTTTGAAATGCCGCTGCTCGGCTACGCCGGTTACCTGCCGTTCGGCATCACCTGCGTGGTGGCAGCGCACCTTCTCACCGGTCTGACGCCGGACGTACGAAATCCCGAAGACCGAAAGCCCTGATACCAGGAGTCTCCCAATGACCCATCAGCGAGTCGGAACCGTCTGTCTCGTTCTCCTGGCCATGTTGATCGCACTGGCCTATATCGTGCCGTTTGCCCTGCTCAGGGACGTGCAGGCGTGGCATGGTGCGTTTCTTTTTTGGACGGTCTTCGGGCTCCTGGTCCTCGGGTTGATTGCCCGACTGGTGGCGGAGTGGCGGCCATGACCACTGGCATTGTTGTCGCGCTGGTCATTTATGCGCTGATCGGAATTGCCCTGGCGGTGGCGGCCCGGCAGGGCCTCGGTTCCGGCTCCAGTGAGTACTTCCTCGCGGGTCGCAAGGCCGGGGGTGTGATTTCCGCGCTCAGTTACGGAGCCACCACCTTCAGCGCCTTCATGATGGTCGGCCTTGCCGGCCTGACCTACGCCGGAGGTGTTGGAGCCCTCGGGTTCGAACTGATCTATCTCGCCGGCCTCGGCCTGGTGGCGATTTTCGGCCCCCGTTTCTGGCTGGTGGGAAAACGGTTCGGCTTTATCACACCGGCAGAGATGCTGAGTTATCGGTACAACAGCCGGGTGGTGGGCGGTGCAATGGCAGTCGCCTCCTGCATTTTTCTGATTCCCTACAGTGCAGTGCAGTTAATGGGGATCGGTTACCTGCTGTCAGTGATCAGTGATGGATCCATCAGCTTTGATGCCGGCATTCTGGTGGGCGTTGCGCTGGCGCTCATCTGGACCATGGTGGCCGGGCTTCGATCCGTGCTCTGGACCGATGCGTTGCAGGTGATCATCATGCTGACGACCAGTCTGCTGGCCGTGGGTTTCGTCATGGCGGCGCTGGGGGGTCCGGCGGCTTTCATGGCCAGCACCGCCCGCGATCACGGTGAGTGGCTGGCAGTGCCCGGGCCCGGCGTGTTCGACATGGTCACCTTTATCGGCCTGACGCTGCCCTGGTTTTTCTTTTCCATCAGCAATCCGCAGGTCAGTCAGCGACTGTTCTCCACGGTGTCCATTGGCGCGCTGCGGACCATGCTGCTGGGCTTTCTGCTGATCGGCTTCGTCTACACGCTCGTTTCCGTCCTGTGGGGTTTTGCCGCGCTTCAGCTCCTGCCGGCCCTGGATAGTCCGGACCTCGCCACGCCAACGCTGCTGGCCAGCGATGCGGTGCCGCGGTTGGCAGCCATCGTGCTGGTGGTGGGGATTGTGGCGGCGGCGGTATCCACCGTGGATTCGGTGTTGTTGAGCCTGGCGTCGCTGGTTTCCCGGGACCTGTATCGGCCCATGGCACCTCGTGGCACGCGGGAAATGCTCGCTGGCAAGATCGTCATGGTGATCGTCGCCGCGCTGGCCGTGCTGTTCGCACGACTGCAACTGGACCTCATAACGATCCTGTCGGTGGCCTCCTCCGCCGGGCTCCTGGTCACCGTGCCCGCCATTGTTGGCGCCTTCTTCTGGCGGCGGGGCACCGCCACGGGGGCCGTCGGCAGCATCATGATTGCCGGTGTCGTGGTTACGATCCTTCAGGTTGGCCGGTTCGCTCCGCTCGGAGTGCCTGCCTCAGTCTGGGGTGGGTTGCTGGCAGTGGCGCTGTTTGTTGGCCTGAGCCTGCTGACCCGTCCCCCGACGAGCCGTGCCGCCGAGTTCATGGCGCCGGTGGAGGAGGGGCTGGCCCGCCACCGGATCCGGTAGTCCTGTCGCGCGGCTCTAGCGGGTGCCCTCGAGCAGGTTGTCCCGCAAGCTGCCGGAGAGGGGGCTGTCCGGATCCAGCCAGATGCCAAAGTACGCCTCGGCAAACTCGGCCCCCGGCATGGTCCCCGCGGGTTCGCCGTTGAATATCAGTTGTGTTCCCTGCCCTGGCTGGTATTCCATGCGATAGCGGTCGCCCTCGCTGACGGACTGGAAATAGCCATGAAAGGTGGCGACGTCCGACTCCAGCGATGCCAGCTGGTCGGCGGTCAGCTGCTCCTCGAGCTTGGTGTTCGCCGCCAGAATGATGTCTTCGGCGCTAATGTCGTAAAAATATTCGATCTCCAGCCGTCGGGGGGTGTCTGCCGCCAGCACGTCCGGGGTTGCCGTACCCGGAGGCAGATAAAGCCCGGCGGCGTAGACAACAAATATCACCCGGTATCGGGCGATGCCGGTGCCGGTGAGCACCAGGGTTTCATCGCCGAGGGTAACCTCCCGGTCGAAGCGGGCACCCCGCTCCTCGACCTCGGCCCGGGCAATCGCCCCCGACAATGTCAGGGCCAGTACCGACACCATGGCGATCCACCGGCTCCACCCCGAGATCCACCGACTCAAGGCTCGAGCCCCGGCGCATCCGCCTTTCGGAAGAACAACGTCACCGTGCCGACACGAAAGCCGAATTTGGTCACCTCGGCGGTATTGATCAGGGTGTTTTCATCCACGAGCACCATCCAGTCATCGAACCGCAGATTCCAGGTCCGATCGCCGACATCCAGGGCCATGGTGTACTGCCAGTTGAGGGCGTTGCCGGCGCGCTCGCCCTCTGCAATGCCAACAATGTCCCCGGCCGTGCCCTGGTAGGTTCGATCGTCAATTCGGTCAATTTCCCAGACCCGGCGCTCGGTTTCGCCGTCGTCGTAGACAAAATGCTCATCCAGGACGATCCGATCGCCGTCCACCTGACCATCGATGTCCACCGTAAACCGACGCTGAATCTGCCCACCCCGGGACTGAAACATCCCCCAGGCGAGCACCCGGCCGTCAAAAAACTCCTCCACCCGGAATTCCGGGCCCTCATCGGCATAATCCTCCGGCGTCGGTCCGGCACAGGCAGCGAGCAGGACCACAGCGAGAAGCAGGCTGGTTATCAGACCCGATCGGGTGGGGGCCATCACTGTCTCCTTTTGGGTTTATGAGCAGTCAACCCTATCATTGTGCTCCATTCCAGCGACCACAGGATGTTTTTCATGGCGGGTGATGAAGATCTGCGCCAATTGGCCCGGAGTGCGGATGTGGTGGTGTTTCACTCTCCGGTCACCGATCTTGGCGGACTGGATGAGCAGCTCGAGGAATCCGGGCACAACTGGCGCGCCATCGAAATGGGGATGGGGTCGTCGGAAAGTCGCGAGCAGTTCCGTCGGCTCAAAGCCATGACCGGACGCGGCACGTTGCCCCAGGTGTTTGTCGAGGGTCGCTTTGTCGGCGGCCTGCAGGCGGCAAAGGCCTCGCTGAATGAGCGCGCGGGGGGCAGCACTGCAGCCGCGGGCTGGATGGGCTATCTGGGGCTGTTGCCATTCCTGGCTACGGCCATTGGTGTCTGGTTCGGTCCGGCCTGGGCCGCCGGATGGCTGGCGGCCTATGGCGCCGTCATTCTCTCCTTTATTGGGGCGATTTACTGGGGGCTGGCCATGTCCCGTCCGGGTGCGTCCCCGGAGTGGTTCTACGCGTCGGTGGTTCCGGCACTGGTTGCGTGGGCGGCGCTGCTGGTTCCAGCCATCGTCGGCCTGCCCGTGATTGCCGCCGGGTTCATTGGCTGGCGGGTCTGGGAGTCCCGGGAAGCGGCCGGGGCGCTGCCTCGATGGTTCCGGCGGCTTCGCACCGTGCTGACGTCCGGTGCCGTTCTGGCGCTTGTCGGGGGCTGGCTGGCTCTCCTGCCCTTTACAGGTACGGGGTGAAAAGCCAGGCGAGCGCGTCCCGAATGCGGGGCAGAAGCGGACGCTCATCCAGTTCCGCCAGCGTCACCCGCCGGGAGGCGCGCCGGCAGTTTTCGATGTGCTCAGCCATGGCCTCGCCAAAACGGGTGTCATAAACCTCCACCACCACCTCGAAGTTTAGCCGCAGGCTGCGGGGGTCGAGATTCGCCGAGCCCACCTGGGTGTACTGTCCGTCCACCACAAACAGCTTGCTGTGATCAAAGCTGCCGGACTGGTAGTAGACCCGCACCCCCCACTTCACCAGCTCCCAGAGCATGTTGCGGGTCGCCCAGTGCATGAAAGGCAGATTGTTATGCCCGGGCAGGACAATATCCACCCGCGTGCCGCGCACCGCGGCCGCCTGCAGTGCGGCCACCAGCTCCCTCGGCGGCAGAAAGTAGGGGGTCATGATGGCCACATGGTCCCGGGCGGCCGCCACTGCGCCTACCAGCACCATGGTCAGGCGATTCAGATCCTCGTTCGGCCCGTCCAGCAATACTCGGCAAAGTGCGTCGCCGGCCTCAGCAGCCGGCTCGGACCGGCGGGGCCCATCGCGACGGCGGGTAACGAATTCCCAATCGTCCAGAAATACGCCCTCGAGCTGCTCAGCGAGGGGGCCACGCAGGTGGAAGTGGATGTCGCGGATCCCTTCCTTCGAGCCTGGCCGGTTCACCAGGTGGCGATCCCCGATATTCATGCCTCCGGTGAAGGCCGTCTGACCGTCGACCACCAGCAGCTTGCGGTGATTGCGCAGATTGATCAGTGGACTCGGCGGCACCAGCCGCGGTGGCAGAAATCGGGCCACCGGCACACCCCGACGCCGAAGCGCATGACGAATACGGGGCCAGCTGTACCACTCGCCCGCGCCATCCAGCAGGACGCGCACGTCGACGCCGCGATCCCGGGCGGCGGCGAGGGCCTCGACAAACTGCTGACCGCTTTCGTTGCTCTCGAAAATGTACGTCGACAGGAACACCTGATCGCGGGCATTTTCGATGGCGTCGATCATGGCCGGGTAGGCGGCCTCACCACCGATCAGACTCTCGATGTCGTTGCCATGGCTGATGGGACGCCCCGCGACGGCGCTGGAGATTTGCGCCTGGGTTCGAAAAGCCGCCGGAATCCGCTCCGGGAGCCGATCCTGCGGGTCCGGCTCTCCGCCGGTGAGCTCCCCCCGCAACTGAAGCGCTCGTGTCCGGATACGGTTAATGCCGAAAAAATAGTAGAAAATCGGCCCGACCACGGGAAAGAGCAGGCAGAAGGCAATCCATCCGAACGCCGCGGCAGGCTCGCGCTTGTTCAGCAGCGCATGCAGGGCGCTGCCGGTGGAAATCAGCAGGATGGCGGCGACGCTGAGCCACTGCAGAGTTTGCATTGTCACGGGCTGCCTCCGCGGCTAGTATCCGAGTCACAGGCACGTTTTTGTGCCAGGAGGCTGCATGGTAACCCTGCGTCGCTGTTCCCTGCTTGCCGTGATGCTGGTGATCCTCGGATGGCTGGCTCCGGTTCCGCCAACGACCATGGCAGCCAACGGCGAGAGCGCCGGGACATTGCCCCGGCCCGCCGCACTCGAGCCTGCCATCCAGTTCTGGACGTTCATTTACACCGAGACTCCCGTTAACCGGGGTGTGATCCACGATTCCGGCGATGACATGCGGATTTACGGCGAGGTGTCGGTGGCACCGCCCGGGCAATGGTCGGAGCGCCGGCGCCAGGTTGGTGAGGCGCTGGATGAGCACCGGGCGGCCCTCAAGGCCCTGGCGGAGAATTCCCTGGATCCCCGGACGCCCCTGCAGGCACAACTCCTTGACCGCTTGCCGGATGACGCCAGCCCTGATGATTTGCTGGCCCTTGCGGAGCGGCTGCGTTTCCAGGGAGGACTGCGCGAGAATTTCCGTGATGGACTGGCGCGCTCTGGCCAGTGGCGCGATTACATTGCGGGGGCGCTTGCGGAGGCTGAAGTCCCCCCTGAGCTGCTTGCATTGCCCCATGTGGAGTCCTCCTTCAACCCGGTGGCTCGATCCCATGCCGGCGCTGCCGGCCTCTGGCAGTTCACGGCGGGCACCGGCCGTGAGTTCATGCGCGTGGACCCGGTGGTGGATGAGCGGCTTGATCCGTGGCTCAGCACTCGGGCGGCCGCGGCGCTGCTGCGGCGAAATCACAACGCACTGGGCACCTGGCCGCTGGCCATAACCGCGTATAACCATGGCGCCAATGGCATGCGTCGAGCGGTGAACGAGGTGGGTAGCACTGACTACATGCGGGTTCGCGAGACCTATCGGGGGCCCCGTTTCGGGTTCGCTTCGCGCAATTTCTACCCAGCCCTGCTGGCCGCAGCCGAAGTGGATGCGCGCCATGAGCAGTACTTTCCCGGGCTGGTCATGGACGAACCCGGCGCCGTTGTTCGGGTCGAATTGCCCCATTACACGCCGCTGGAGACGTTGATCGACGGGCTTGGCCTGGACGCAGGGCAGCTTCTCGCCGTTAACCCGGCGCTCGGGCCAGCGGTGGGGGACGGCCGCAAGTTTCTGCCGAAGGGCTACCCGCTGGTACTGCCGCGATCCGATATCGACTGGGCACGGAAAGTCCATGCACTGCCCGGGTCGCGTCTGTTCACTCAGCAGCGTCCGGACCTCCACCATGCGGTACGGCCGGGGGAGACGCTCTCGGGCATCGCTGCCCGCTACGGGGTCGGGTTACAGACCCTAATGGCCAGTAACGGCATCGGCGACGCCAATCGCATCCGAGTGGGCACCAACCTGAGTCTGCCGGCGGCTGGCGCCATGCCGGAGCCGGTCAGTGGCGGTTACCATCAGGTCCGTGCCGGTGAGACGCTGGGCGGCATCGCCCGCCGTCACGGGACGAGTGCCGGCCGGCTTCAGCGGATCAACGGGCTGGCGGATCCTGACCGTATCCGTGTCGGGCAGCGTCTTCGCTTGACGGCGGACCCGGCAGGAAGTGTCGAAATCGGTGCCGAGACTTGATAGTAATGGGATGAACCCGGCGGCGAGGGATGGGCTTGGACGATGCTCAAAGCCATCAAGGATTTTTACGAGGCCAACATCAATCCGGCCACGGAGGTCGAGGGCCAGTCGGTCAGTCACCGGCTGCAACTGGCCACCGCGGCGCTGCTGATTGAGATGGCGCAGGCGGACAATCAGCGACACAGCCTGGAGTTCCAGGCCGTTCACGACGGGATCATGGACGTTTTCGATCTCACCGCGGAGGAAACCGCCGAGGTCATCGAACTTGCTGATCTCGAGGCCCATGAGGCAACGGACCATTTCGAATTCACCCAGCTCATCAATGAGCAGTTCGATTACTCGCAGAAGTGCAAGGTCGTCGATCTGCTCTGGCGGGTCTGCCTGGCTGACTCGGAAATGAACCGTTACGAAGAGCAGCTGGCCCGCAAGATTACCGAGTTGCTTCACGTGGAGCACAAGGACTTCATTGCCGCGAAACTCCGGGTGCAGCGCGAGTACAGCGCCAGCGGTCACCTCGACGACTTCGACAATTACGCCTGAATGGCGGTCTTCAAAGCACGTCAGGTCGCCCGAATTCGAGACGGTGTGGCAGCGGGCCGGGCAGCGGTGCGGCGATCCGGCTGCCCGGAACCGCTGGTTTTTGCGCGGGCCTATGTGGAAGCCGGCGGACCTCAGGTGCCGGGGGATCCATCGGTCGCCGCCTCCGAGGCCCTGGGCCAGCGTCTGCTGGCCTGGCTTGCAGACTCCGACACCCCCCCCGCGGACGATGCCGACCTGGCGCGGGAAGTCTCCCGATGTGTCAGTGAGACTCAGTGGGCATTGACGCTGGATGATGATGGCGTCGTTGGCTTTCTGCTTGACCTGCCGGAGGAGGCCCTTGAAAACCCCACCGTGGAGGCGCTCGCTCACCAGAGCCAGGGGTTGGGTCCGGGGGTTTTTCGCAAGGCTGACATCCTGGTGCTTCAGCCCGAATGCGACGGGGCACGGTTCATCCCCATCACCCACCACGACGTCGAGTGCTGATCGCCCGGCGGCAAGGTTGACTTGCATCTCTCTTGGCGTAGTCTAAGGCACTGCGCACAACATATAGTGTCTTTCTTTTCGAAAGGCGGGATATATTGTGCGAACAAGGCACGAACGGATGGGGCAAGGAGAAGTTCATGAGCACTGCGACGAGACTGCGGGCGCTACCCAGCGCCGTGACCGAAATTCCGATCCAGGACGCCGCGGCGGACATCTGGGATAAAAAATATCGGCTCAAGACCAAGGATGGTGAGGTCGTCGACGAGAAGGTGGATGACACTTTCAAGCGGGTTGCTCGGGCGTTGGCCGATGTCGAGGAAGAATCCCGTCGGGATCACTGGTACGAGCAGTTCCTCTGGGCGCTGCGTCGTGGCGCCATCCCGGCTGGCCGCATCACCTCCAACGCCGGGGCCTGGGAGCATAAGCCCGCGACCTCGACGATCAACTGCACGGTCTCGTCCACGATTGGTGATTCCATGGACGATATCCTGGACAAGGTTCACGAAGCGGGACTCACGTTGAAGGCCGGCTGTGGCATCGGTTACGAGTTCTCCACGCTGCGGCCGAAAGGCGCTTACGTGTCGGGCGCGGGCGCCTACACCTCCGGACCGCTCTCCTTCATGGATATCTACGACCGGATGTGTTTCACGGTGTCCTCGGCCGGTGGACGACGGGGTGCGCAGATGGCCACGTTTGACGTGGGTCACCCGGATGTCATGGATTTCATTCGCGCCAAGCGCGAGGACGGTCGACTGCGTCAGTTCAACCTGTCCCTGCTGATTACCGACGGGTTCATGCAGGCGGTGGAGAATGGCGATGACTGGCCGCTGGCGTTCCCGATTCGGGCGGATGAGGTCGAGGCCGACGGAGTCGACCTTGACGACACCGAACAGGTGCTCTGGCGGGAGTGGCCCAATCGCAACAGTGGCTACGTCACCCGCGAAGATGGTCTGGTGGCCTGCCGGATCTACCGCAGGGTCAAGGCCCAGCGGATCTGGGACATGATCATGACGTCGACCTATGACTACGCGGAGCCCGGCTTCGTGCTCATCGATCGGGTCAACGAGCTCAACAACAACTGGTTCTGTGAGGAAATCCGCGCCACCAACCCCTGTGGCGAGCAGCCGCTGCCACCCTATGGCGCCTGTTTGCTGGGCTCCGTCAACCTCACCAAGTTCGTCCGCGAGCCGTTCACCGAGCGGGCGCATTTCGATTGGGAGGAGTACCGCCGGGTGGTGGCCCTGTTTACCCGGATGCTGGATAACGTGGTGGAAATCAACGGCCTGCCCCTGGGGCGCCAGCGCGAGGAAATTGAGCGCAAGCGTCGCCATGGCATGGGCTTTCTGGGGCTCGGCTCCACCGTCACCATGCTGCGCATGAAGTACGGCGATGACGATTCCCTGGCCTTTACCGAGCAGGTCGCCCGGGAGATGGCCCTTGAGGGATGGCGGGAAGCGCACCGCCTCGCGGAAGAGAAAGGACCCGCCCCCATCATGGACGAGGACTTCGAAGTCACCGAGCGGATGCTCGCCTGGCGCCCGGAGCTTCGTGACGCCGGCTACAAGGTGGGTGACACCCTCAAGGGTCGGGTGCTCTGGGGGCGTTACAGCCGCTATATGCAGCGGGTTGCCGAGGCCGAGCCGGAGCTGGTGGATCAGCTGGTGGAGACCGGTGCCCGATTTACCCACCACACCTCCATCGCGCCCACCGGCACCATCAGCCTGTCCCTGGCGAACAATGCCTCCAATGGCATCGAGCCGAGTTTTGCCCATCACTACTTTCGGAACGTGATTCGTGAGGGCAAGAAGTCCAAGGAAAAGGTGGACGTTTTCAGTTTCGAGTTGCTGGCGTACCGCACCCTGATCAATGAGGATGCCTTGCCGAGCATGGACGCCGAGACGCGCAATCTGCCGGAATACTTCATTACGGCAGACGACATCACGCCGAAACAGCATGTCGATATTCAGGCGGCGGCGCAGAAATGGGTGGATTCCAGCATCTCCAAGACCGCCAATGTGCCGACGGACTACGACTACGATGAGTTCAAGGACATCTATCGTTATGCCTATCAGCAGGGGCTGAAAGGCTGCACGACGTTTCGCTTCAACCCGGAGGCATTCCAGGGGGTCCTGGTCAAGGAGTCCGACCTGGAGAACACCACGTACCGCTTCAAGCTCGAGGATGGTCGGACCGTGGAGGTCAAGGGTGGTGACGAAGTGGAATACGACGGCGAGATTCACACCGCCGCCAATCTCTACGATGCCCTCAAGGAAGGGTATTACGGCAAGTTCTGAGGATCCGCGATATGGCCGTGCAAATTGACAGCAAGATTATTGATTACGAAGTCGCCCGGGCGGATGCCGAGGCGAAGCAGGCGGAGGCCTCCGAGAAACCGGAGGCCCCGGGGCTCGATATCGAGCACATGCATGAGGAGCTGCAGCGTCCGGAGCGTCTTGAGGGACAGACCTACAAGATCAAGACGCCGCTCTCTGAGCATGCGCTCTACGTCACCGTCAACGACGTGATTCTCAATGAAGGCACGGAGCACGAGATCCGGCGGCCCTTCGAGGTGTTCATCAATTCGAAGAACATGGATCACTTCCAGTGGATCGTGGCGCTCACCCGGATCGTCTCGGCGGTCTTCCGCAAGGGCGGCGACTGTACCTTCCTGGTGGAGGAACTGCGCAGCGTGTTCGATCCGCGGGGTGGCTACTTCAAGAAGGGTGGGCGGTTCATGCCCTCTCTGGTCGCCGAAATTGGCGACGTGCTGGAGCAGCATCTCCGTTCCATCGGCATGATGGAGGCCGAGACCCTGGACGAGCACCAGCGCCGGTACATCGAGAAAAAAAAAGCCGAAGTTGAGACCCGAGCGGCTCAGGAGCCCATCGAAGCCGACTGCGATGACAGCACGGCAGAGTATCCCCCGGGAGCGGAGCTCTGTGACAAGTGCCACATGAAGGCCATGGTGGTAATGGACGGCTGTCTGACCTGCCTGAGCTGCGGCGAGAGTAAATGCGGCTAGGGTAAATCGGACGGGCGGCGTCATTTAAGCGCCGCCCGGCCGCCGGTTGTTCTGATTGCGGTGCTAGGGTGCCGGTATGCATTCCCCATGCCGGCACCCAGCGCTCCATCCAGCTCAGACGGGTAGCACCCTGGTGGAAGTGCTGGCTGCACTGTCCATCCTGGCCATTGGCGTGATCGGACTGGCTTCGGCTCAGGGCCGGTCCCTGGCGGTGAGCCAACTGACCCACGAGCACCTGCTGGCTCATTCGCTGGCGCTATCCGTGATCGAACAGCTTAGGGCGTCCCCGCAGGCACCGCTTCAGGGCCCCCGGCTCAGCGAATGGCAGGATCGGGCGGCCCAGTCCCTGCCGCAGGGTGAACTTTCCCTGGAATCCCGCCACGGAGGCCGTGGCGGGCAAATCGTCATCCAATGGTCCGGTTCGTTGGGCGGTCCCGAGGCGCCACAGGTCCTCCGGCGTGACTTTTACCGCTAATGCAGCAGCAGGGCTTCTCCGTCCTCGAGATACTGATCGCGTTGGCCATCGGTGTGGTGGTGATCCTGACGGCGACCCGATTGCTGGGGGTTACTGCCCAATCCCATCAGCTGGAGAGAGGCCAATCGGTTTCGGTGGAGCACGGCCGTATCGCCGTCAACCTGCTTGAAAGGCAGCTTCGAAACGCGGGCTATCCGGGCTGTTTGCCAGCAAGTCGGCGTAATCTGCTGACCGACGGAGCCCTTCCCCACCGGCCGCCGGTCAGCGCCGCGGGCCCCTGGCCCGAGCCAATGATCGGGGATGGCATCGCCATACGGCGTATGCGCTCGCTGGGCAGCGCGGAAATCACCGACACCCTCGCTTCGGGTCCGCTTATCTCGCTGGACCGGGATCACGGCGTGGCTCCGGACGAGATCGTGCTGTTGGTGGCCGAGAGCGGTAACCGCTGTGTTCTGTTTCGCCACGCCGATGAATCCATCACGGCTCTGAATCGGGGGCCGGGTGATGAATCCGGCACCAATCGCATTCCCTCATCCGGTTACTGGCCACTGCAGGGCCGAGTCGAGATTTTCGTGCCCGCCCGGACGGAATTTGCGGTTCAGCCAGGCGCTCAAACTGACGATACACCGAGCCTGGTCAGACGACGGCTTCATGCTGATGGCCGCCGTGAAGAGCTGGTGCCCGGTGTTCGGGCCATGAACGTGCGCTTCGCACTGGCGGATGATACGGACGGGGCGATCCTGTCTTTTGTGCCTGCCAGCCAGGTGGCCGACTGGAGCCAGGTGCGGGCTGTGCGGCTGGAGTTTCTATTGGGCAGTGACCGCACCCCGGAGATCTGGCGGCCGGCCCAGCCGCTGTCCGTGGTCATTGCCCTGAGAAATATCGATTCATGAACCATCGCCAGGATGGTCTCGCCCTGGTGGTGGTGCTGATCGTGCTGACCATTGGCTCGGCGTTCGCCCTGCTGGCGCTGGAACGGGGCCTGCTCGGCCTGCGTATTACCGAGCGAAGCGAAGACAGAGCCGAGGTGTTTGAGCTGGCTGAAGCGGCCCTCGCGGTCGCCGGAGAGTCGCCGCAAAGTCGGGCAGGAATGCCTTTAGTGCCTGATCCCGGCGCTGATTCGGTGATCTGGGCCGAGCAGTTACGGGCGGTGGGACAGCCTCTGGCTCCGCCGGGCCTCGCGACCGAAAATAGAATGGTCTATGTGCTGGTGGAGGACTTGGACGTTGGTTATCGAATAACCAGCCTGGCCCGGGATGATCGCGAGCAGGTCACGGTGATTCTGCAATCGGTTCAATCCGCTTCGGGGGAGCAGCGAATCTGGCGTCAGCTGAGGTAGGATGCCGGGAGGTTTTACAGGAGACCCGCCGTGTCGCGCACTGTCTATGTCAATGGAGCATTTCTGCCGGAGTCGGAAGGTCAGGTGTCGATTTTTGACCGCGGCCTGCTTTTTTCCGATGCGGTTTATGAGGTGACGGCGGTGCTGGAGGGCGGTCTGGTGGATTTTGACGCCCACCAGGCGCGACTGCAGCGTAGCTTGGGGGAAATGTCCATCGCTTTTGATCCGGAGGCGGCGGACCTGCTGGGGATTCACCGGGAGTTGGTGAAGCGCAATCACCTCGGTGAGGGGCTAGTCTATCTGCAGATCTCCCGGGGCGAGGCGGATCGCAGCTTCGTGCAGCCGAAGGACGGGGCCCCCACGCTGGTCTTGTTCACTCAGGCCATGTCGCTGGCCAATCATCCGGATGCGGCGCGGGGTCTGCGGGTAATGACCGGCCCGGACCTGCGCTGGCACCGCCGGGATATTAAAACCACTCAGCTCCTGTACCCGTCGATGATGAAAACCGCGGCGCTGGAAGCGGGTGTTGATGATGTCTGGATGGTGGAAAATGGCTTCGTGACCGAAGGCAGTTCCAGCAACGCCCACATTCTCACCCATGACGGTCGACTCATCACCCGCCATCTCTCCAGCGATATCCTGGGAGGTATCACCCGCGCGGCGGTGCTTGCCCAGGCCGAGGAAACGGGGCTCACCGTGGAGACCCGGCCGTTTACCGTCGACGAAGCATTGGCCGCCCGCGAGGCATTCATCACCAGCGCGACGGCTTTCGTGACGCCCGTGATAGAAATCGATGGCCATTCGGTCGGAGACGGTCGCCCCGGGCCTCAGGTGGCGGCGCTTCGGCGACGCTATCTGGAAGAGAGTCGCCGACGGCTCCAGTAGACCTGGCCAGCGTCCCTAATCCGGACGAGGGCCACCCATGACCGCTTCCAGCTCTCCATCCTCAGGAAGCCCCCGCACCAACCGCAGGTCACCTTCCGTATCCCGGTAAAAGACCGAGGGCGTGCCCTGCACATCCAGTGCCCCCATCAAGCGGTTGTTATCCAGCACCGCCTGCTGGGCTTCAGCGGGCAGGCGATCCGCCGGGGTCACGCCGCCTTCCGCGAAATTGGCTTCGTGCTCGGCAAGCGCGGCACCCGGATCGTCTGCTGCGAGCAGGGTGGCGGATTTGGGCAGGCTGTCATCCCGCAGTACGCCGACCATCACGTGGCGGATCTGAACCTGTCCGGCTTCCACCCAGTCCCGGCTGGTTTCGTAGAAGCGATGACAGAAGGGGCAGTTCGGATCGGTGAAGGAATAAATCACCCGCTCCGCCGAGTCATCCCCGTCGGCGATCCAGTCAGAGTCGGCCAGCTGTTGCCACTCCGACTCCGGCCGTGGAGCGTTCGCGGCGGCCTCGAGCACGGGCTGGGACAGGTTGTTGCCCTCGGCATCCAGCAGGGTCCCCACCAGAACATGCTCGCCGGTCTCCGTGAGATAGGCTGTCAGGGTCTGGCCCTGGAAAGCGACGGTATAACCGGTCAGTCCGCTCGGTGCCTCGAAGGACTCGCCGATGGTGGCGCCACGCTCCTCGAGGGCTGCCAGCGGCTCGGGAATTTCCCCGGCGATCCCGTGAGTGGCGGTGATGGCCAGTAAAGCGGTGACAAGAAGAGTGAGTGTTCGCATCATGGGGTTTTACACCGGTGGTAAAAAAAAGCCGGCGCGAAGGCGCCGGCGGGTGCTTGACGGCGTTCATTTCCGCCGTCAGATCAATCAGGAGGTGGCCACCCAGGCGCTGCACCAACCATCAATATTGACGAGCTTACCAGGGAATGCCGTGCATCCGCCCCATTCGGTCTCGTCATCCGCCAGCCACAGGCGACAGTTACCGCAGATGGCACCCTCGGAGCGCATGTCATCCTTGTCGGTGGCGTCATGGACATAGTTCAGGGCGATGGCCTGGGGGTCATCCTCTTCGAGAATGGGCATGTCTTCTGCCATCGCGTTTGAGCCACGCAAGCTGACGTAGGCCAGTGGTGCCGCTGCAATCCCCAGTAGCGCCCCTCGCAGAAGCCGCCGACGGTCATGGGAGAAGTTGTTGTCAGTCATCGTTTTCCTCTCGGGTTACAGTTAATCTCATTGCAAGCGTTGCAATTTGCGATTCAGCTTACCTTTCCGGCAGCTCTCAAGAAAGGCGCCCGCAGCGGCAATCTTGATCTTCCGCAACTTTCGGGCGGCTATGCGTATCAGGCCTCCGGCACGCAGATCCGTCCTTCCCTGGCGGCGTTGAGGGTCAGGACGGTCAGCCAGGCAATCACCAGCGTGGTGACGCCCAGGAGCCCCGTGCCCAACCAGAGCAAACCCGCGGCTCCCGTGAGCTCATGGTAGGTGAAGGTGGCGATGGTGATCGCTGCCAGCGGGAACGAGTAGGCCCAGAAAGACAGAAAGAAGGGCAACGCCGCGAAGCGCCGGGCCTGAGTGGCCAGCAGCAGGGTCAGAAACAGCCCGATGTTGACCAGAATCAGGCCCATGGCATCCAACTGACCCACCAGTCGGGTCCAGGCGACGAATCCCACCGCGGGCGGCGCGATCATGATGAACAGAGTGGGCAGTAGCCGGGCGGGCAATGGCGCATGGAAAAACATGCGGTAGAAGACGATGGTCAACAGCACGATCCAGAACAGCAGGCCGATACTGAAGAAAAACCAGGAGATCGCCGGGTATCCCAGCGGTATTCCCGCCAGGGGAACCAGTATGTTGCCCACCGCCGGAATGAACCAGGCGGGGTTGATATGGACAATTTCATAGTGCTCATGGTGCATCCAGCAGCTCACCACATAGAGGGTCAGGCCGAGATGCAGCAGCGTGCCGATAACCCAGAGGCCGTGGGCCAGGGGTGGCACGAGTTCCAGCAGTAGCGTGCCGATAAGGATCAGGCTGATGCTGATGGCCGGAAAGAAGCTGAGTCGGACTGGGTGTTCCAGTTCTTCCCGGACCGCCCCCGGATGACGCAGAAGCTTCGCGCCGTAAAATCCGGCCAACAGAACGAAGGTGACGACGGTAACACCCGCGAGGCCGGCTCCGACCGCCGCCGGCGCGGCCAGCACGCCGGCGGCGTGCTGCCAGACCAGGGTGAGCCCCGAGAGGCCCATGACCACGGCGAAGAACGCTACCGGAAAGTGGGCAAGACGCTCCTCGCCGCTCATGGAATCACGCGGGCTTTTGCACCATTAATTGAATGACCGGGTAGCTGAGGACGCCAATGGCGACCCCGAGGCCGATGCCCCCGCCGACCACGGCAAAGAAGTCGATGACACTTTGCAGCTGCAGCGGGCTGGCACCGCTCCAGAGCGGGATGGCCAGCGCAGCCACTACTGCACCAATCACCCCCACCACTGCGGCGCCCCGCACGGCGGGAGCCACGCGCAGCCGCTGGCGGCGCGCAATCACCAGCCCCATTAACGCCACCCAGGCGACGAACAGAGCACCCAGCAGCGGCAGAACCGGGCGAAGCAACTCAAGCACCACCGCCACAACACCAAGAGGGGAAAATTCCATGTCAATCGCTCCTAGATTCGGCCACGTAGCATGGCGTTATAGGCCGCATGCAGCATCTGGTCCTTGAGGAACCAGGGCGCCCACTGCTGTTTCATTGGGTCAATGAAGCTGAATGATGGCTTCATGGCAAGGCTGAAGTCGAACTCCACCAGCATTGCCTCGCCCCGGGCCGTGATCAGCGGACAGGAGGTGTATCCGTTCCAGGCCATGGGCATTTCCTGCCCGGCAATGGTTGCCACCAGGTTGTCCGCCACCACCGGCGCCTGCGCCTTCACGCTGGCGGCGGTCTTGCCGATGGGCGTACCCACCACATCCCCGGCGCCAAACACGTTGGGATACCGGCGATGCTGCATGCTGTACTGGTCGACTTCCATCCAGCCCTCGAAGCTGCCGTTCTGCCAGCCCAGCTCGCCATGCCGAATCATGTCCGGCGCGGACATCGGAGGCACCACGTGGATGAAGTCATACTCCATGGTATGTGGCCCCTCCGGCGTGGCGAAGGTCGCTTCGCGGCGGTCAGGGTCAATAGCCGACAGCGGGTGGTTGTAGTCAATGGCAATGTCCCGCTGGGACGGGAAATAGTCTTTCAGGAAGGTATCGATGTCGGGCTGCGAGAACAGTCCTTTGCCAGGCGGGAGATAATGCATTTCCGCCCGTTCGCGGTTGCCGCGCTCCTGCAGCGCATCTTCAATGATCATGGTGACCTTGAGCGGCGCCCCAGCGCATTTGATCGGCCCCCGTGGACGAGTGAATAGCCCGATACCGCCTTCTTCAATATACCGCTCCGCGGCCTGCCAGGTGCGGGCGGCATGATCCGGATTCGCGTACACGCAGCCGACGCCGTTATGGCCGATGAGGTCCGGCGACATGCCGTCGATTTCGTCAAAGTTGATCTGCAGTCCGGTACTGACCACCAGGTAGTCATAGTCGACGGTATCGCCACCGGCGGTCATGACCTGGTTGTTGTCGGCGTTTATCTCGACCACGTCGTCCTTCATCCAGTCCACGCCAGCGGGCATGAACCGAGTATTGGCGTCCTCGACCCGGGAGGGCGTCCACAGTCCGGTTGCCACCAGCGTTAAGCCGGGCTGGTAGAAATGGGTTTCGCGGCTGTCGATCACAATGATCGTGGCACCGTCCAGCTGACGAGAGAGACGGGTGGCAATGGATATCCCCGCGGCACCGGCTCCCGCGATGACGATTCGCGCGTCCGTGGATACGGCGCGGGCGGGCCCACTGGTCAGCAGGCTGCCGGTGCCCACTGTCGCGGCCCCGGCAACCGCGGCCGAGCCGGCGAGAAACCGCCGCCGGGACGTGTTGATGGCTGATTCGTTGGGCATGGTCTCCTCCCGTGTCTCATTCAGACGATTCATCGCCTTACTGCGACGATGGCACCGGACTGCCGAGCAATCTGTGACTTTGTCACACACACATCGCGGGCCACGCACGGGAAAGGTGAGAGTTATCCGGGGCCGGCGCCCACCGCCAGCCCCGGAGGTGCCTTACTTGCTGCTGGTCGATGGAGCGGCTTTCTGGGCACTTTCCATCTGATCGAACCACGCCTGCCAGAGCTGGCTGCGCATCTTCAGCGCATTGCGAGAGGCTTCGGACATCATGTCCACCATCCCGCTGACCCCCGGCATTTCGCTGGTACCACGACGCATTTCGTCGATGGCTTTTTCTTCCAGTGCCAGAGTGCGTTCCACCGCCTCGCGAGTGGTTTCCAGCTCCTCATGCATAACCCCGTTCAGGCTGGCTGCCTTGCCATCCTTGGGCTGCATGGCCTGCATACTGGACATCAAGTAGTTGCGCTGGATGTCCATCCATTCCTGGGCGAGATTCATCATGCTGTCGGTTTTGGCTTTGGCCATGGTTAACCTCCTGTTGGTCCTTCAGCTAATAGCCAACTACTTAGGCAACAGGAGAAGCCAACCTGTTCCTGACCGGGATCAAGTATTGGGTCAGGTGCCGCAGAAAGTGGCATGGACCCGCTCCTCCGGCTCGGGAGGTTGCCGGTAGATGGCGGGGAGGCCATTGGCAGTGTAGGGTGATCGCACCACTTTCAGCAGATCCTCGGCGGGTCGCAGGTCACCGCCCTCGGCGGCCACCAGTGCTGCTTCCACCAAATGGTTACGGGGGATGTGAACGGGATTGGTTTCTGCCATCCGTGCCCGGCGATCGGATTCGGCCACCCCCGGCCCCCCGTCATCCCCTTCGCATCGTCGGGCGTACGCTTTCAACCAGGTCCGGGTGTCCGGTCGATCACCGAGTATTGCCACCAGTCGCTGTTGCCCGGCCGCTTCGGTCGGGGCAGCCCGGCCCAGTTCACGAAAGGTGTTGGTGAAATCGGCGCCGGCCTGCTCCATCAATCCCAGTAGCCGCTCCGTCAACGCCGCGTCCTCCTCAACCCGAGGGGTGGGTGGCAGGCCGATTTTCGCCGCCAGCATGGGGTGATGGAACTGCCGGAAACAGTCGGGAAATCGGGTCAATAAACCTTCTGCACGGTCCACCGCCGTGTCCGTGTCCTCATCGAGCAATGGAAGCAGACACTCCGCCAGGCGTGTCAGATTCCACTGGGCCATGTAGGGCTGCTGGTCAAACGCATACCGACCACCCCGGTCCACGGAGCTCAGCACCTGGCCAGCGCGAAACTCGTCCATGAAGGCACAGGGCCCATAGTCAAGGGTTTCCCCGGAGAGCGTCATGTTGTCAGTGTTCATCACGCCATGAATGAACCCGACCCGCATCCACTCACTGACCAGGGAGGCGGTCTGTTCCATCACCCGCTCGAGCAGCGCCAGGCATCGCTCCCGCGGGTCATGGCTCAGCAGGTCGGGGTAGTGCCAGGCCACCGCTGCATCCGCCAGCCGCTGCAGGCCCTCCCGGTCACCCCGGTGGGCAAAATACTCGAAGCTACCAAAGCGCAGATGGCTGGAGGCCACCCGCACCAGAATGGCGCCGGGCTCCGGGCCAAACTGCCGCTGAATGGTGTCGCCGGTGGCCAGGGCGGCCAGGGCGCGGGTAGTGGGGATGCCGAGGGCTGCCATGGCCTCGCTCACCAGGAACTCCCGCAGCACCGGGCCGATGCCCGCTCGGCCATCGCCCATCCGCGAGAACGGCGTCCGGCCGCTGCCCTTCAGCTGCACGTCCCGAAGTCGGCCGTCACGATGCCTGAGCTGCCCCAGCAACAGCGCCCGCCCATCGCCGAGTTGGGGGACCGGCTGCCCGAACTGATGACCCGCGTAGGCCAGAGCGGTTGGCTCAATGGTGTCGGGGAGGGCATTGCCGGACCACCGATCCACCGCCAACGGTCCGGACTGCCAATCACGGGGCAGGTCGAAGTCGGCGGCCAGCTCCCGGTTGAACAGCAGCATGGCGGGGGCGGAAACCGGCTCCGGAGCGACACGACGCCACCCGGTTTCCGGCAGATCCTCAAGGTGACGGGCGTAAAACAGACGGTTTTTCATAATCGACACGTTATCCGCTCACGCCACCGGAACGAGACCACCTGATGTGGGGTTTCTTCCATTGATCTGTCCGGACTGGCGGAGACCTGTCGCGGCAGGCAGACTGCGGGGATCATGCAGGCGATAAAACGGATTTGGGCGGGGCTTCTGGCCCGTCCCCGGCGGGTTAATCTGGCCGGGGCGGTGATTTGCTCGGGTCTGGTTGGCGTCGCAGTGGCCATCGAGGTATTCGCCGACATGCCACCCTGTCCGCTTTGTGTTTTTCAACGCGTGGCGTTTCTGGCCATGTCAGCCACCCTGCTGGTGGGTGTCGTAGTGCCCGGACGGGTTGCCGGCCTGCTCACGGCGGCGGCGGGGGTTGGCGGTCTGTCCCTGGCGGGTCGCCATCTGTGGCTGCAGACGCTGCCGGAGGATCAGATCCCCGCCTGCGGGCCGGGGCTGGATTATCTGCTGGGGGTCTTTCCACTGACTGACGTCATCGCCATGGTGCTCTCGGGCTCCGGCGAGTGTGCTGAAGTCCACCGGGTGCTCGGCGTGACCATCCCGGCCTGGACCCTGCTGGGCTTTCTGGTGCTGGGCTTGTTCTTTCTGATTTTCAACTGGCGCGCGCGACCGTCGCGACACCCATGACGACGCTGCGGGAGCAAACCGCCCGGTTGCTGGAGTTCGACGGGCCGCTGGCGCGGGTGCTGCCGGATTACGAGCCGCGGTGGGAGCAGCGGCAGATGGCCGACGCCGTGGCCGAAGCCATCGAGCAATCGCAGACTCTGGTGGTCGAGGCGGGCACCGGCACCGGCAAGACACTGGCCTACCTGCTCCCGGCGCTCATGGCCGGCAAACGGGTGATCGTCTCCACCGGCACCCGAACCCTGCAGGACCAGCTTTTCCATCGTGATCTGCCCCTCGCCCGGGAGATAACCGGGCAACCGGTTCAGGCGGCCCTGCTGAAAGGCCGGGGCAACTACCTGTGTCTGTACCGCATGGAGCGGGCCCATGAGGAAGGCCGCTTCGAAAGTCCCCGGGTCGCCCATGCCCTGCAGAGCGTTCGCGCCTGGTCCGGGCGGACGTCCAGTGGCGATCTGGCGGAAGGGCCGGATGACGCCCAGATGCCAGCGCTGCTGCCCCGGATCACTTCCACGGCGGACAATTGTCTGGGTCAGGAGTGCCCCCTCTACGCCAGTTGCTTTCTCATGGAAGCCCGGCGACAGGCGCAGGAGGCGGACGTGGTGGTCATCAACCACCATCTTCTGATGGCCGACTGGTCCCTTCGCGAGGGGGGGCATGGCGAAGTCCTTCCCCCGGCGGATGTCTACGTTCTGGATGAGGCCCACCAGCTGCCCGAGACGGCCGCCCGTTTTCTGGGGTTGTCCGTGTCCAGTCGCCAGTTGCAGGACCTGGCCCGGGATGTGCGCCTGGAGCAGCAGCGTGAGGCCGGCGACTCCGAGCATCTTGCACTGTCCGCCATGGCGCTGGAGCGGGCCACCGGTGATCTGCGTCTGGCGCTGGGCGACGGGCTTCGGGTGGCGTGGGTTGGCGTCGAGGAGGCCGCCCGCCAGCAGGCCGGGGCGTTGGCGGAGGCGCTGGCGTTACTGGTTGCGGATCTGGCCCCCCAGGCTGCCCGGGGCCGGGGGCTGGAAAGCTGTCACCGCCGGGCCGATAACCTGCATTCGAGCTTGCGGCGATTTCTGGCCGACAGTCAGGAGACCGGACAGATCGGCTGGGTGGAAACCCGTGCCCAGGGGTTCGTGCTCCGGTTAACGCCGCTGGACGTCTCGGAGCAGATCGCCAGCCATCGGTCCCGGCATGGCCAGAGCTGGATCCTGACCTCTGCCACGCTGGCCGTGAATGGCCGATTCGATCACTTTCTGGGGCGGTTGGGACTGGATGGTGCCGACACCCTGGCACTGGACAGTCCATTTGATTTTGAGAACAACACGTTGCTCTATCTCCCGGCGGACCTGCCCTTGCCGTCACACCCCGAATTTGCCGAGGCGTATCTGGATGAGGTCGAGGCGGTCCTCGCCGCCAGCCAGGGTCGGGCATTCCTGCTATTCACCAGTCATCGCGCCCTGCAGCGGGCGGCCCAACGGCTCCGGGCCGCGGGCTGGCGCGATCTGCTGGTGCAGGGCGAGGCGTCCCAGCAGCGCCTGCTGGAGCGATTTCGAAGCGCTGGCGATGCCGTGCTCCTGGGGACACAGTCTTTCTGGGAGGGCGTTGATGTGCGGGGGCCGGCCCTGTCCTGCGTCATGATTGACCGGCTGCCGTTTGCGTCCCCGGCGGATCCGGTGCTGCAGGCGCGCAGCGAATGGCTGACCGAGCAGGGGATCAACCCCTTCACCCGGCACCAGGTCCCCGAGGCGGTTATCGGGCTGCGTCAGGGGGTGGGTCGACTGATTCGCGGCGCCGAGGATCGCGGGGTTCTGGTGCTCGGTGACACCCGGGTCACCCGGCGTGGCTACGGGCGGCAGTTTCTACAGAGCCTGCCGCCCATGCCGGTGGTTCGAACGATGGATCACGTGGAGGCGTTTTTCGCCCCTCAGTCCTCGACCAGTTCGTAGGACCCGTCGGCGTCGTGGGTCTCACGGCCGGTCACCGGGGGATTGAAAGCACAAATGAGCCGCATGTCCTCGGTCCCGCCGCGCAAAACGTGGCGGTCATGCTGATCCAGCGCGTACAGGATTCCGTCACGAATGTCGTGAACCTCGCCGGTGGCCAGGTCCTCGATGCTGCCATTGCCGGCCACACAGTAGACGGCCTCCAGGTGGTGCTTGTACCACAGAGAGAGCTCGGCGCCGGCGGGGATAATGGTCTCGTGAAATGAAAATCCCATGCCATCCTTTTTAAGGAGCAGCCGGCGGCTGGTCCAGCCCGGTCCCTCCACTTCGCGCTCCGAGCCGATGATTTGATCGCGGTCGACGATTTTCATGGGTAGTAGTGTCCCGATGGTGGTTTGCTGGGGCCTGGCATTCAGGAGACCAGGCGATTAAGGGCCGCCGGCCGGAACGGGCCGATGGTGAAGAGATCTTCGGCTTCATGGCCCGCCTCCGGGAAATCCTCGGCGGCGAAGCAGGGCTTGACGTGGCAGCCGGTGCCCAGGTCCCTGGCAATGGACTCGAAAAGGGCCCGAGAGCTCGCATTGTCGGGACTGACGGTGGTCTCAAGCACACTGGCTCGGTCCGCACCGGGCTGTCTGAGGAAGGCGCCCACCAATCGCTTGCCTAATCCCTTGCCCTGAAAATCGGGATGGATGCCGATCTGCCAGAGGAACAGCACTTCCGGCTGACGCGGCCGGCGGTAGCCAGTGACAAAGCCCACCAGTTGACCGTCCTGCTCGGCCACCACGCAGGTGTCGGCAAAGTCCCGGGCCAGCAGCATGTAGAGATAGCTGGAGTTCAGATCCAGCGTGCCGGTGTCCCGGGCCACCGACCAGATGGCACCGCCTTCGGCGGCGTCGGGCGAACGCAGGCGAATTCCCTGGTCGGGGATTTCTTCTTCAATCAATCCGAACTCCTGGGCGGGGCCTGTGGCGAATGCCCGAATAGTAGCAACGGGATCGGTTTTTCTGCCAATCAATCCTTGGTGCACGCCACGGCTTGGCTTATTCTGCCCGACGCGAGGGAACCGCCGGTTCCGCTCCCGGTCCGGATACATCCATGCAACACACCGTCTCGCCATTCATTGCGCTGTTTCTGTCGTTTGGCCTACTGCTGACCGGTGGCGGTCTGCTGACCACGCTGGTGGGTGTCCGGATGTCCGAAGAGGCGTTCCCCACCGAAATCATCGGTGTGATCACCGCCTGCTACTCCCTCGGCTTTGTGGTGGCTACCCGGATCTGCGGGGCGATCATCGCCCGGGTTGGACATATCCGGAGTTTTGCCGCCTTTACCGCCCTGGCGGCCATGAGCACCCTGGTCTATCCGCTGCTCATCGATCCGTGGCTCTGGGCGGGGATGCGGCTGGCTTACGGGTTCAGCCTCGCCGGCCTGTTCATGGTGACCGAGAGCTGGCTTAACGACCGCACTCCCAGCGACCGGCGGGGGCAGGTGCTGGGGGTCTACAGCATTGTCGCCTATGTGGCGCTCGGTGGTGGGCAGTTCCTGCTGCTCACCGGGCGCACCGGCGGCTTCGAGCTGTTCAGTCTGGCCGCGATCCTGATCGCCGCTGCGGTGGTCCCGGTAACACTCATGCGCATCACCTCGCCGACGCTGCCGGTGTTCGAGCGCATCAGTCTGCGTGATCTGCTGGCCGCCTCGCCCCTGGGGCTGGTGGGTTCGGCGCTGGCCGGCGCAGTTAACGGCGCCTTTCTGGGGCTGGCGCCGGTGTTTGCCCGGGACTCCGGGTTTACCGACACCGGGATCGCCTTTTTGATGGGCCTCAGCATTCTGGGTGGATTCCTGCTGCAATGGCCCATTGGTCGCCTGTCCGATCGATACGACCGGCGTTACGTGTTGATGGGAGTCAGCTTTGCCATGAGCGCGGCCAGCATGGCCATCGTGTTTGCCGTGGCGCGCAGTGACGCCGCCGTGGTGGTGCTGGCCATCCTCTGGGGAGGGCTAGCTTTCACCATTTATCCCATCGCGGTATCGCTGACCAATGATTTTCTGGATGCCAGTCAGGTGCTGGCGGCCAGCGCAGCGCTCCTCCTTGTCCATGGCATTGGTATGATCGCCGGCCCGCTGGTGGCCTCTCAGCTAATGGCGCTGCTCGGCCCGGTGGGACTTTTCTGGACACTGGCGGGCGCCGGCCTGCTGCTGGGCGGGTTCTCGTGGCTGCGCCAGCAGGTGGGCCCGCCGATTCCGGTGGGCGAGCCCTCCACTTATCGTGTGGTGCCGCGAGAGGGCGTTTATGCCGGTGGCCTCGACCCCCGCTATGAGGAGATGCAGCTTGAGTTCGATTTCGGTGAAGTGGAGCCACCACCCGAAGAGCCGGAGGTGGAGCCGTGAGTGACGGTCCCCTGATTCTGGGCCTGGAAGCCGCCACCGGCGTTTGCAGCGTGGCCGTGTCGCGCGGCGCATCGTTACTCGCCCACCAGCGGCGCCCCGTCCGGGCCAGCACCGGCGAGTTGCTGGAAATGGTGAATGCCGTCCTCGCCGATTCGGGAGTCCCGCGAAGTGCCCTCGACGCCGTGGCTGTCGGGCGGGGTCCCGGCGGGTTTACGGGGGTTCGCGTGGCCATCGGGGTGGCACAGGGCATCGCCCTCGGGCTGGACCGGCCGGCGATTCCCGTCTCCACCCTGCATATTCTGGCCGAAACCATGGCGGCTGATCCCGCGGCGGACAGTGCTCCACCGGCAGGGTTCTGTGCCGTTCTCGATGCTCGCATGGGCGAGGTCTACACCGCCGGTTTCGCCTTTCAGCCGGACCATCGGTATCGCACGGTGGCCGTGGGAGAGGAGAGGCTGCAGTCACCGGATTCACTCATGGCACTGCCGCGTCACTGGTGGATGGGGGGCAGCGGCCTCGGCGCCTACCCGCAGGCGCCGGCCCGTCTTGGCGGACAATGGGTGCCGGACGCCATCCCGGACATCACCGCGGCCATGGCACTGGTTCAGGCTCGCTTCGAGGCCGGCGCAGTGGTGGATGCCAAATCCCTGCAGCCCCGTTATTTGCGCGATCGAGTAGCCCGACGTCCGGCTTAGCGGATCAGCCCGGACTTTCACCCGGCCGCCGCTGCCCTTAGTCTGGCAGCCAAGGCACGAGGGACTCATCATGGCGAAAAGAGCCTTTTCCGAGGCGGATAATCAGGATTTCATCGTCAGCCCCTTTCCGGCGGAGGGTCATGACCACCAGCAATGCGCCCGTGAGGCTCTGGAGAGAGCCGAACAGCTCTGTGCCAGTCGCGGCCGGCGGCTGACCCCACTGCGCCGGCGGGTACTGGAGTTGGTCTGGGAGAGCCACCAGCCGGTGAAGGCCTACGACCTCCTGGCCCGGTTGCGGGAGGAATCCGGCAGCGCGGCGCCGCCGACGGTCTACCGGGCCCTGGATTTTCTGCTGGCCGAGCATCTGGTGCATCGGCTGGCGTCCATGAACGCCTTTGTTGGCTGTGCTCGGCCCACGGACTGCCATTCCGGGCAGTTTTTAATCTGCCGGCACTGCGACATGGTGGCCGAGCTGGATGACCCGGCACTCAACGATCTCCTGGAGCAGCAGGCGACCGCGGTGGGATTCACGCTGGAAGGTCAGACGATTGAGTTGGAAGGAGTCTGCACGCGGTGTCAGGAGCAGCTGGGTGAGTGACAGCGTCGATCCCCGGGAAATGGCCCACTACCACCGGTTGGCAGAAACCTGGTGGGACCCGGAGGGCCCGTTCTGGCCGTTACACGGGTTGAATGCCTTCCGGGTGGGCTACCTTCAGGAGCGTCTGCGCCAGCATTTCGCGCGGCCGGAATCCTCGAGGCCCCTGGAGGGGTTGCGGATGCTCGATATCGGCTGCGGCGGCGGGATTCTGAGTGAGTCCATGGCCCGTCTCGGCGCCACGGTGACCGGCATTGACCCCGTGGAGCGCAATATTGCCATTGCCGAGGATCACGCGGCCGCCTCCGGCCTTGATATCGGTTATCGCTGTGAGACCGTCGAGGCCCATGCCCCGGCCAATGAGCCCTATGACGTGGTGCTCAACATGGAAGTGGTGGAGCACGTGGAGGGGCTGGAGGCATTCCTGACCCACTGTGCCAGCCTGGTTCGTCCCGGCGGGATGATGTTCGTGGCCACCATAAATCGCACGCCCCTCGCCGGTTTTACCGCCATCTTCGGGGCTGAATACGTGCTGCGCTGGCTACCCCGGGGCACCCATCAATACCGGAAGCTGCGGCGGCCGGGGGAAGTTCGTGAGCCACTGGAGCGGGCTGGCCTGCGATGCGTTCACTGGACCGGTGTGGCGGTCAGTCCGCTGACCCGCCGCTTTCGATATACCCGAAGCCTGGCCGTGAATTACATGATGACCGCGGTGCGCCCCTCCCGCGCCGAGGGCACCGGCTCATGAGCCGGTGGTTGATGACGATCCTGCTGATCGGGGTCCTGACCACCCACGCCGCCAGCGCCCTGGTGCTGGAGGGCCAGCCAACCCAGGGCGGTCTGCTGGCGGGGCAGGTGGAGCCCGATAGCCAAGTGGAGTGGCTGGGCCATGAGGTGCCGGTGGGTCCGCAGGGTCATTTTCAGGTTGGGCTGGGGCGTGAAGCACCGGCAGAAGTTTTCCTGACGGTCACGAGTCCCGAGGGCGACGTGACCCGGCATCCCATCACGGTGACCCAGCGCCGTTACAACATCCAGCGTATCGACGGACTGCCGGATCGACAGGTGACGCCGGATGAATCGTTGATCCGGCGTATTCGTGACGAGGCGGCGCGGGTCCGGGAGGCCCGCGCCGTGAGGCTTGAGGAGAGCCACTTTGACAGCGGCTGGATCTGGCCTTTGACCGGTCCGATTTCCGGCGTTTACGGCAGCCAGCGGATTCTTAATGGGGAGCCGCGGCAACCCCACTATGGCGTGGACATCGTTGCCCCCACCGGCACCCTCGTTCAGGCGCCGGCCAGCGGCGTGGTTACGCTGACCGAGCGGGATCTGTTTTTCTCCGGCGGCACCCTGATCATCGACCATGGCCAGGGTCTCTCCTCCAGTTTTCTTCATCTCTCCGAGATTCTGGTGGAGGTGGGGGACCAGGTGCAGGTGGGCGATGACATCGCCCGCGTGGGGGCAACCGGTCGCGTTACCGGGGCTCATCTCGACTGGCGGATGAACTGGTTTGACCAGCGGATCGACCCGGAGACCCTGGTTCCCCCCATGGAAGAGGTATTGAGCAGCGAATGAGTCAAAAGCGCCTGATCGTGGTGCTCGGGGATCAGCTGGATCGCCGGGGACCGTTGCTGCGGGATCTGGACGCCCGCCAGGACGAAGTCTGGATGGCGGAAGCCCCCGGTGAGGCCCGGCGGGGCTGGAACCACCAGCAGCGCCTGGTGCTGTTCTTCTCGGCCATGCGTCATTTGCGCGACGAGCTGCGGGAGGCCGGGGTCACCGTTCATTATCGCCGGATTGACGAATCGCCGGGATCCGGTACGGCCGCGGAACCCGGCCCGGGGCTGGCCGAACTGCTCGCAGAGGATCTGGCGCGTCTCACCCCGAGGCGGGTGGCGATGATGGAGACCGGGCACTGGCAGGTGGAGCAGGACTGCCTCGCGGCGATTAAAGCCGCCAGTGTTCCTCTTGACTGGTTCGAAGATGATCATTTCCTGGCAAGCCGCGGGGACTTTGCGTCCTGGGCCGAGGGTCGCAAGAGCCTCACTCTTGAATACTTCTATCGAAACATGCGCAAGCGCTACGACGTGTTGATGGAAGGGGGCAAACCCGCCGGAGGCGCGTGGAACTTTGATCGCGATAACCGCCAGGCATTCGGTGCCGAGGGTCCGGGTGACCTGCCGCGGCATCCGGTTTTCAGCCCCGACCCGCTGACCTGCGAAGTCATCGAGACGGTTCGGGCGCTCTTCCCGGATCATCCCGGTGACGCCCGGGAGTTTGATCAGCCGGTGACCCCCGAGCAGGCTGGCGCCGCTCTGTCGGACTTCATCACCCACCGTCTCAGCCATTTTGGCAGTCATCAGGACGCCATCTGGACCGGCGAGCCGCTGCTGTACCACGCGCGTCTTTCTGCCGCCCTCAATCTTCATCTGCTCAATCCCCGGGACTGCATTGCGGCCGCCGAGCAGGCCTGGCAGGACCAGCGAGCGCCCATCAACGCGGTGGAAGGATTCGTGCGGCAAGTGCTGGGATGGCGGGAGTTCGTGCGCGGGGTGTACTGGTTCAGCATGCCGGAGTACGCCCACGGCAACGCGCTGGCGCATCATGAGGCGTTGCCGTCATTTTTCTGGGATGGCGATACCGACATGGTCTGCGTCGCCGATGCCATGCAGGGGCTTTTGCGGCATGGCTACGCCCATCACATCCAGCGGCTGATGGTGCTCGGGCTCTTTGCCCAGCTGTACGGGACCAATCCCTACCGGTTCCATGAATGGCACCTGGCCATGTACCTGGATGCGGTGGACTGGGTCAGCCTGCCCAACGCACTGGGCATGAGTCAGTATGGAGACGGCGGCGTGGTGGGCACCAAGCCCTACTGCGCCAGTGGCGCGTACATCCATCGCATGAGTAACGCCTGCGGGCAGTGCCGTTATAATCCCCGCCAGGCGACGGGCGAGGGCGCCTGTCCATTCACAACGCTATACTGGGACTTTCTTGATCGGCATGAATCCAGGCTGGGGGACAATCGGCGGCTGCAGTTTCAATTCAAGAACCTGCAGCGTAAGACGCCAGCCGAGCGGCAGGCAATTCGCGAACAGGCCGCAGCGTTACGGAACCGTCTGGCAGGCGAGGCCCACTGACCTGGGCGCGACCCGGTGATGCGCACCATCGCCGCGTGGCGGACCCGGGCGGGGGAGTGGATCGAGTCTCCTGGCCCCCGGAATACCGTTATCGGCCTGATCGTGCTCAATGCGGCACTGTTGGGGCTGGCAACCTATGACCCGGTCATGGCGGTGGCCGGTCAGCCGGTGCTGCTCGCGGAAAACATCATCGTGGGTCTGTTCGCCTGCGAAATCGCCATCCGGCTGTTCGCCCAGGGGCCACGGTTTTTCCGAAGCGGCTGGAATGTCTTCGATTTCACGATCGTGGCAATTTCGCTGGTTCCCGCCACCGGTCCCTTCAGCATCCTGAGGGCGCTGCGCATTCTGCGGGTGTTGCGGCTGCTCTCCACGGTGAAACGCCTGCGGGTGCTGATTGATGCCCTGATCGTGGCCATTCCGAGCATCGGCTGGATCATCTTTCTGCTGGGGATGGTGTTCTATATTTTCGGCGTCATGGGCACGGAGCTCTTCGGCGAGCGTTTCCCGGAGTGGTTCGGGACGCTGGGGCGGACGCTCTACACGCTGTTCCAGGTTATGACGCTGGAGAGCTGGTCCATGGGCATTGCCCGGCCGGTCATGGACACCTATCCACTGGCCTGGATTTATTTCGTGGCGTTCATCCTGGTGACGGCTCTGACGATTTTGAACCTTTTCATCGGTCTGATTGTCAATACGATGCAATCGGCCCACTGGGAAGACGAAGAGGCCCGCCGGGCCGAGTCTGAAGCTAAGGCGCATCGGGAACGGGAAGAGATTGTGGAGTTGCTACGGCGAAACGACGAGCGACTGGCCAGTCTGGAGCGCGCCGTATCTGTGCGCGACAGGAACAACAGATGAGCGGATTAGCGGTATTGCGTTAAAGACTCAGTCTGCTATCATGCAACGCAACATAGAGATTTATCTCTCTCCTCCTCTTGGCCGGCTCTACGTCGGCTTTTTTTTGTCTTCATCTCGCGGCCCCGCTGGATTCATCCAGCAGAAACACCCGTTGCCCGCTGCAGGGATAGCGCCGCTGTCCCGGCCGGGGGGCCACGGGATGCCCACCGGTCAGGCCGCCAAAAGCCGGCAGAATCAGTCCCTGATCGGACGGCATGACGAACGCGGGTAGCCGCAGCTGGTCCCCGCCCGCCCTGAGCTTGACCACGGGATGCCAGTGACCTGCCAGCCAGGGGCCTTGGGGTGACGCCGCACCTGGAGGGTGGTGGTGAAGCCATAACCCGCCGGCTTCGAAGGGCTCCGGCTGCCAGTCAAAACAGCGTCTGAGGGCGGTGATCTGTCGATCGTGGTTGCCGAGGACCGCCACCATGGTCACGGCGGCATGCCCCGCCCGCCAATCGCTGATCGCCTGGCGCAACGCCGGGTCCCGGGCGGGACTGGCATGCACGATATCCCCCAGCAGATAGACTCGACTCGGCCGATGCTGGCGGATCAGCGCGGTCAGCCGTTCCAGGGTTGCCCGGGTGTCCCCCTCGGGAATCGCGAGGCCGGCCCGGCGGAAAACCCCGGCCTTTCCCAGGTGCAGATCCGCGACCATCAGGGCGGACCGGGATGGCCACCAGATTGCTCCCTCCGGCAGGAGTTCCAGGCTCTCCCTGCCCAGTGTTACGGACAATGAACTCATGGTCGGTCCGCTGCCTTTTCCAGCTGGCCGATCATGCGGGCCACCCGGTCTTCCCAGCTCTGGCTACTGAGCCGGTTTCGCAGTCGCTCTGCCCAAAGCGGAAAAGCCAGCGGTGTGAACCGCTCAGTCTCTGCCAGGTGAATGTCGGCCTGCTCGATGTGGCTTAGTGTCTGCCTTAGCCGATGAATCTCCAGTGCTTCCTCAAGGACCTCCCGTCGTGCCTGATCCACCAGCCGGTGATCCGGGTCATAGCGGGCAATGGTGTCGAAGATGAGCCCGCTGGACGCCTGGAGCTGCCGGGCACTTTTCCCCTGTCCGGGATAGCCTTGAAAAATCAGCCCCGCGATTCGGGCGATGTCCCGGAATTGCCGCCGAGCCAGTTCGCTGGCGTTCATGCTGCTCAACAGATCATCCACCAGCCCTTCCTGGCTCAGCAGAGGTCGCAGGTCGGTTTCCTGGAGCGCGGGCATTTCGGCGCCCAGCAGTTCGAAGCCATAGTCGTTGGCGGCAATGCTAAAGGTGGCCGGTGTCCGTTGTGCCAGCCGCCAGGCCAGCAATGTGGCCAGGCCCTCATGGGCCAACCGGCCGGCGAAGGGATAAATGAACAGATGCTCGCCCTCCCGGGATCGGGTTCTTTCCACCAGAAGGCGCCCCGGTGCCGGCAGCGCCGACCATTGCCGCTGGATCTCCAGCAGCGGTCGGAGCGCCTGCATCTCCGGCTCCCGGTATTGCCCGTCAGCCGCCTCGGCGAGCAGCTCCAGCACCCGGTCCGCCAGCATACCGGACAACGGCAGGCGGCCGCCCTGCCAGCGAGGCACCGCCTGCCGGCGCCGCCCGGCGCGTCGGACATAAGCCGTGAGATCCCGCACCCTCAGCAACTCGAGGCTGCGGCCGGCGAAGAGAAAAACGTCCCCGGGCCGGAGTCGGACAATGAAACTCTCCTCGATGGTGCCCAGGTACCCGCCCCCCTGATAGCGGACCTGCATGGCCGCATCACTGGTGATGGTGCCTATGCTCATGCGGTGCCGGGCGGCCTGGCGTCGGTCAGCGATACGGAACAGGCCCTGGTGATCGCGGGCGACCCGATGGAAGTCCGGATAGGCCTCGAGAACCGGTCCGCCGCGGGTGATGAAGGTCAGTGTCCAGTCCCAGGCCTCCTTGGAGAGATCCGCAAACGCGTGAGTGGTGCGGATCTCCTCCAGGGTCGATGGCGCTTCGAACCCGCCCCCCGTGGCCAGCGTGACCAGATGCTGGGCGAGCACATCCAGGCACAGGCGCAGTGGCCGTCGGGCCTCCACGTCGCCATCCGCCCAGGCCCGGCGGGCCGCTGCGATTTCCACTAGCTCAAGCGCGTGGCTGGGGACGCAGAGAACACCGCTGATTCCGTCCGGCTGGTGTCCGCAGCGTCCGGCACGCTGGGCAAGCCGGGCCACTCCCTTGGGGCTGCCCACCTGAATGACCCGATCCACCGGCGAGAAGTCCACTCCCAGATCCAGGCTTGAGGTGGCCACCACACAGCGAAAGTCTCCCGCGGCGAGGCCGGCTTCGATGCGTCGACGCAGCTCCCGGTCGATGGAGCCGTGGTGCAGACCCAGCCCCTCCAGCCAGTCACTCCGGGCTCGCAGGAGCGACTCGAACCAGATCTCCGCCTGGGAGCGGGTGTTGGTGAACAACAGGCAGCTGCCTGGTTGGCTCAAATGATCGATCACGCCGTCAATCAGGTGCGTGCCCAGATGGCCGGCCCAGGGGAACCGCCCGCTGGCCTCGGGCAACAGGGCCTCGATGCGAAGGGGCCGGGGTGCCGCCCCCTCGATCAGTCGCCCTTCGTCAGCGCCCGGGCCCAGCAGGGTGGCCATGGCTTCATCCAGGTTCCCCAGGGTGGCGGACAGGCCCCAGGTGCGAAGCCGGGGCTGCAGTCGTCGCAGCCGGGCCAGACAGAGTTCAAGCTGAACGCCACGCTTGCTGCCCAGCAACTCATGCCACTCATCGACGATCACGGTGGTCAGCTGTCGAAAGTAGCGATCCGCGTCCGTGTAGGAGAGCAGCAGCGAGAGGCTTTCCGGGGTGGTAATCAGTGCCTCCGGCGGATTTTTGCGCTGCCGCTGACGGGCGCTGCTAGCGGTGTCGCCGGTCCGCGTTTCCACCCGCCAGGGTAGACCCACACCCTCGGCGGCATCGCGGAGATTGCGCTGGGTGTCACCGGCCAGGGCCCGCAGCGGCGTGATCCATAGGACCCGAACGCCCGGGCGTCGGGATTTTTCCGAGCCGTTGACCTCGCCGAGGCCTTCCGCGAGCGGCCCACCCCAGGCCGCCAGGGATTTACCGGATCCGGTGGCTGAGTGGATCAGACCGCTCTCACCCCGGGCGTGAGCCTGCCAGGCGGCTTTCTGAAAGGACGCGGGTTGCCAGCCTTTGGCCGCAAACCACGCGTTGAGAGGGGTCTCGTCGATGGCGGTCATGGCAGCAACGCCCGAACCTGCTCAAGGGTGTCGGCGTCGTCGGGTCCGAGGTCTTCCCGCCAGCGGGCGATCCGCGGAAAGCGCAGGGCAATACCGGACTTGTGACGGCTGGATGGGGCGATGCCCTCGAAAGCCAGTTCGAACACCTGCCGGGGCTCCACCGAGCGCACCGGGCCGAAGCGCTCACGGGTATGGCGGCGTATCCAGCGGTCGAGCCGTCGGATCTCCGGGTCCGTCAGTCCCGAGTAGGCTTTGGCGATGGGGACCAGTTGATCACCATCCGGGACCGCGAAGCTGTAGTCGGTGTAAAGATTGGCTCGCCGCCCATGGCCGGGGTGGGCATAAATCAGGATGGCGTCCACCGTCAGCGGGCTGACTTTCCACTTCCACCAGGCGCCCCGCCGGCGGCCGACGCCATAAGGCGTCTCCCGCCCCTTGATCATGACCCCCTCGACACCCCGGGAGCGTGCCTCATCCCTTTGTGTGGCCAGCGCCTGCCAGGACGCCGCCTCCACCCGGGGCGACAGCGCCAGCGGCGGCGTCACGCCGGACAGCAGATCCTCCAGTCTGGCCCGTCGCTGATCGAGCGGCGCCTGCCGCCAGTCCTGTCCGTCGGCTTCCAGCAGGTCATAGGCCAGAAGCCGCACGGGCACCTCCTGCATGAACCGCCGGGTCACGCGTTTTCGACCCAGGCGTCGTTGCAGTTCCGAAAACGGCAGGACGGTGTCCTTCCAGGCGAGAATTTCTCCGTCAATGACGGTGTTGGGGGGCAGCTGATCGGCGGCGTCCATGAGATCGGGAAACGTCTCGCTGATCAGGGTCTCGCCCCGGGACCACAGATACGTCCCGCCATCCCGATGAATCAACTGGGCCCGGATGCCATCCCACTTCCATTCAATCTGCCAGTCTTCGACGGACCCCAGGGTTGCCTCGGGGTCACCCTCCAGGGGGTGGGCCAGAAAGAAGGGGTAGGGACGGGAGGCGTCTTCGCTCGCCGTCTGCTCGGCAAACAGGCCGGTAAAAAAGTCCGCGTCCGGCGCCCAGGCCCCCATCAGGCGGTGGGCGATCAGCGGTCGTGGATGGCCGGTGGCCTCGGCGAGAGCGCGCTCCACCAGGGTCTGGGAGACACCCACCCGGAGCGCGCCGGTCAGGAGTTTGCTGTAGAGGAAGCGTCCGGGTTCATCCAGCTCCGCCCAGGCGGCCAGCACCCGCTGACGGCGGGCGTCGTCGTCCATGTCCCGCAGGCTCAGCACGTCGTTTTCCACCCAGTGGGCGAGACTCCGATCGCTGTCGCCGCCCTCGGTGGCCGTCGCAGGTAATACCAGAGCAATGGTCTCCGCCAGATCGCCGACATGCTGGTGGGTCTCCTCCAGCAGCCAGTCAGGCAGACCGCTGGCCTCGGCCAGCCACTGACGAAGGGTCACCGGGCCGATCAGTCGCTTGATCCGCCGCCCGCTCAGAAAATACACCGCCCAGGCCCCATCCGCCGGATCGACCTGGCTGAAGTAGGCCACCAGGGCCGCCACCTTGGCGTTGGTGCCACGGGCCTGGTCGAGGCGCTGAAACAGGGCGGCGAAGGGTTTCATACCGGGCCCCCGTCGTCTTCGTCTTCACCGTAAAGGGTCGCCAGCGGCCGGGCGGTTTTGCCCTGCTCCTGCAGGTAGCGAACCAGCTCATCGGCGCGGCCGTGGGTGGTGAGGATCTGCGTCGCGCCGGTGTCGGTGAAGGTTTTGAGGAGGCCGGGCCAGTCGACGTGATCCGAGATGACGAAGCCGCGGTCATAACCTCGCCGGCGGCGATTGCCCCGGATCCGCATCCATCCCGAGGCAAAACCCAGGCTCGGATTGCTGAAGCGTCGCATCCAGGTGGACCCGGCGGCACTCGGGGGAGCAATCACCAGGCTGGTCTGATATTGCTCATCCGGCGGCGCCTTACTCACCATGCGGGTGGGGGGCAGGGGAATGCCCGCCTCCCGGTAGTCTTCGGTGAGGGGGGACACCGCGCCGTGGAGGTAAATGGGCCCCGGCCGGTCCGCCGGCAGCTGGGCGAGCACTCGCTGCGCTTTGCCGAGGGCGTAGCAGAACAGCACCGCGGTGTTGCCGGCGGCGGCGTTCTGTGTCCACCAGTCGAAGATTTCCGCCGCCACCTGATCCGGCTCCGGCCAGCGATAAACCGGCAGCGCGAAGGTGGCTTCGGTGATGAATGTGTCACAGGGTACCGGTTCAAACGGCGCGCAGGTTGGGTCCGGGTCGCGTTTGTAATCGCCGGAGGCGACCCAGACTTCGCCATCCACCTCGACACGAATCTGGGAAGAGCCGAGGATATGGCCGGCCGGATGGAAACTGACCCGGGCGGGCCCGAACCTCAGCGTCTGCCGATGGTCGACGCCGGTGGCATGAATCCGCGAACCGAGGCGGCGTCGCAGAAGCGCCAGGCCATCGCGGGCGGTCCAGTAATGGCCGTGACCGGGCCGGGCATGATCCGCATGTGCGTGGGTGATCAGCGCGCGCTCAACCGGTCGCCATGGATCAATATGGAAGTCGCCGGCGGCGCAATACAGGCCGCGTTCGGTGGGTTGGATAAGCGGTTGGCTCATCCTGTCATTGTAACTTGGCCGCATGGAGACACGGCATGGAAACCCTTAGCGAACAATCACGGGCTCTGGTGATTGGCGCCAGCGGCGCCATTGGATCCGCGCTGGTGGAGCATCTGCTGGCGCACACCCCGATCCAGGGGGTCTGGGCGGCCAGCAGTCAGCCGGCTTCAGCGCGACTGATGTCGCTCGCTGAGCGGTACGGCGACCGCTTGCGAACCCTGGAGGTCGATATCACCGAGGCCACCTCCATTCAGCGCATGGGCGAGGACCTGGCCGCCGAGGCCAAACCCCTGCATCTGCTGATCAATGCCTTCGGTTTCCTCCACGACGAGCGCGCCGGGATCTGGCCGGAAAAGCGTCTGGAGGACATCAGTCCCGAAGGACTGGAAGCCAATTTTCGCATCAACACCATGGCGCCGATGCTGATCGCCCGGCACTGCCTGGGGCTGCTGAATCACCGGGAGCGGGCGGTCTTCGCCACCCTGTCGGCGCGTGTGGGCAGCATTGGCGACAACCGTCTGGGGGGATGGTATGCCTACCGCTCCAGCAAGGCGGCCCAGAACATGTTTACCCGCGGGCTGGCCATTGAGTGTGGACGCCGGGCCCGGCGAGTGATCTGTCTCGCCCTGCATCCGGGCACCACCGACTCGGGTCTCTCCCGGCCTTTTCAGGCTCGAGTGCCGGAGAACAAACTGTTCACGCCGGCTTTCGTGGCCGAAAAGCTGCTGACGCGGATTGATCGGGCCCGACTCGAGGACTCCGGCGGTTTTTTTGCCTGGGATGGTCAGCCCATTCCCTGGTAGTGCCAGGGATCAGTTGGAACCCTCCGCGGCGCCCGCCTGGGCGGTCAGTGCTTCGGCCACCACACCGGTCAACCGACGGGCCATGGGCAGATGCAGAAACTCATTGGGGCCGTGGGCATTGGAGCCGGGCCCGAGCACGCCGGTGACCAGAAACCGTGCCGCCGGGAACTGCTCACCCAGCAGGTTCATCAACGGAATGCTGCCGCCTTCGCCCATGAAGACCGGCGGCTGATCAAACCAATTCATCGCCGCCGCTTCCAGGCTGTCCCCCAGCCAGCCTTCAAAGGCCGGTGCGTTCCAGCCGTCGGCACCACCGCCGGACTGGAAGCTCACCTCGGCTCCGTGAGGCGGGTCGGCGGTCAGTGTCTCGGCCATGACCCGGGTGGCTGTCGAGCCCGGTACCGTCGGAGGCAGTCGCAGCGAAAGGCGCAGGGTGGTGGCAGGTCGCAGCACATTGCCTGCTTCACTGAGCGGCGCGATGCCATCAACGCCGATAATTTCCAGCCAGGCCCGCCAGGTTCGGTTGAGGATCAGCTCGGCGGGGTCGGCACTGATGGCGGTGGTGCCGCCGGCCCAGGGAAATTTGCCCGCCAGCTGATCACTGATGACTCCGGCGGCCTTGGCGGCCTGTTGGCGCCGTTCCGTGGGGATTTCCGCGGCCAGGTCGGCGGGCCGGATCTCGCCGGTGGCGGGATCTTCCAGCCGATCCAGCAGGGTCCTGGCAATGCGAAAGCTCGACGGCACCACGCCGCTGGCGTCTCCGGAGTGAACCCCCTGATCGAGCACGCGGACCGTGAGATCACCCGCCGCCATGCCCCGCAGGGAGGTGGTCACCCATAACCGGTCATAATCGGCACAGCCGGAGTCCAGGCAGACCACCAGCCCCGGCGAGCCCAGGCGCGGGCCCAGATGCGCCAGGTAGGCGGGCAGATCCGGGCTACCGCTTTCCTCGGCGCATTCGATGAGTAGCATGCAACGGGGAGCCGGCGCACCGATATCATGGAGCATCCGGACCGCCTGCAGGGACGCGAACAGGGCATAACCATCGTCCGCCGCGCCCCGTCCGTACAGGCGGTCGCCTTCGCGGACCGGCGTCCACGGGCCCTTGTCGTCGTCCCAGCCACTGGCTTCCGGCTGCTTGTCCAGATGGCCATAGAGGAGCGCCTCGCCGGCGCCGGTGCCGGGCACATCCACCCACAGCAGCGGTGTCCGTCCTGGCAGCCGGATGACTTCAATTTGACTCCCCGCCGGGGCGATGCGCCGGCACCAGGCCTCGGCCAGCGCCACCGCCTCATCCAGATGACCGGTGTTCGCCCAGTCCGGATCGAAGGCCGGCGACTTGGCCGGGATGCGGATGAAAGACTCCAGCGCTGGAAGGATGTCCTCCTCCCACGCCCTGTCCACATAATCGCTGGCGCGTCGGGAGTCGATCGAGGATGCCATGCCGTCTCCGTTGAAAAGCCCGTTTGGCTGATCAGTCTGACGGCTGATCAGTGCAGAGGCCAGACCCGGGGGATGATCAGCAGAGCAGTGACCATGACCAGAAGATTCAGCGGGAGCCCGAAACGGACATAGTCCATGAATCGGTAGCCGCCGGGCCCCAGCACCATGAGGTTGGTCTGGTATCCGATGGGGGTGGTGAAAGCCGCGGAGGCCGCCACCATGATCGCCACAACGAAGGGGGTCGGGGAAACACCCAGCGCCTCTGCGCCCGCCACTGCCACCGGAAAGATGAGCACCGCGGCGGCGTTATTGGTAATCGCTTCGGTGGTGATGGAGGTCAGCAGGTAAATCCCGGCCAGAGCGATTAGCGGGTGGTCTGACGCCAGGTGAATGATCTGGTGGCCGAGCACTGCGGCAGCGCCGCTATTGTCCATCGCCTGCCCAAGGCCGATGGCGGCGCCGATCACCAATAGGACATTCCAGTTGACGCTCCGCACCGCCTCACCCAGATCCACGCAGCGGGTGAGCGTGAGCAGGACCGCGGCGACCAGCGCCGCGTTGAGCATGCTGATCCAGGGACTGGCGGCCAGCCCAACCATGCCAGCGAGAATGAGCAGTGACAGCCGGGCCTTGTGATGCTGCCGGGGCGCTGAGTCGTTCACGCCACTCACCAGATGAAAATCGCGGGCGTCGCGCTGACGCTCGACGAAACTCGGATGGGTCTCCAGCAGCAGGGTATCGCCGGGGCGCAGCACCACATCACCCAGTTTGCCGGAGAGTTGGCGGCCGCCCCGGGAAACGGCGATGACCGCCGCCTGATAGCGCTCGCGAAAACGGCCCGCCCGAATGCTTTGGCCCGCCAGGGGGCAGGCATCGGAGACCACGGCCTCCACGAGGCAGCGCTCGTTAATCGGAGTTTTCAGTCGCTCCGCGGCGCCGGCGGCCGGTTTCAGACCCCGCATTTTATGAAGGTCCACCACGGACTCGAGGACGCCAACGAACACCAGCCGGTCACCCCCCTGCAGGACTTCGTCCGGGGACACCGCCGGGATGCTGTGGCCGTCGCGCTCGATTTCCGCAAGGAACAGATCCGGCAGATGGCGGAGGCCCGCCTGGGCAATGCTTCGGCCCACCATGGGCCCGCCGGCCGCCACTTCCACCTCGACGGTATAGCGCCGTGGGTCCCGGCGCTCAGCCAGCGCCTCACGGCGGTCCGGCAGCAGCCAGGGGGTCATCAGGAGAATGTAGGCGAGCCCCACCACCACGGCGGGGATGCCCACCCAGGCCAGATCGAACAGCGCCAGCGCCGGCGTCTCACTGGTCTGGCGGAGCAGGTCGTTAACAATCAGATTGGTACTGGTGCCAATGAGCGTGCAGGTCCCGCCGAGAATGGCGGCGTAGCTCAGTGGCAAATACAGCCGGGACGCCGGCAGGCCGAGTCGTCGCGCCAGATCGTTCACCACGGGCAGGAAAAGCGCGACGATGGGCGTGTTGTTCATGAACGCGCTGAGAGCCGCCACCGGCGAGAGCAGTCGCCACTGGGCAGACCGCAGGCCCCGGGACCGGCCAAGCAGCGGTTCCACCAGCGACGCCACGGCACCCGTTCGGGTCAGCCCGGCGGCCACCACGAACAGCAGGCCAACGGTCATCAACCCGGTATTGCCGAAGCCACTGGCAGCCTGGGCGGGTGTCAACAGACCCTCAGTGCCGGTGATCGAAGCCGTGCTCATCAGCACCACCAGCCCCAGGAAAAGGGCGCCAGCCGGGGAGGCGCGACCGGAGCCCATGGCCCCGATGACCAGCGCCACGACGGCGAGGGTCAGCCACCCTTCCCAGGTCATTCCCACGGCCCGATGGCCCTCCGGCTGGATGCCTGCAGTTCGCTTTGACGTGCCCGCCGCCACCGGCCGGGCTGCTGAGCCGGCGCCGAGCCGTGGAGGATTTCGGCGAGTATTTGCAGACCCTCAAAAGGCCCGGGCCCCGGGCGGCTGAAATGCCGGTTGCCGTCCAGCAGATAGACCTCTCCGGTTTTAACGGCGGGAAGCTCCGCCCAGCCGGGTTGCCGGGTCAGTGCCGGCAGAGTGTTGCCGCCCTCCTCGAGGCCCATGCCACAGGGCAGCATGAGAATCACTTCCGGAGCATAGTCACAAACCCGGCTCCAGGGGATCACCACGGAGTGATCGCCCGGCGCTCCGAGGGTCTCACCACCGGCTTCCTCGATCATGTGGGGTATCCAGTGGCCGCCAATAAAAAGCGGATCCGGCCATTCCACCGCCAGCACCCGTGGACGGTGGCGCGGATGGCGCCGCGCCGCCCGCCGTTGCTGTTCGAGCCGGGCCGCCAGCTGTTCGCCACGCTGCGGCATACCGGCGGCGTCCGCTACCGTTCGCACGTCGCCGATCAACCCGTCCAGATCTCGGCCGTCGAGGGACAGCACGGTTGCCCCGCCAATCGCCGCCCGAGTCAGCGTCGAGGGCGTGGCGGCGCAGACGTCGCAGAGTGACTGGGATAGGATCAGGTCGGGCCGGAGGCCAGCGAGGGCTTCGGCGTCCGCCTGGAAAATCGGCTCGCCCCGCGCCAGTCGGTCCCGCACCATGGAATCGATGGCGCCGGGTTCACAGCCATGGGTGTCGAGGGCCGTCAGGCTGACCCGGGGCCGGTCCATGACCGAAGCCGGCGCGTCACATTCGGCGGACAGGCCCACCAGGTGATCCTCGAGTCCCAGCGCGGCGACGATGTCGGTGGCACCCGGCAGTAAGGAGACGATGCGTTGCGGGGTGGCGTCCTTGTCCATGGGTTCAGGCCGCAGCCGTGAATCAGCGGCGGCGTTGAGCGGCGTGGTGGCGGTCCATCCATTCCCGGCGATTCATGTGCGATTGCAGCTCGCGGCGCAATTGCTCTTCGAATGCGCGGGCTTCGAGTTCACTGTCCACCCGCTGACGCAGTTCGTCCAGGGCTTCACGACTCATTTCCGACAGTTTCAGGGGAGTTTTCACCGTTGGCATTCTCAATCGTTGAAATGCTTGGCCAGTTGCTCCAATCGGGCCTGGCGTCGGGCGGCTTCTTCATCGGCGCGTTTCTTCTGACGCTGTTCGGCCGCCCGGGCGCGCTGTTCCTCGCGGCGCGTTCTGGCCAATTCGATGGCTTCTGCGGTGACCGGTTCCACCGGATTGCCGCTCAGATCCACCCGATCACCGCCGGCGATCACGGCGTCCAGATAGGCGGGCGACCGGGTGTGAACGGCAAGACACTGACGAATCAGCCAATTCGGCGTTTTCGCCATGTCCGGGTCGTTGTCGAACGTTTCCCGCAGCGCCCGGTCAATTCCGATGGCGATTGGCCGGATGTTTTTGCGCTGCCGTCCAAAACAGTCGGGAAAACGTTTCTGCAATTCCCGGAGCAGGTCTCGGGCCCGCTCGGCGCGCTTGCGTTTCTGGTTTGGCGAATTGGCCATGCCCGATTGCCGGTCACTCTTTGCTGGACAGATTCAGCGAGGAGCATAACCCAACACCGGCAGGGTCAACAGACCCGCGCGAGGGTTGTATGATGAACGGATGAACCAGCGGTCACGAGGCGACAACCCATGAACGCGGATGCCATGATTCCCAAGGAACAGCTGATGCAGATTCTCGAGGAGTCCCCCTTCGAGCACCTCACCAGCAGTGTCCATGTAATGGATCGACAGCGCAGCAGCGGCCAGGAACTGGCGGGGGTGTCCCTGTATTCAAACGCTCGCGGCTGGACCGCACAGGTCAACTGGCGGGCGGTGATTGATGCCGACGAGATTACCCTGCGAGTCGGTGACGGCGACACCGGCGAACGGGCCTATGAACTCAGAGACGAGCACCGTTCGCGACTGTCGGTCGGCGACGAAGGCGGTTCGCCGGTCAGCGCCGATGAGCTCTCGGCGCTGGTGGCCCAGTCGGCCCTGGCCAAAAGCTGGGAAGAAGACGTGGTGGGGGTTCTCAAGGAAACCCGCGAGCGCCAGGCAACCCTGCACTGACATGGCCGAATTGCCGGAGCCGCTTGAGGAACGCTTCCGGCAGGCCGCCGCGGATTTGCCGGGGGTGGATCACGAGGCCTACCTCCAGGCGGACCGCGATCCACAGTCCCCTGTACTCGGCCTGGGTCGCCGGGAGTCCCCGGTTGCATTTTTCGGACGCGACCCGGGTCGGGACGAAGTCCGACACGGGGTGCCCTTTATCGGCGCGGGTGGCAAACAGATTCGTCGGGTCCTGCACCGGCGTCGTTTCAGTGGAGAGCTGGCGACCACCGAGCAGGCCCTCGCGGCGGGGGAGGGCTACTTCTGGGCCAACACCGTCCCCTACAAGCCCGCGGGTAACAAAGCCTGGCCGATGGCCATTAAACGCCGTTTCTGGCCGCTGGTCAGCACGGTTCTGCTGCGCTGCTGGAGCGGGTCGCAGGTGCTGACCCTGGGGCGGGAGGCGTTTTTCTGGTTCGGACTCGAGCAGTCCGCCTCGGTGCGTCAGTCCCTGAGCCATCACTGGCACTCGCCCGCCCGCTTCGAGACATCCCTGGCCATTGATTACGCTGGTCCGGAGCCGGAACTGAAGCGCCGCCTGTGGATTCATCCGCTGCCCCATCCCTCACCCCTGAACGCCACCTGGTTCAAACGCTTTCCGTCGCTCCTGGAAAGCCGTCTCGATACGCTGGAGGCCGAATGATGGAACAGAGGGGCTGGGCCGGTCATACCCGCGACGGGCTCCGCCATTGTCTGGATGAGAACGCGGTGGCGCTCCTGCCGTTGGCGGCGGTGGAGCAGCACGGGGATCACCTGCCTCTGGCCACGGACCAGATCATCGCCGACGGAGTCGTCGAAGCCGCCCTGAACCGGCTGCCCGCCGAGGTTACCTGCCTGCGCCTGCCCACGGTGGCCATTGGCGAGAGCACCGAGCATGTCAACCATGCCGGCACGCTCAGTCTTTCGTCGGCCACCTTTGAGGCCGTGCTAAGGGAAATCGGTCAGTCGGTGAGTCGTGCCGGTGCCCGCCGGCTGGTGATGTACACCAGCCATGGTGGCAATCTGGCGGCCATGGACACCGCGGCGCTGGATCTGCGGGCCCGTGAGGGCATGCTGGTGGTGAAAACCTGCCATTTTGATTTTCCGGCCATTCCCGCAATGTTTCCGGAGCGCGAGTGGCAGGAGGGGTTGCATGGCGGTGCGCTGGAAACCGCCCTGATGCTTCATCTGGCCCCGGATCGGGTCAACCGTCATCAGCTCTCTCACCGGCCGTCCATTGAGTTCGAGGCGCTGGCGGATTTTCGGTGGCTCGGCGCGGAAACCCGAGCCGCCCGGTTTGCCTGGCTGGCCGAGGATCTGCATCCGGGGGGGATTACCGGTGACGCACGACTGGCGAACCCGGAGGCCGGTGAAAAACTGCTTCTTCACTACGCGGATACCCTCGCCGGCATCATTGCAGAAACCGCGAAGTTCCCGTTATCAACCTTTGATCAGGCCTGATCTTCCGGCCGACTTTCGGTCAGCAATTCCTGCAACCAGTGCCCGGAGCGTTCTGCCTTGGCGGTGAGATAGCGGGCGTTGTGACTATTGAGTTGTCCATGGATCGCTTCCCGACCTGCAATCTCGATGCCCGACGCCTCCAGCGCCGAGACCTTGGCGGGATTATTGGTCATGAGGCGGACGCTGGCGACACCCAGGTCTTTCAGCATGGCCGCGGCGATCTCGTAGCGGCGCTCGTCTTCCCCGAATCCGAGCAGCTGGTCTGCGTCCACCGTGTCCATGCCGGTGTCCTGCAGCCCATAGGCCCGCAGCTTGTTGGCCAGGCCGATGCCCCGGCCTTCCTGGGCCAGATAGAGCAGCACCCCACCGCCTTCGGCGGCCAGCGTGGACGCCGCCTGGCGCAGCTGTTCGCCACAGTCGCAGCGCAGGGAGCCAAACAGGTCGCCGGTCAGGCAGGCGGAGTGGAGACGAAGTCCCGGCGGGCTGGGCCAGTCCTCCGGCTCGCCGATCAACACCGCGATGTGCTCGAGCAATCCGTCGGGCTCGCGATAGAGGATGAACCTTGATGTCTCCGCGCCCTCCAGTGGAACCTGAGCCTCGCTGATTCGCTCCGGTGCATTGCCTCGCCCGGTGGTGAATGCCTCGATCTCGCGGACGCTGACCGAGAGGATTTCATCGTTAGCCACCCGCGCTTCCAGATCCCCGGCATCGGGCAGGGGATCCACAACCAGCAGCGCCGGCAGCAGGCCTGCGTGGCGGGCCATGTCGATGGCGGCGGTCTCGGCCGGGGTGCCGGGTTCGGGGGGCTTGCCTTTGCCCGGGTCCTTCATCACACCAACCACCGCTTCCAGGTTCGGTGGCGCGCCGTTCTTTCGAAGCGGGATGGACAGTGCAGCCGCACTTTGCCAGGCCAACCCCATGGCCTGGGCCCGGTGGTGGGTCATCACCAGGCGGGGCATATCATCAGTGAATGCCGTCATGGCGGCCAGCCGGGCCCGGTCCAGGTTTTCCATGGCGATGATGAGGCGGTGATCGTTGTCGGCGCCGGTGACTCTCACCGGTTCTCCGCGCCTCAGGTCAATCAGTGCGCGCCGGATGCGCTGCATAGTGACTCCCTTCGCATAAGCGTGCATGAATAGACCAGACTAACCTGTAACAATTCCGTGATGAAGCGACAGAGGCGTTCCCATGGGGGCGGAGACACTGCAATCAGTCTGGATCGACCTGCTGCGCCAGTGCGGAGGTCACCACGGCAAAAGCCCGGACGACGACACCGCAACTCCACCAGACCTGTCGGGTCTCGGGCACCGGGAGGCGGCTCAGGTTCTGCGGCAACGCTACCGCCCGTTGCTGGAGCCGCGGGAGCAACGGCCGCTGGTGGTGGCCCAGCTGGGCCAGAGCCTGGATGGCCGTATTGCCACACCCACGGGTCACTCCCATTACGTCACGGGTCCGGCTGACCGAACCCATCTGCATCGGCTGCGCGCCCTGGTGGATGTCGTGGTGGTGGGCGCCGGCACCGTCGCTAAAGACGACCCGCAGCTGACGGTCAGGGCCGTGGCAGGGCGTAACCCGGCCCGCGCGGTTCTCCTGGACCGTGACGGCTTGCCAGCGGACCGGTCCATCTTCACCGACCGGGCCGCGCCGACCTGGCTGGTCAGTGCGGGCCGCCGTCAAACGCTCCCGGCAGACCGGCAGTTCGTGGCCGATCCGGCTAGCCCGTCAACGGTTCGGGATGCCCTGGCCGCAACCGGCGTACAGCGTATTCTGGTGGAAGGAGGGGCGCGGACGGTGTCCGCCTGGATCGCGCATCGCCTGGTGGATGTGCTCTACGTGACCGTGGCACCGGTTCTGATCGGCTCGGGCCCCACGGGCATCCAGTTGCCCGCCATCGACCACATGGATGAGGCCTGGCGACCGGTGGTTCAGCAGTTCGATCTTGGCGAGGACCGACTGTTCCGGCTGGATTTCAGCGTTTCGCCAGCACCATGAGCCCCGGCACGCCGCTGAGCAGCGCGATCACCCCGTAGAGCACCGCCGCGGCGACGCCCTCATGGGCCGGCAGGCCGGCGAGGGGCCACAGCAGAGCGGCCGCGCCTTCCCGCAGTCCCCACCCGGCCACGCTGAACGGGATCAGCATGGCAAACAGCACCAGCGGCACCAGGGCCCCCCAGGTCAGCAGGGAGCCGGCGGCACCCAGCGCCAGCAGGCAGCAGATATAGACGGCGATATAGCTCATCGCCACCAGAAAGGAGGCGCCCAGCTGGACGGGGAGTACGCTCCGGGCGAGGAGGCCCCGCTCCACCGCCGCCGACCACTCCTGCCTCCAACCCTGGGCGTGGTTCAGGGTCCAGCGAATGCCGCGGACCATCAGCAGCAGTCCGGCGGCCACGCCAGCACCAACCAGCAGACGCTGGGCAGCGGGAGCCTCGGAGCTGACAAACCAGGCCGTGAGTGCCAGCCCCCCCAGGGCGATCTGGCCGGAGAGCCGCTCGATCACAACGGCCTGGAAGGCCGGGCCCTGCCTTGGCAGCCCGCGGCCATGACGCCAGGCACGCTGAGCATCGCCGATGACGCCGCCGGGTACGGTCTGGTTGATGAGGGTGGCCAGAAAGTATTCACCGACGGCGCGGCTCATCTGCAGGGGTACGCTGAGCCGGCCTGCCGTGTAGCGCCAGCGCCAGGCCGAGCCCACCACCTGCAACAGACCCAGCCCCATGGCCAGCGCCAACCAGGCAGGATTCGCCTGGGCCAGTTGTGCCAGTACATCGCTGCCGAATTGCCTCGCCACCAGGGCGAGCAGCACGGCGGAAACCAGAACCCGGATCAGTCGGGACACGGCAGGGCCAGAAAATCTTCATGCCCGACCCGCAGTCGTTCCGCCGGTCCTCCCTGTCGCCGCCGTTGCAGCCAGGCATCGACGCGGTCCGCCTCATCCGGCGCCTGCTGCCGGGCGGCTTCCGCCCAACCCTCTATGAGGGCGGCCTGCAGTGGCTCGTCCCGCGGTGAAAGCTGCCAGTCGCTGGGAGCGCGCCAGATCTGAAAGCCCAACTGTTCGAACAGCGGCGCTGCACAGTCCAGTGCATCGGGCCCGAGGGCACGACCGACGGTTTTCTCGCCGCGCTGGTGGGCATTGACCTGCTCACGAATCCAGTGATCATCCGCCAGCGGGGGATCGAGAGAGAACTGACCGTTGTAGCTGATGGTGATCAGCACCGCGCAGCCCTGGCGCTGACACTGCCCGGCCAGCGTCTCGAGCCAGCGGGCGCTGACCAGATCCAGCAGTGCCGAGGCGGTGACCAGGTGGGCCCCGGCGGTGCAGTCCGCCAGCTCGGTGTTCAGGTCTGCCCGGCGAGTGGAGATCGGGATGCCTTGTTCGGTGCCGAGGGTGGCCGTGCGTCTGCGAGCCACCGCCAGCAGTTCCGGGTCGTGGTCCACCAGTTGCCAGGTTTGAGTCCCGCCGAGCCGTGGCGCCAAATAACGGCAGTTGCTGCCGGCGCCGGCCCCCAGGTCCACCACCCGGGAGCCGCCTTCGGCCTCCCACCACTCGGCGAGGCGGGCGGTGAGATTCGGATCCCGGCTGGCATGATCCGCGGCTTCTCGCAGCCCCAGCCAGTCGGCGGCAAAGTGTTCAATCATGGTGGGTGATATTCCTCAAGGCCCGCTGGAACCCCAGCGCCACTTCGTCCCAATCCTGCAGTGACCGGCGGGCCCGTCGGGCACCGGCTTCCAGCGCTGCTCGAAGCTCGTCTTCGGTCAGCACCCGGCGAATGGCCGCAGCCAGCGCTGCCGAGTCACCCACCGGAACCGTGAGGCCCGCCCCCGGTGGCAGGGTGGACGGCAGGGCACCGCCGTCGGTGGTGACCACGGGCAGGCCGCGGGCCACGGCCTCGGTGATGACCATGCCATATCCCTCGTATCGGGAGGGCAGGATAAACAGATCCGCCTGCTGATAGGCATCTTCCAGCGCCGACGGCGACAGCGCGCCCGGTGAGTGGATGCGATGGGCGAGTGCGACATCGGCGATCAGCTGCTGCAGATGTCGGTTCCAGTCGGCGTCGGCGCCGGTGGAGCCGGCCAGCGTGCACTGCCACGGGAGATCCGCAAGCCGCCCCAGGGCACTGATCAGGACATCCTGTCCCTTGCGGGGGATGAGCGATCCCACGCACAGCAGCGATGGCGGGGTATCCGGGTCGGGGGACCCACTGGCCAGTCGGCTCGGGGTGCAACCGGGGGTCACGACATGGATGTCGCCTGGGTAGAGGCCCAGGTTTTCCAGACGATCGGCGGTGAAGGCGCTGCTGGCAATGACCCCGCCAACAACCGCCAGGGCCCGTTGCTCGAGATCCCGCAACTCCGCGGCCCGGGGCAGGTCGAGACCGGTTTCATCCGTCAGTGGATGATGAACCATGGCGACCAGCCGGAGGCGTCGGGCATGATCGCCGAACACGTCGGGCAGCCCCCCCAGAGCGAGGCCGTCCACCACCACACAGGCATCATCGGGCAGCGCCGACAGGCAGTCGGTGGCGGCCTGTTCCGCTGCGAAATCGGGCCCGGGGTAGTCGCCGGCGAGCTCATGAGCCTGAACCGTCTCGCCCCGTTGCCTGAGTCCCTCGATGATCCGCCGGTCGTACTGGGTACCGCCGGTGGGACGGCCCAGTGAGCCGGGAACCAGAAAATGGATCGGGCTCACCCCTTGAGCGACCGCTCATAGGCCGCCGATGCCACATGTGACTCGTGCAGGGTGACTTTCAGCCGATCCAGGGTTTGTGCGCTCTCACCCAGGTCGCCATTGTCGATGGCCACCGCCAGGGCATCGGCGATGTGTCGCGCCAGGTATTCGGTGGTGGTGTTCACCCCTTCGAATTCCGTGAGTTCATCCAGATTGGTCAGGTTGTAGCGGGCCAGAACGGCGCGAAGGGTCTCGGTGGCCGCTGCGATGTCGATGACGACCCCGTCGGCGTCCAGACTGTCCCGGAAAAAAGTGGCATCGGTGACGTAGGTGGCTCCGTGCAGCGCCTGAGCCGGGCCGAAGGTGTCGCCGCGAAAGCTGTGGGCAATCATGAAATGGTCGCGAACATTAATGCTGTACATGGTCACTCCTGATAGCGAATGCGATGGCAAAGACCGGACCCGCCAGCAATGGACGGCATGGTGGCGGGCAGCGACGGGAAGTCGGACTCGGCGTCCACCAGCGCCGCCCATTCGGGATGGCGGGTGAGCAGTTGCAGGGCAAGATTCAGACGACGGCGGTGGTCCCAGCGCGGCCGCATGAGCGGATTGAGGCTACCCACCTGGCTGGAGCGCAGCGTCAGACGGCGGGCGTGAAAGTCCTCGCCAAGGGGGACCGTGGGTTCCCGGCTACCGAACCAGCTGAGCTCGACCACGGTGGCTTCCATGGCGGCCAGTGAAAGTGCCAGTCGCAGGCCTTCGCCATGGCCACTGGCGTGGATGATCCGGTCGAGTTCGCCCCGTGCGCTTTCCGGCGTGGCAAAGGGCACTCCAAGCGCTTCCGCCAGCGCGCCGCGCTCCAGATTGACGTCCACCAGCTGTACCTCCACACCGGGGATCCGGGTACACAGGGCCGCGGTCAGGGCACCGACCACGCCGGCGCCGATGACCGCGATACGCTCCCCGACCATGGGGCCGGCATCCCAGGTGGCGTTGATGGCCGTTTCCGTGTTGGCCGCCAGGACCGCGTTGGCGGGGTCAAGACCCTCCGGCAGCGGATGCACCGCCTCAATGGGTACCCGGTAACGCGTCTGATGCGGGTAAAGGCAGAACACCCGCTGCCCGATCCAGTCAGCGGGGCCGTCTTCCACCACGCCCACATTGCAGTAGCCGTACTTCACCGGTGCGGGGAATTCGCCTTCCTGAAACGGTGCCCGCATGGCCAGGTGCTGGCTGCCTGGCACCTGGCCGCGCCAGACCAGTGACTCGGTGCCGCGACTGATCCCGCTGTAGAGGGCGCGGACCTGCAGCGTCCCGGATTCCAGCGGGGGGAGCGTCGTTTCCCGGATCTCTCCCTGTTCGGGACCGGTTATCCAGAAGGCGTAGCTGGTGGAGGTGCTCATTGGCCGCCGGGGAACTCCCATGTCATGGTCGTGTTCACAGTGATCTGGTGCTCAGAGGCATGGAGGTTAGCATTGGTTCCGGAGTCGCCCTACGCGGGAACCACTGGCTGGATCAGGGATTGGTTGGCGGCATTCGTTGCCACTGCCGCGCTGGCGGGCGGCCTCACCGGGTTTTTTTCCCTGTCCGCGGCGGTGCCCGGGCTCGCACTGGTAACGCAGATCGGGCTGGGTCTGGCGCTATGGCAGCAGCGCGGCCGGGGCACCCGACTCACCGCCGCGGACCGGGTCACCCTGGCGCGCTCGGTCCCCATTGCCATACTGGTGGGCTTGCTGGCGGACACCTCCCTCTTCCTGGCCCAGCCCACGGTGATCTTCTCGCTGGCCGCGGTGGCGGTGCTCATGGACGGCGCGGACGGTCTGGTGGCCCGCCGCCTGGGTTGCGAAACCCGAGCCGGTGCCCGTTTCGACATGGAACTGGATGGATTCGCGCTGCTGGTACTGGCGGCCTGGGTGGCCTCGCTGGATCGCGCCGGCCCCTGGGTGCTCTTGATCGGTGCCTGGCGGTATCTGTTCATCATGGCGGGTCGGTTCCATCCACCTCTGCAACGGCCGCTGGCGTTTTCCCAGCGGCGACGCGTGATCTGCGGGCTGCAGGGCGTGGGCCTGGTGATCTGCCTGCTGCCGGGCCTGCCCCATTCCGCGACCCAGCCGCTGGCCGCTGCCCTGGTTGCACTGGTGAGTTATTCGTTCATTGTTGACCTGCTCGCCCTGGCGCGACCCCTATCAAAGACAGGAGCAAACCCATGACAGTCATGCGTCGATTCATCCTCGGGGCGGTCATCGCCACTTTCGCGGTGGCCGGCCTCAAAGCCAGCCCGGTGCTGGCCGAACCCCAGCGGTATGTGGTTGATGAAGAACACGTCAGTGTGGCCTTTCAGATCGGCCACGCCCGGTTCGCCAACCTGGTCGGTCTGTTCACCGACGTGAGCGGCGGTTTCGTCTACGACGCGGAGGCCAACGAGCTCCATAGTGGAGCCGCGGTCATCACCGCGGGCAGTGTCTTTACCGGTCATGATCGTCGGGATGGCCATGTTCGCGATGGTGATTTTCTGGATGTTCGCAATCACCCGGAGATTCGGTTCGAGGTCACCGACTACGAGGCCACCGGCAGTGACCAGGGCGTGGTGCACGGTGAAATCACCATTCTGGGCGTGACTCAGCCCCTTCGTCTGGACGCCACCATCAACCGCATTGGCCCTCATCCCATCGGCGGGGCCCAGACGCTGGGTGCCTCCATGAGCGGCAGCTTGATGCGCAGTGATTTCGGCATGGATTACGCCCTTGAGGACGAGCTGGTGGGGGACGAGGTCGAGCTCATCATCGAGTTCGAGGCCCTGTTGGACGAAGGCTGACCATGCCCGGCGCCAACGGACCGCGCATCGGCCTGGCCCTGGGGGGTGGCGCGGCCCGAGGCTGGGCCCATATCGGCGTTATTCGAGCGCTGCGTGAGGCCGGCATTCAGCCCGATGTCGTGGCCGGGACCTCGGTGGGGGCCATCGCCGGGGCCATGCTCTGCAGTGATCGACTGGATGCCTTCGAGCGCTGGGTGGTGGAGCTGACCCGACGGGACGTGGTCGGCTACATGGATTTCGCCCTCGGAGACGGCGGCTTCATCCAGGGCCGTCGGCTGCTCACGCATTTCCACAATACCTTTGGCGACCTGCGCTTCGAGGCCCTGGCCACGCCGTTGGGGGTGGTGGCCACCGACCTGTACAGCGGTCAGGAGCGATGGCTGCAGCAGGGGGACGTCGCCACGGCAGTGCGCGCTTCCATGGCGCTGCCCGGGGTCTTTACGCCCATCCAGGTCCACGGGGAGTGGCTGGTGGACGGTGGACTGGTGAATCCGGTGCCAATTTCCCTATGTCACGCCATGGGCGCGGATCGGGTGATCGCGGTCAATCTGAGCGGTGGACTGGTGGGTCGACGAATCCATCCGCCGGTGCCGACGGCGGACCACACCGAGTCGGTTCAGGAGCCCGCAGAGGATGCTCCGGTCACTTCAGCCGGCTGGCTGAGCTGGCTGACCCATGGCGTCCGAAACGGCAGTGATCTGTTGCAGGCCCAGTTCCGTCGGGGGTCCGCGGAAACCGTGCCGGGGGTTTTCGATGTCATCGCCACGTCGGTGAATGTCATGCAGGACCGCATTACCCGCAGTCGCATGGCGGGGGACCCGCCGGATCTCATGATTGCGCCGCGTCTGGCGCACATCGGGCTGATGGAGCTTCATCGGGGTGAGGAGGCCATTGATGAGGGCCGGCGGGCGGTGAAGCGCCTCGGCCCCGCCCTGGAGAGTTTTCTCGAAGACGTGGCTTCGCCGAAAGCCTAGGCGGATTCCAGCGCCGCCACCTGAGCGAGAATGGGCCAGGCCACCAGCATTTGGGCGAAACGGATGGTGGGTTGAGGATCGGCTGACGCGCAGGCGTCACCGCTGGGCGCTTCCACGCCGGCAAAGGCGCAGATTTCCTGCTCCAGGGTGGCCAGCGCCGCCGATGGCATCTGGCCGTCGACATGCAGCACATTGACCGCCCGGCCCCGAAACCGGCTGGGGACGGTGGCCAGCATGAACGGCACGGCGGATTCGCGATTCATGTTGTTCAAATCCACCGGAAAATACAGGGCCGGCTGATTGTCCGCCTGGGGGTGAACGATGACCTCGAGGTGATGACAGCTACCGCCCTCATCCGGATTCATTTCACCCAGAGCCAGCGACTCCAGCCGGCTCGGATGAATTCTCAGAATCACATCCGCGGTGTCCTGCTGCCCGGCGATCCATTCATCGTACTGAGTGGCCCGCCGCTGGATCTCCGCTTCGACGTCCTCGCTTCGATAGCCGCGCCCCCGGGTGTCCCGGGTGGTTTTCCAGTCACGCCGAATGGTGGCGTCGGTGTCCACGTAGATGGCGAAGTCCAGTAAATCCCGCATCAGCGGATACAGGGTGTGCAGCCCTTCCACCAGAATCACCGGGGTTGGCTGGTGCCACCGCGGTTCGGCAAAACACCCGGTGGCATGGTCGTAGACCGGCACCAGGGCCGGATCTCCGTTGATCAGTTGCCGGAGATGGCTGGCGGCCTCATCCAGACGATTCTGATCCGGGTCAAGCGGTGAACTGCCAGTGCGCCGCCGGGTCGCGCGATCCTCCCGGTGATAGCCATCCAGACTGATCTGGCTGACCAGGGATTCACCCAGCAGCCATTCAATGCCGCCGGTGTAAGTGGTCTTGCCGCTGCCGCTGTCCCCGGCAACACCGATAACGATCGGGCGCACGCGATCCATGAGCCGTTGCCGAAGGTGACCGGCACCGGGCAGGGGTTGCGCACTGCTGGCGGGGGAAGCTGACATGAATGTCCTTGTGGGCCTGGTGTCATGGCATAGCCCTCGCATTCTCCCCCCTTCCGGGTAGGTGTCAAACCCGCATGACGACATGGTTGCCTGCGACGGCGCCTGCCGATAACTTGATCCGTGGGCTTTCTGGAGTAATCAATGGCAATCAAAACCACCGACCTGTGCGATGAACATCCCGAGGCGCTCCGTATCATGGCGCCAATCTTCGAAAACTACGGCGGTCGCTACGGTTTTTCCGGCAGCGTAGAGACGGTGCGTACATTCGAAGACAACAGCCGGGTCCGGGAAATGCTGGAAACCCCGGGAGAGGGGCGCGTCCTGGTGGTGGATGGCGCTGGCTCTCTGCGATGCGCCCTGGTGGGCGACATGCTGGCGGCCAAGGCCCGTGACAACGGCTGGAGCGGGCTGGTGGTCTATGGCTGCGTTCGCGACGCCGGCGACCTGGCGGACCTGGATATCGGCATTAAAGCGCTCAATACCCATCCGAGCCGGAGTCAGAAAGCGGATGGCGGCGAAGTCGGTGTTCCCGTGACCATGGCCGGCGTTACCCTGACGCCGGGCGAATGGCTGTGCGCCGATCGCGACGGCATTGTGGTGGCCAGCGAACCCCTCGCATGAGCCACCGATAAGTCAAAAAAATGATCTGGAGGAGACCGCCATGCGGCGAAGTATCAAGAGTCTGATTAACGAGCGGGTCGGCGGGCTGCATGCCCTCGGTCCGGATAACACCGTTGGCGAAGCCGTTGGACTGATGAACCGGCGCAACATCGGCGCGGTTCTCGTCATGAACACCGACGAGGAGTTGCTGGGTATTTTTACCGAACGGGATGTGCTCCGCCGCGTACTCGAATCCCGACTAGATCCTGATGACACCCGTCTGGAGTCCGTGATGACCCGGGAGTTGTTTTGGGTGGCGCCGGACAGCACCGTGGACGAGGCCATGGCGCTGGTGTCGGAGCGCAATGTGCGGCACCTGCCGATCATGGATCAGGGGCGGGTTCATGGCGTGATCTCCGTGCGGGACCTCACCGCCGCGGTGGTGGAGAGCCGGGACGTGGAGCTCGCCGAATTGACCAGTTACATGCACGGCAGTTACGGGAGTCATGTGGGAAGCTGATTCAGTCCGTCTCGACCGCTGGCTATGGGCGGCCCGGTTCTTCAAAACCCGCCGCCTGGCCATCGATGCCATCCGGGGTGGCCATGTGCAGGTAGAAGGCGTGAGGGCCAAGCCCGCCCGGGCCGTCAAACCGGGGCAGCAGGTGATCGTTCGAAAGGCCGCCCAGACTTTCGAAGTCGAAGTGCTGCAGGTGTCGGATCAGCGGGGACCGGCCCGTGAGGCCGAGCAACTCTATCGGGAGACCGAAGACAGTCAGCAGCGGCGGGCCGGCCAGCGCGAGGCGGCCCGCCTTGCCGCCGCGGCCCAGCCGCGACCGGAGCATCGCCCGGAGCGACGCGACCGGCGGCAACTGGCCGCTTTCAAGCGGGGCAGCCGGGACTAGTCCGGGGTATCGATTCCCGCCTGATAACCGGCGGCTTCGATGCCGGCCACCGCGCACATCTCGTCGGCATCCGAGGTATCACCGCTGATCCCGACGGCACCAATGGCCTGGCCGTTTTCGATGACCAGCACTCCGCCGGGCACCGGGACGAAGCGCCCGTCCGAGGCCACGGCCACGCCGGCCAGAAATGCCTCACGGCCCTGATTGCGCCCGGCAATGGTGCGGCTGCCAATGCCGATGCCAAGGGCACCCCAGGCTTTGCCGGTGGCCACTTCCTCGCGGACGATGCCGCAACCATCCTCCCGCTCCATGGCAATGCGGTGCCCACCGGCGTCCAGCACCACCACCGTCAGGGGCATGAAGCCCTGTTCCCGGCCTTTTTCGCGGGCGGCCTGGATGATGGCCCGGGCGCTGTCCAGGGGAAGAGGGCAACTGAGGGGGAACACGTCGCTTTTCGGCATGGTGGAGTCTCCATTGATGATTGGCTGGGTTGATCGAATCGGCGGCAGAGCTAATCACACTCGGGCGCGCCGCTCAAAGGCATTGTCGCGCACTCAGAAATTCAGCGAGTATTTCGCCGGTGCGGGAGTCCCGGTTGCGGGCCACCTGTTCCGGGGTGCCCTGGGCGACGATGGCGCCCCCGGCCTGTCCGCCCTCGGGCCCCAGGTCGATGAGCCAGTCGGCCTCGGCAAGAATATCCAGATCGTGTTCGATAACCACGACGCTGTGCCCCATGTCCACCAGTCGGTGGAGCACGCCGATCAATCGCTCCACATCCGCCATGTGCAGCCCGACCGTGGGTTCGTCCAGAATGTACAGGGTCTGGCCCTGAGGGACGCGTCCCACTGACGGCCTGGCCTTGGTGAGCTCGGTGACCAGCTTGATCCGCTGGGCCTCACCGCCGGAGAGGGTCGGACTGGGCTGTCCCAGTGTCAGATAGCCCAGTCCGGTGTCCCGTAGCAGCTCGAGAGCGTGATGGATTTTCGAATGGGCAGCAAAGAAGTCCACGGCGGATTCGATGTCCATTTGCAGAACCTCGCCAATGGAGCGGCCGCGCCAGCGCACCGCCAGGGTTTCCGGCGTGAAGCGCTGTCCGTGACAGGACTCGCAGGGCACGGTGACATCCGGCAGGAAGTTCATCTCGATGCGCCGCATGCCCTGGCCGTCGCACTCCGGGCAACGGCCCTCCCGGGTGTTGAAAGAAAACCGCCCCGGGCCATAGCCGCGGATGCGGGCTTCTTCGGTCTGCGCGAACAGTCGCCGAATGTCGTCATAAATGCCGACATAGGTGGCGGGGCAGGAGCGGGGCGTTTTGCCGATGGGGGTCTGGTCCACCTCCAGGACCCGCTGCAGTGACTCCCATCCCTTGATCCCCCGGCAGCCGTCCGCCCGCTGCCGCTCGCCGTCACGACTTAGCCAGCGCCGCAGGTTGGTGTGCAGGACATCCCGGATCAGGGTGCTCTTGCCGGACCCCGACACCCCGCTGACCACGGTCAGGCATCCCAGCGGAATATGCGCCTCAACCTGCCGGAGGTTGTTGGCATGAGCGCCCTTGATCAGCAGCGCCGGACCCTGATGAGGGTCCCGCCGGGCGGCCCGCATCGGGTGCTTGAGTGGATTGGACAGGGCCCGACCGGTCACGGAGTCCGGATCTTCCAGCAGCCTTGGCAGCGGCCCCTCGGCCACCACCCGTCCGCCGCGGACACCGGCGCCGGGCCCCAGGTCGATGACGTGATCCGCCTGGCGGATGGTTTCTTCATCGTGCTCCACCACCACCAGGGTATTGCCCTTGCGCTCCAGTGCCCGGAGTGTCTCCAGCAACAGCCGGTTGTCCCGGGCGTGCAGGCCGATGGTGGGTTCATCAAGGATGTAGCAGACCCCCTGAAGATTGGAGCCCAGTTGGGCTGCCAGCCGGATACGCTGGGCTTCGCCGCCGGACAGGGTCGGGGCGGCGCGGTCCAGGGTCAGATAGCCGAGCCCCACCGCGGACAGAAACTGCAGCCGACTGCGCAGCTCTGCCAGGATATCTCGGGCGATCTCGGCATTCCGGCCTTCCAGCCCGGGTGCTTCGAAAAAGGCCCGGGCCTCGTCGATGGACAGGGCGCCAAAATCCGCGATCCCCCGCCCGTCAAAGCGTACGGCCAATGCCTCCGGTCGCAGGCGATGGCCATTGCAGGCAGAGCAGGTCTGCGGCTCGTCGCTGTCATCGGCCCGCCACTGGTTTTCCTCGCCGGTCTGCTCGGCATCAAAGCCCGGCAGGCGGGTGCCCGTGCCAAAGCATGACGGACACCAGCCATGCCGGGTGTTGTAGGAAAAAAGCCGGGGATCGAGTTCCGCGAAGCTGCGGCGGCAGCTGGGGCAGGACCGCTCGGTGGAAAACAGGGCGGTCTCGCCGTCGCCGGTCTGCACACGGATCTGGCCGCGTCCGTAGGCCAACGCCTGCGCCAGCGCCTCGGTGAGCGTCGACTCCGCCGACGGGTCCGGGGTCAGGGTGGCCACGGGCAGGTCGATATCATGTTCCTGGTATCGATCCAGCCTCGGCCAGTTGTCCGTGGGCTGGTCTTCGCCATCCACTCGAAGGTGAGAGAAGCCCTTGCCGGCGGCCCACTGGGCGAGGTCGGTGTAGTACCCCTTGCGGGCCACCACCAGTGGCGCCAACAGCTCGATGGGTTGGCCCCGGCGGTTCTCCAGCAGATGCGCAGCAATCGCGTCCTGATCCTGATGGCTGATGGGCACCTGACAGTCCGGGCAAACCTGGGTGCCCAGCTTCACGAACAGCAGGCGCAGAAAGTGATGCAGTTCGGTGAGGGTGGCCACCGTGCTCTTGCGGCCGCCCCGGCTGGTGCGCTGCTCGATGGCCACCGTCGGCGGTATGCCGAACACGGCATCGATGTCGGGGCGTGCCGCCGGCTGCACGAATTGCCGGGCGTAGGCGTTCAGGGACTCCAAATAGCGGCGCTGGCCCTCGTTGAACAGAATATCGAAGGCCACCGTGCTCTTGCCGGAGCCGGACAGCCCGGTAATCACCGTCATGCCCTGACGGGGTATGCACAGGTTGATGTCCCTCAGGTTGTGCTCCCGGGCATGATGGATTTCGATGCCGTCAGGCCGGCGCACCGCCGCGTCCGGAGGGGCCGGTTCGGCCACCCCGGGTGATGCTTGCCCGTCCAGTTCGGCGCGATAGCGCTTCAGGGCGGCCCCGGTATGGCTGCCACTGACTTCCATCAGCGTCCCGGGTGGCCCCTCGGCCACCCGGTGGCCGCCACCGTCGCCGCCTTCCGGGCCCAGGTCCACCAGCCAGTCCGATGCCAGCATCACATCCAGATTGTGCTCAATGAGCAGCACCGAATGCCCCGCCGCTAGCAGACGCTCGAAGGCGGTCAGCAGGACGCTGATGTCGGCGAAGTGAAGACCGGTGGTGGGCTCGTCGAAAAGAAACAGCTTGTGTCCACCGCGACGCCGGCTTGCCTTGGCCAGGTGCCCGGCGAGCTTCAGGCGCTGGGCCTCGCCGCCGGAGAGGGTGGGCACCGGCTGGCCCAACTGCAGGTAGCCCAGGCCCACCGCCGCCAGTGGCTCCAGTCCCCGCAGGACTTCCGGTTGATCGGCCATGAATTCGCGGGCCTCGTCCACGGTCATGGCCAGGCAGTCGGCGATGGAGGCCGGAGGACGGCTGGCACCGGACGCCGGGGGCAGGCGGACCTCGAGGACGCTGTCGCGGTACCGCTTGCCATCGCAGCTGGGGCAGCGCAGGTAGACATCCGAGAGAAACTGCATTTCGACGTGTTCAAAGCCGTTGCCGCCGCAGGCAGGACAGCGTCCGGCCCCGGCATTGAAGCTGAACGTCCCGGCGGTGTAGCCCCGTTCGCGGGCCAGCGGCTCCCGGGCAAAGGCCTTGCGGATGGCGTCAAAAGCCCCGACGTAGCTGGCGGGGTTGGAACGGGTGGTTCGGCCGATGGCCGCCTGGTCCACCAGCACCACTTCGTCGATGGTGTCAGCGCCGTCGACGCCATCATGATCGCCGGGCGGATCCACCGCCTCGCCATGGCGCTTGCGCAGGGCGCGGTAGAGCACGGTTTCCAGCAACGTGGATTTACCCGAGCCGGAGACGCCGCTCAGGCAGACCAGTCGGTGCAGCGGCAACCGCACGTCGATATTTTTCAGGTTGTGCTCCCGGGCCCCGCGAATGACCAGCCATTCTGAAGGCGCCGGCCGTTCCTCCCGGTCCAGGGCCGCGACCCGCCTCTCGCCCCGCAGGTAGGCGCCGGTCAGGGAATTGGCATCCGCCAACAGTTCGGCGGGTCCGCCGTTAAAGATCACCGCCCCGCCATCGCGACCGGGTCCCGGACCGATGTCGAGGATCCGGTTCGCCGCTCGCATGATGTCCGGGTCGTGTTCCACCACCACCAGCGTGTTGCCGGCGTCGCGCAATCGTTGCATGACCCCCGTGATCCGGCCGATGTCCCGCGGATGCAGACCGATACTGGGCTCGTCCAGCACGAACAGGGTGTTCACCAGCGATGTGCCCAGGGCGGTGGTGAGGTTGATGCGCTGAACTTCACCCCCGGAGAGCGTCCGTGACTGACGATCCAGGGTGAGGTAACTCACGCCGACGGAATCCAGAAAACCCAGCCGGGCCTGAATCGATTGGAGCAGCACCGGGACGGCTTCGTCCAGCGGCGATGGCAGCGCCAGCTCCTCGAAGAATTGATGGAGGGTATGCAGGGGGAGGGTCATGAGGTCATGCAGACACAGCCCGGGCAGCCCGTGGAAGGCCTCCGCCGGCATGGTGACCCCCCGCGGCCGATGGCGGTCCGCCGGCGGCCGCGCCCTGGCGGATTCGGCATGCCCGCCGAGACGCCACTGCAATGCCTCGGGTTTGAGGCGGGCGCCTTCGCAGTCCGGGCAAAGGTCGTAACTGCGGTATTTGGACAGCAGCACCCGGACATGCATCTTGTAGCTCTTGGACTCGAGCCAGTCGAAGAATCCCTGCACGCCATACCACCGCTGACGACCCCGGCCCTCGCCCTCCAGCACCCACTGACGATCGGCTTCCGGCAGGTCCTGCCAGGGAATGTCCACGGCGACCCCGGCGCGTCGCGCGTGCCGCAGCAGGTCCTGCTGACACTCGGCGGACTTGCCGGACTGCCACGGGCGGATGGCGCCCTCCGCCAGGCTGCGCTTCGGGTCCGGAATCACCAGGCCATAATCAATGCCCATGACACGGCCGAAACCGCGGCAGGTTTCACAGGCGCCCATGGGTGAGTTGAACGAGAACAGGCTCGGCGTCGGCTCACGATAATGGCGATCGCAGTCGGCGCAGTGCAGGTCGGTGGAGAAGCGATGGGTGGCCACTGGCTCGCGCTGGTCGTTCAGCTCCACCACCACCAGCCCGCCCCGGCCGCGCTCAAAGCTGGCCTCCAGGGCTTCAACGATCCGGTCGCGGCGATCCGGGGTCACCCGCAGCCGGTCCTGGATCACCCGCAGACGATGGGGGTCCAGCGACTCCACCCGGGTGTATCCCTGACGATCCAGCAGACTGCGGATTTCCGCCTCGTCGTAGTTTTCCGGGATATCCACATCGAAGCCGATTAGCACCCGGGACTCCGGGCAGCGGGTCATGAGCCGGTGATAGACGCCATCCGCAGTATCCCGGGCCACTTCGCGGCCACAGCCGCCACAGAACAGCGTCGCCGCCCGGGCAAACAACAGCTTCAGGTGGTCGTTGAGCTCGGTCATGGTGCCCACCGTGGAGCGGGAGGTGCGGACCGGGTTGGTCTGGTCGATGGCAATGGCCGGTGGAATGCCCTCCACCCGGTCGGTGGCCGGGCGATCCATGCGGTCCAGAAACTGCCGGGCATAGGGTGAAAAAGTCTCGACATAGCGCCGCTGTCCCTCGGCATACAGCGTGTCGAAGGCCAGGGACGATTTGCCGGAGCCCGACACCCCGGTAATGACGATCAGCTCGCCGGTGGGCAGGTCCAGGTCCAGGTTGCGCAAATTGTTCTGGCGAGCGCCGCGGATGCGGATCGACTCGTCATTCATGGTCGCTCTCCAGTTTGTCTCGGACCAGTTGCCGCAGGGTGGTCAGGGCCTCCCGTCGGCCGGAAGCACCGATGGACCGGGCCATGGCGGTGGTATTCAGCGGGTCGCGGATGGCGGCGGCGAGCAGGGACTGCTCGGCGGGCGACAGTTTACCGACTATTTGCCGGCCCCACCGTTCCAGCGCGCCGTGGGTATCAAGCAGGGAGCGCTGCCCATGGGCGAAGACCTGCAGGTCCACCGAGTCCACCGTTGCGGTATCCGCCGACGGGAGGCCACGGCTCAGCCGCCTCTGCCGGGCCCGGGGCATTTCCTGCAGGGCATGGCGGCACTGGTCCGGGAGATGCACCGCCAGTCGGGCTCGGGCCCGAGTCAGCAGCATCCGACCGCCTTCACTGAGGCCGGTCAGGACGATGACGGCGTGTTCGCCGCTGCGCGGGTCGCGCCGGTTGCCCACCCGTACCACGTCCATCCCGCAGGCGTGCCAGAAGTCCAGCAACGGCCCGGTGCCGGCAAAGCTGGCCCCCAGCCAGTCCAGCGCCTGTTCGCGGGCGGCCTCGCGGGCGGCGGCGACCAGGTGACGACCGAGGCCCCGGCGGCGTCGCTGCGGGTGGACGGCGATGCGCTGGATCCGCAGGCCCTGATAGCCCGCGGCGTTGGCGATGCCGGCGTGAAAGGTCAGGGACTGGGCGATCAGATGCCCGGCCGGTCGCCGCTTACCCCGGTGGATGGCGTCGACCATGGCCGGGTCCATGCCCCCCTCCCGGCGGGCGGCTAGCACGCCCACCACCATGCCACCCTCCCGGAGGGTCCAGAGCTGCATCTCGGGGTCATCCAGCAACTGCCGGAGGTCCCGGGGTCGGGTCTGATAGTGCCCCGCCACCAGTAGCCCGAAAATGGCTTCCAGGTCCGCTTCGCCGGTGATCAGCGTCGCCGGGTCTTCGCACTGGATCGTCCAGGACTGCGGATCTCTACCGATTCCCGTAGCGGGTTCCGCGGCCAACAGCAGCAGCCGATGGGTCAGGGCTTCCAGCGGATCATCGGCGGACCAGCGAACCGGCTCCTTCAGGATGTGGCGATGCAGGCCATCGGCGGCCTCGGCGAGTGTGCCGGCGAGTTGCAATATCAAGCCTCGACCGCTGCCCTCGTAGCCGTGGACGGTACCGGTGAGTACACATCGCGGGTTCTCCTCCGCGAGCCGCGCCACCAGGGGCAGGGGCAATGCCGCGGCCTCGTCGATGAGCAGCAGGGTGTCTTCCGGTGTCACCGACTCCGGCGCGATGAATTCGGGCGGTGTGGGCCCGGCATGGGCCAGGACGGTGGATGCGGCGGCCCGCGAGGGGGCCGTCAGTCGCACTCTCTGATCGGCCAGAGCAGCCACGGCCATGCCCAGAGCGGCCGATTTGCCACGGCCACGGTCTGCGGTGATGAACAGCCGCGCCGGGTCCTCCCCCCGCGCGAGGCGCGCGATGGCGTCAACGATCCGCCGCTGATCCGTGGTGGCGGTGGCTTCTGTCGCTCGGATGCGCCCCGGCCGATCAGACACTGGGTCAGGACCCTCCGGCGACGGGGAATCGGCGTCCAGTGCTTCCACTGGAGCAAAGGCCTCCAGATGCCGGATCAGGCGATCAATGAAATGCCCTCGAAAGTCGCGCAGCGACAGCCCGTGACTGACCAGCGGCTGGAGCGCGGGGTCGGGCTGCCCGATCCACCGACGCGGCGGCGGGCTCAGAAGCAGCAACGCGCCGCCCCCGGCAATGGTTCCCGACAGGGCTCCGAAGTCGTCCGGATCGAATCCCGCATGGGCGTCCAGCACACCGGCGCCCAGGGTGCGGCCGAGCAGTTGTCGCGCGCCGCCCACGGGCACCAACCGGTAGGCGGTTTCGGGCGGGTGGGTTCCCACCCAGGCCACCGTTTTGGGGGGCACCGTCGCCAGCAGGGTGGTCGCCCATCGGCGGGTGCGGGTGGCCTCGCCGTAAATCCAGAGGATGCGGCGCGGTGGCAGCCCGCTCACTGATACCCCGCCGCCTGCATCCGGAAAAGTCGGGCATAACGGCCATTCCGGGCCAGCAGCGCCTCATGAGTGCCGCGCTCCTGAATCTGTCCCCCATCCAGCACCACGATTTCATCGGCCATGCGCACCGTGGAGAAGCGATGGGAAATCAGAATGGCCATGCGATCCCGGGTCAGGGACTGAAAATGCCCGAAGATTTCCGCCTCGGCTTCGGCGTCCATGGCCGCCGTGGGTTCATCCAGCACCAGCAGATCGGCTTCGTCCCGCATGAAGGCGCGGGCCACGGCGATCTTCTGCCATTGTCCGCCGGAGAGCTCCCGGCCGTCCTTGAACCAGCGCCCCAGCTGGGCGTGATAACCCCCCGGGATGTCATCAATGAAAGCATCCGCCAGGCCTTTCCGGGCCGCGTCCTTCCAGCGGTCTTCGTCTTCAAAGTGGCGCACGTCCCCGGCGCCGATGTTTTCGCCCACCGGCAGCTGATAGCGCATGAAGTCCTGGAAAATGATGCCAATGCGACGCCGCAGTGCATCGCTGTCCCAGTCCTGTAAATCGGTGCCGTCCAGCAGGATGCGTCCTCGGCTCGGGGCGTAGAGCCCGGCCAGGAGCTTGATTAACGTGGTTTTGCCGGAACCGTTGGCCCCAACCAGGGCAAGGCTCTGCCCTGGCTGCAGGTGCAGGTTGATGGCCTTCAGCGCGTCGGCGTCATTGCCGGGGTAGCGGAAGTCGACCGCTTCGAAGCGCAGCCCGTCTCCCGGGTGATCGCCCTCGGTGCGGGTGCCGGTGCCCACGGACACCGGCTGCTCCAGGTATTCGTACAAATTGGAGAGATAGAGATTGTCTTCGTACATGCCGCTGATGGCGGTCAGGCTGGCACTCACGGCGCTCTGCCCCTGGCGGAAAACCGTGAGATACATGGTCATCTGCCCGAGGGTAATGGCGCCGGCCACGGTGGTCATCACAATCCATGCATAGGTGGCGTAGAAGGCGAGGGTGGCAATCAACCCCAGTGCAAAGCCCCAGATATCCCGGCGCAGGGTCAGTCGACGGTCCTCCCGGTAGAGCCGCCGAAAGATGTCGCGGTAGCGCTGCATCAACAGTGGCCCGAGCTGGAAGAGCTTGACCTCCTTGGCACTGTCCTCCCGGGCCAGAACCGTTTCCAGATACATCTGTCGCCGGGTGTCGGGACTGCGCCAGCGAAACAGCCGGAACGCATCCCCGGAGAACTTGGCTTCGGAGAAAAACTGCGGCAGGCCGGCGAGAATCAGAATGGCCACCGCCCAGGGCGAAAACCCCAGCAGCAGGCCGGCGAAACTCGCCAGGGAGATGCCGTTCTGAATGAGTCCGAAGGTTCGGTTGACCAGACTGAGCGGGCGGCTGGACGCTTCACGACGGGCTCGCGTGAGCTTGTCGTAGAACTCGGAGTCCTCGAAGTCCGCGAGCTGCAGATCCTGGGCCTTCTCCAGAATCATCATGTTGACCCGCTGACCCAGCCGGGCCCGCAGCAGTGACTGCGTGGTTTGAATGGCCCGCTGACCGCCGGCGATTCCCGCCATGATGAAGCCTTCCAGCACCACCAGGCCGATCAGTTCGGGGGGCACGCCATCGCCCGCCTCGATGGCGGCCACCACGCCGTCGACAATCAGTTTGCCCACCCAGGCAGCGGCGGCCGGCAGCAGGCCCGCCACCAGGGTGGCGAGCGCCAGCACCACCGTCAGCAGCCGGCTGGTCTGCCACACCAGCTCGATGGCGCGCCGGCTGTAGCGAAACACGCCGAGGTACTGTTGCCAGGGTCCCGGTGGTGGCGTTGAGGAGTGCGTGTTGGGGGCGGCCGGCGCGGTCATTCCCGCAGTTTACCGGATGGCTTGACTTGCGGGGGGCGATATCGGTTTACTAACCCCATGATCAGGGTAAATATCAACGATTCCCGGTCCCTCCTCGGCAGCCTGCCTCTCCGGCTGCTGCTGCGCCTTGCGCGCAGTTAAATCACTCTCCACATCCAGTCGCTGAATCATCACCCCGCCGCCGAAAGCGGCGAGACTTCCATGGCTAATGAACGAGAGGCCGCCATGCGCAACGATCCTTCCGCCAAATATCAACCCTACCGGCCGGTGCGTCTGACCGATCGGCAGTGGCCGGACCGGACGCTAACCCACCCGCCGGTCTGGATGAGCACCGATCTGCGGGATGGCAACCAGGCCCTGTTCGAGCCCATGGACGTGCCACGCAAACGGGCACTGTACGACTGCCTGGTGGAAGTGGGGTTCGAGGAGATCGAGGTGGGCTTTCCCTCGGCGTCCCAGGCGGATTTCGACTTCGTCCGCCACCTCATTGAGGATGACGCCATTCCGCCAGGGGTCTGGATCGAGGTGCTGACCCAGGCGCGCCCGGAACTCATCCAGCGGACGTTCGAGGCGGTGGCCGGCGCTCCCCGGGTCATTGTCCATGTCTACAACGCGACCTCGCCGGTATTCCGGGAGACGGTGTTCCGTCAGGAGGCCAGCGGCGTTCGGCAGATGGCGGTATCGGCGGCGGAGCAGATTCGTGAGCTGGCCGCTGCCCGGCCCGAGACCGCCTGGCGTTTCCAGTACAGCCCGGAGACTTTCAGCGCCACGGAGCCGGATTTCGCCCGGGAGGTGGTGGATGCCGTGACCGAGGCCTGGGACGCGTCGCCGCAGGCGCCGGTGATCATTAACCTGCCGGCCACCGTGGAAATGTCCACGCCCAACGTCTACGCCGATCAGATTGAATGGATGCACCGCCATCTTCAGCGCCGGGACGGCATCGTTCTGAGCGTTCACCCCCATAACGATCGGGGCACGGGCATTGCCGCAGCGGAGCTGGCGCTCATGGCGGGGGCCGATCGGGTGGAGGGCTGCCTGTTCGGCAATGGCGAGCGCACCGGCAATGTCGATCTGGTGACGCTGGCCCTCAATCTCTACACCCAGGGGGTTCACCCCGGGCTGGATCTGTCCCGAATTAACGAAGTGCTGCGAACGGTTGAGCACTGCACCGGCATGGCCGTCCACCCGCGACACCCCTATGTCGGCGACCTGGTCTTTACCGCGTTTTCCGGCTCCCATCAGGACGCGATCCGCAAAGGCTTCGCCGCCCAGTCCGAGGACGCCGTCTGGCAGGTGCCTTATCTGACCATCGACCCGCGGGACATCGGTCGCAGTTACGAGTCAGTGATTCGGGTCAACAGTCAGTCCGGTAAAGGCGGGATTGCCTACCTTATGGAGCGGGATTACGGGGTCACCCTGCCTCGCCGCCTGCAGGTGGAATTCTCCCAGGTGGTTCAGTCCCATACCGACCAGGCTGGCGGCGAGGTCAGCGCGGACCAGCTCTGGGGGATTTTCCAGCGGGAGTATCTGAGTCTGAAGACGCCTCTGGATTATCAGGGGCACTCGCTGTTTGATGCCGGCGAGCGCCAGGGCCTCAAGCTTCGGCTGGGCAGCGAGGGCGAGCAACAGCTACTCACCGGCTTCGGCAATGGGCCCATCGATGCGCTGTTGAACGCCCTGAACAGTCCCGTGCGCGTGCAGCACTATGAAGAGCATTCCCTCAGTCACGGTTCCGACGCCGGTGCCATCTGTTTCATGGAGTTGACGGCGGCGGATGCCGACACCGAAGTGTTCGGCGTCGGGATGGACGCCAATATCGTCACTGCCTCCATTCGCGCCGTGCTGAGCGGCATCAACCGATTGGCGTCTCAGTCGCCGGCGGTGCTGGGCAATGCGGCCAGTGCGGCCAGGAAGGCTTCGCCATAGCGCTCCAGCTTGGTGGCACCCACCCCCGGCACGCTGGCCATCTCGGCCAGGGTGGCCGGGCGGGCCTCGAGCATGGCAGCCAGCGTCGCATCGTGAAATATGACATAGGGCGGCACGCCGGCTTCCTCCGCCAGGCGCCGACGCTCCGCCCTTAAAGCCGCCCAGCTGTCGGGATCACCCTGCCAGGGTGATCCACCGGTGATGGTTCGGCGGGGGCTTAAAGCCGGCCGGACCCGATCTTCCCTGAGCTGGATGGTGGCCTCTCCCCGCAGCAGGGGGCGACAGCTTTCGGTCAGGCGCAGCCCACCATGGCCGTCCGGGTCGGGCGCCAACATGCCATGGGCAAGAAGCTGGCGAATGATGGACTGCCAGTGGGAGCGGTTCAGATCGGTGCCGATGCTCCAGGTGCTCAGGCGATCATGGCCCAGTTGGCGCACCCGCTCGGTGCCATGACCCAGCAAGACATCGACAACATGGCCGGCGCCGAAGCGCTGGCCGGTGCGATAGACGCAGGACAACACCCGGCGGGCCGCGTCGGTGGCGTCCCGGGTGGAGGGCGGTTCCAGGCAATTGTCGCAGTTGCCGCAGCCGCCGGCGTGGTCTTCATCAAAATGAGCCAGCAGGGGCGGACGGCGACACCCGCTGGCCTCGCAAAAACCCAACAGCGCCTCCAGCCGGCGGTGCTCGTCCCGCTTGCGCTCATCGGTGGTATTGGCGGCGGCGCTCATCTGACGAACCCGGTAGATATCCTGCAGCCCATAAACCATCCAGGCGTCCGCGGGCAGTCCGTCCCGGCCGGCACGGCCGGTCTCCTGGTAATACGACTCCAGGCTCTTGGGCAGATCCAGGTGGGCGACGAAGCGGACATCCGGCTTGTCAATGCCCATGCCGAAGGCGATGGTCGCCACCATCACCAGCCCGTCCTCCCGCAGGAAGCGCTCCTGATGGTGCTGGCGGACGCTCGCCTCCAGACCCGCGTGATAGGCCAGGGCGGGAACGCCCCGGGTGTTGAGCCAGTCGGCGATCTGCTCGGTGGCCCGCCGGGACATGCAGTAGACGATGCCCGAAGCCTGGGCATGCCGCGCCTGGATAAAGCGCAGCAACTGCTCCCGGGGGCGCTGCTTGAGGCCGACGTAATAGCGCAGGTTGGGGCGGTCGAAGCTGGAGATGAAGGTTTTTGCAGTGTCCGGGAGCAGCCGACCAGCGATTTCGGTGCGAGTGCGGGCGTCGGCGGTGGCGGTGAGCGCCACCTTTGGCACATTCGGAAATCGCTCGCCGAGGACGTGCAGTTGCAGATACTCGGGACGAAAGTCGTGGCCCCACTGGGAAACGCAGTGCGCTTCGTCAATGGCAAAAAGGGCGATGGGGTGACGGGACAGGCGCTCCAGCAGGTCGCTGTTGAGCAGCCGCTCCGGCGCGACATACAGCAGGTCCAGGCTGCCGGCGCGGAGGGCCTGGTCCACCGCCCGCCGCTGGTCGGGGTCCAGCCCCGAGTGCAGAGCGGCGGCCTCGACCCCCTGCTGGCGCAGCGCACTCACCTGATCCTCCATGAGGGCAATCAGCGGCGAGATCACCACGGCAGTACCCGGGCGCACCAGCGCCGGAATCTGATAGCAGAGCGATTTGCCACCGCCGGTGGGCATGAGCACCAGCGCGTCGCCGCCCTCGGCGATCCAGTCGATGATCTCGCCCTGGCGGTCGCGGAAGCGGCGATAACCGAAGACCTGTTCGAGGACGGCCTGGGTCCGGGCAGACATGTTGCGCAGTCCGGGTTCTCCAGTTGGGGTGAACGGCGGGCTGCATGATAGGCGATAAGGGGGGTGCTTGTCCGCGACTGGGTGCGCGAATCAGTGGAAGTCCCGGGAACGGGTCGGCAACTCACCCAGCAGATGGCTCTGATCCTCGAATCGTCCCGCGATCAGGTGATGGACATTGCCCCGCCGCTCCCAGATGCCGATCACCCCGAGCAGGCGGGCACCGATCACCAGATGGCGCTGCCGCTTGGCCAGGTCTTTCCAGACCACCACATTGACGCTGCCGGTTTCGTCTTCCAGGGTCAGGAAAACCACACCACCGGCGGCACCGGGGCGTTGCCGATTGGTCACCAGCCCGGCGGCGCGGGCAATGCGACGGTGGCCATGGCGGGCGAGTTCGCTGGCGGGTCGGTATCCCAGCTTTTCAAGTCGTGGCCTGAGCAATGCCAGCGGGTGGCGTCCCAGGGTCAGCCCCAGGCGGCGGTAATCGCTGATCAGATCATCCGCCTCGGTGGGGGCGGGCAGCTCCACCGTCGGCTCCTGCACGGCGGTGTGGCTCAGCAGCGGGGTGGGCGACTCGAGCCCAAGCACTGCCCACCAGGCCTGATGTCGATGCCCGCTCAGCCCTGCCAGTGCCCCGGCCTCGGCCAGCGCTCGCAACCCGCCCCGGTCCAGGTCGGTCCGGCGGGCCAGGTCTGCGGTGTCCGCGAAGGCGCCGTCCCGCTCACGGGCAGCGACTACCTGTCGGCCGGCGGATTCGCCCAGTCCACGAATCATGCGCAGCCCCAGGCGCAGGGCATGGTCGCCATCCGGCAGGGCTTCCAGAGTGCAGTCCCAGTCACTGTGGCGCACGTCTACGCCGTGGACGGTCACGCCGTGGGCATGGGCATCCTGAACCAGCTGAGAGGGCGAATAAAAGCCCATGGGCTGGCTGTTGAGGAGCGCACAGGTGAAAGCCGCCGGGTAATGGCATTTAAGCCAGGCCGAGACATACACCAAATGGGCAAAACTCGCGGCATGCGACTCCGGAAACCCGTACTCGCCAAAGCCGCGGATCTGGTCAAAAACCCGCTCGGCGAAGGCGGGCTCGTACCCACGTTCTGCCATGCCTTCCAGCAGGCGTTGCCGGAAATGGCCCAGTCCCCCACGCTTTTTCCAGGCCGCCATGGCCCGCCGCAGCTGATCGGCCTCCCCCGGGCTGAAGCCGGCGGCGACCACCGCCAGCTGCATGACCTGTTCCTGAAAAATGGGCACACCCAGGGTGCGCTCCAGCACCCCCCGCACCTCGTCACTGGGGTAGTCCACCGGCTCTTCACCGGACCGACGTCGCAGGTACGGGTGAACCATGTCGCCCTGGATCGGCCCCGGCCTGACGATGGAGATTTCCACCACCAGGTCATAAAAACACCGAGGTCGCAGGCGTGGCAGCATCGCCATCTGGGCCCGGGACTCCACCTGGAAGACGCCCACGGTGTCCGCCCGGCAGAGCATGTCGTAAACCCGAGGGTCTTCCGCCGGGATGCGGGTCAGGCTCAGACACCGGTCATGGTGGGTGTCGATCAGTGAGAAACTTCGATGGATGGCGCTCAGCATTCCCAGCGCCAGGCAGTCCACCTTGAGCAGGCCCAGGGCCTCCAGGTCGTCCTTGTCCCACTGAATGATGCTTCGACCGGCCATGGCGGCGTTTTCGGTGGGAACCAGTTCGCTGAGGGGGCCACGGCTGATGACAAATCCGCCGACATGCTGGGAGAGATGCCTTGGGAAACCGATCAGGGCACCCACCAGGGTCAGTAGCCGATGGATCACCGGGTTGTCCGGATCGAACCCCACCTCACGCAGGCGTTCGGGGTCGATGGTCTGGCCGTCCCACCACTGCACGCTGCCGGCGAGGCGCTCCAACTGATCGCTATCCAGACCGAGGGCGCGGCCAACATCCCGCAGGGCGCTGCGGGGGCGATAGCAGATGACGGTGGCGGCGATGGCGGCGCGATGGCGGCCGTATTTGCGGTAGATGTACTGAATCACCTCCTCGCGCCGCTGGTGCTCGAAATCCACGTCAATGTCCGGGGGCTCGTTGCGTTCCCGGGAAATGAATCGTTCGAAGAGCAGGCTGGAGCGGGTGGGATCCACGGCGGTGATGCCCAGGCAGAAGCAGACGCTGGAGTTGGCGGCCGAGCCACGACCCTGGCAGAGGATGCCCCGGCGGCGGGCAAAATCCACCACGTCGTGAACCGTCAGAAAGTAGGGCTCGTAGCCGAGCTCCTCGATCAGGGCCAATTCGTGATCAATGGATCGCCGGACGGCCGCCGGAATGCCCGTGGGCCAGTGTCCATGGGCGCCCTCCGTCACCAGCTGGCGCAACCAGCTGGTCGGGGTGTGGTCCGCCGGCACCAGTTCCTCCGGATACTCGTAACGCAGCTCGTCCAGGCAAAAGCGACAGCGCCGGGCAATGCGCAGGGCTTCGGCGAGCATGCTCCGGGGAAAGTCGCGGGCCCGCTGCTCGCGACGTTGAAGGTGCGCTTCGCCATTGGCCGCCAGTTGACGGCCCACCGCGGGCAGCGGTTTCTGCAGGCGCACGGCGGTCAGGGTGTCCTGTAACGCCCGCCGCCCCCGGGCATGCATGCAAACGCCACCGCTGGCGGCTGCCCTGACGCCGTGACGGGCAGCGAGCCGGCGGCAGTGCTCGATCCGCTGGTCATCCCGGCCATCCCGCCGGGGTGAGGTGGTCAGCCACATGCGGCCCGGAAAGGTTCGGGTGGCCCATGCAGCGGTCTCGTCTTCCGTGTCGATGTCCGTAACCAGAAGGGCCAGACAGTCGGGCAGACCGGCTTCAAGATCACTGCGGTTGAGCTGGTAGTGGCCCTTGGGGGCCTGGCTGCGCGCCAGGGAGATGAGCGCCGAGAGTTGGCCATAGGCCGTCCGATCCGGCGCAATCAGCACCAGATGAAGGTCGTCATCCAGATGAAATTCGCTGCCGATAATCAGCTTCAGGGGCGTTTGCCTGGCGGCCGTGTGGGCACGAACCACGCCGGCCAGTGAGCACTCGTCGGTAATGGCCAGGGCTCTGTAACCCAGTGTCACCGCCCGGTTGACCAGTTCCTCGGGGTGGGACGCCCCTCTCAGGAAACTGAAATTGCTGAGGCAATGGAGCTCGGCATAGGGGGGCAGCGGTTGCGTGGGCGACATCAGGAAAACAGGCCATGCAGGTACCAGTGCCCCGGTTCACGGCGGTTGCGGAACACCCATAGTCGTTCGCCCGCCGGCGTGACGGCCTGATAGTAGTCGCGGCTGATGTCCTGGCCATCCCACCAGCCGGTTTCGATGCGCTCGGGCCCCTGCTCAATGACCAGTGGGCCATGGTAGTGCGGCTGCCCGCCCTGGCTGGTGAGCCGTTGCGGTTTGGCCAGCAGCCATGCAGGGCGGGCCATGGTGTCGGGTACCGGCGCGTCAGCGGCCTCTCCCGGCGGAGCATACCGCCAGGCGAATTCCGGGCGGTGTTCGTCATGGATCATCAACGCCTGAATCCGCTCCCGCCCAAGCCGATTGCCCAGGTTTTCCACCAGGGTGTGCCATGCCTCGGCCTCGCCGTCTCCGGTTTCGTCTCCCAGCAGGTCATGGCCGGTGGGGGCCAGGCTGTGCATTTCATCGACCTGTATTGACAGGCGGGTCACCCCCCGGGGCAGCGCCGAGGCCTCGAGTTTCTGGTCCAGCAGGCTGGCCAGTCGCCGGGGATCCCGGCCCGGGCGGTTGGTGCCCACAGTGAGCCAGGTGATGGGGTCATCCCCGTGATGCAGCCCGCAGTGCAGCTGCATGACACCGGCCTCCATGCGCCGCAGCTGCCCGCAAAGGGCGCCCAGCAGGTGGTTGATCCCCGGGCGCAGCAGGTCGCGCCGGGTGGTCTCTGTCGGTATGTCGATGCCGGCCTGAAAAGACGTTGGCGCCTGCCAGTCCACCCGGGGGTCGGGACGCTCTCCATAAGCCTTTTGCAGGGTGGCCAGCAGCGGTCGGCCGAGGCGTCGGGCAAGACTGTCCGCCGGCAGGGCATGAAGATCGCCAATCCGGTGGCAGCCCAGTCCATGGATGGCCTCGATCCGGTCGGGCTCCAGTTCGAGAGCCGTCACGGGAACGGCGTTCAGCCGGTGGGCGAGGTCCTGGCGTTTAAGCACGGGTGTGCAGTCACCCTGCCGAGCCAGTAGCCAGGCGGCGGTGGGCGTGGGGGCGATACTGATCCAGGCCTGATGGCTCACTTGATCCAGGCCATGACGGATGCGTTGGCGCATCGATTCGAGTCCGCCAAAGTATTTGAGGCTGCCGCCGATCTCCAGCAGCAGCGCCCGGGGGGGCTGAAGACTGATCCGTGGGCTGAACTGGCTGGCCCAGGCGGCGAGCTGTTCCAGGGCAACGGACTCGCGCCGGGGGCAATGGACCCGTTCCCGAAGACCTGTGGCAATGGCACGGGCCGCCGCCGTTTGCATGCCGGCGCGTATGCCGAGCTGCGTAGCCTGGCGATTGCATTGCATGACCCGGCTGCCCTGGGTGATGACCCAGGGCTCCGGGGCATTATCGGCGTCGCTGAGGGCCTCCATCGGCAGACGGATGAAGTGCAGACAACACCAGTTCATTGGCTCTCACCGTTTTAGCCCGAGGCCGGGTGGGCAAGCGCAACGGGCCGGGACGCGGTGGCTGGCCCGGTGGGCTCGGCATTCAGCTGAATGCGGCCGGCAGGGATGCCGCGGCATTTGAGCACCTTGACCTCCAGCGGATGGGACCGGGAGCGTTCCAGGGCAAGCCTCAGGGCGGCTGGTGAGCGCTGGGAAGCAGCCGCCGAGCCCCGAAAGAGAAGCCCCAGGCTGTCACCGGCCTCCGCGGCCAGTTGTAGCCGGCGAAGGCTGCGGTCATCGCACTGGCTGGGCCAGGCGAGTACGGCAGCGCAGGTGCCCAGCTGCAGGGCCTGCTCAACCGACCACAGGGCTTGCTCGCCACCGCCGGGATGCACCACCAGCACTCTGGAGAGGTCCATGCCACTGGCGGCAAGGGCCGGTGCATAGGGGATGAACGGTGGCGCGATCAGGGCGATCCAGCGCCCGCCCCGGGACAGACGCGCCAGCGCCGGCATGACCACCTGCAACTCGCCAATGCCATGCTGTCCGTGAAGGATTTCGGTCAGGGCACGGCTGGGCAGACCGCCGCCGGGCAGCACCGCGTCCAGCCTCCGAAAGCCGGTGGGGATGTGGGTCCCGGCGCTCTGATCCGGTTGGATCCGGGGGTCGTTGGCTCGCCAGATGCCGGGCTGCTCAAGCAGATGATCAAGGGCCTGTTGCATGGGATTCTCCTGTCTGAAGCGGCTCAGAGCCCGGCACGGATAACGCCGACACCTACGCCTTCAATCGTGAGTTCGTTCTGGCGGGGGTCGACCTCAATGGGCTCGAAGTCCGGGTTTTCCGGGTGCAGTCGGATCCGATGACCGGATCGGTAAAAGCGTTTGACTGTCACTTCGTCGTCAATGCGGGCCACTACAATCTGTCCTTCGCGGACATCGCTGGTGCGGTGCACCGCCAGCAGGTCGCCATCAAGGATGCCGGCGTCACGCATGCTCATGCCGCGGACTTTGAGCAGGTAGTCGGCCCCCGGGGAGAACAGGCCGCTGCTGACCTGGCAGTAGCGGTCGATATGAGATTCGGCCAGCAGAGGGCTGCCGGCGGCCACGCGGCCAACCACGGGCAGGCCCTCGGGAACCGCCTCGGCTTCGGCCTCGGTGCCGGTGGCGCACAGTCGGATGCCCCGGGAAGCACCGGGCTGGAGCGTGATGTACCCCTTGCGGGCTAGGGCTCTCAGGTGCTGTTCGGCCGCATTGGCTGACCGGAACCCCAGTTCCGTCGCGATTTCGCTGCGCGTCGGGGGATAGCCGGTGCGGTCAAGGAACCGTTGCACCATCTGGAGGATCTGTTCCTGCCGGGGGGTGAGGGTCTGCATGGCAATGTCCTGCGGCCATCAATGATAGTGTCAATATATACAGTACTGTATGGATGATCAATAGCCATGGACGGTAAACTGAAACAATGGTGAAAGTGAGCGACGTTGCCAGGGATTCCAGGGCGCTCGAGACGGATCCCCGGGCATGGATCAAAACGCTGGCGGTGGACGCTGACCGGGTCGATTGCGATCGGCTTGCCGATGCCTGGTCGCTGGCGCGGAATGCCTATGGTGATGCCCGTCGCGAGCTGGGTGACCGCTACATGGAACACGCCCTGGGCGTGGTCGACATTCTCGCTGGCCTCGGTCTCGACACGGATTCCCTGATCGCCGGCCTGCTACACGATCTGCCGGACCGTCAGGCGATGGCCATGGAGCAGGTGGCGGAGCATTGCGGCCCGGATGTTGCCGAGCTTCTGGAGGGGGTGCGCCGGATGGGGCAGGTCAGTCGCCTGCCGGCGGGTCCGGGTCAGCAGGCGGGTGCCGAGCGTTCGGAAGCGCTGCGCAAGATGCTGCTCGCCATGGCCCGGGATATCCGGGTGGTCTTTCTGGTGCTCGCCGAGCGCCTTCATGACATGCGCGTGCTTCGCCAGGCAAACGACGATGAGCATCAGCGCATGGCAAGGGAGACCCTTGATCTGTATGCCCCCCTGGCCAATCGACTGGGTATCTGGCAGGTCAAGTGGGAGCTGGAGGACCTCTCGTTCCGGTGCCTGGACCCCACCGCCTACAAGCGGATCGCCCGGTTGCTGGCCGAGCGACGGGTGGATCGTGAGCGCTTTATTGAAGAGATGAAGTTCCGCCTGGAGGCCGCGCTGGCTTCGGCGGGCATTGAAGCCGAGGTCTCCGGCCGCCCGAAGCATATCTACAGCATCTGGCGAAAGATGCGGCGCAAGGGCCTCGGCTTTCACGAGCTGTTCGACCTGCGGGCCTTCCGGATTCTGGTGGAGACCGTGCCTCAGTGCTACGCCGCTCTGGGGGTGGTGCATCAACTCTGGCAACCCATTCCCGGCGAGTTTGATGACTACATTGCCAGTCCCAAGGAGAACAATTACCAGTCCCTGCATACCGCTGTGGCCGGCGCTGCCGGACGCGCCGTGGAAGTGCAGATTCGTACCCATGGCATGCACGAGCAGGCGGAGCTGGGCATCGCCGCGCACTGGCGCTACAAGGAAGGCCGTGGAGCGGATCCCGATTTCGACGCCCGGGTGGCCTGGCTGCGCAAGCTGCTGGAGACCCCGGCGGATGCCGAAGAGAGCGAGGACTTTCTGGATCGCTTCAAGGCCGAGGTCTTCCAGGACCGGGTCTATGTAATGACGCCGGACGGCGACGTGATCGATCTGCCCCGCGGCAGCACGCCACTGGATTTTGCCTACACGGTGCACAGCGAGGTGGGGCATCGCTGCCGCGGCGCACGGGTGAATGGTCGGATCGTCCCGTTGGCCCGGGCGCTGCGCAACGGGGATCAGGTGGAAATCCTGACCGCCCGAAATGGCACACCCAGCCGCGACTGGCTCAATCCCGGGCTGGGTTATCTGACCTCTCCCCGGGCCCGGTCCAAGGTGCGGGCGTGGTTTCGTCAGCAGGATCAGGACAAGAATGCGGAGACCGGTCGGGTGATGCTGGAAAAGGAGTTGCATCGGCTCGGCCTGGACGACGTCAACCTCGAATCGCTGGCGGCCCGCTCCCGCTTCCCCAAACTCCCGGAGTTCCTGGCGGCCATCGGCCGGGGCGACATTACCGGGGGACAGATCGCCTCCCTGTTGCGGGATCGACTGTTGCCGGATGCCGATGATCCGGATCAACTGCCCCGCCGCCGCCAGCGGCGGGAAGGCGACAGCGGTGGAGACGACATCCGCATTCACGGTGTGGGCAATCTGCTGACCCGCCTGGCACGCTGCTGCCAGCCGGCGCCGGGGGACGACATCGTCGGCTTCATCACCCAGGGGGCCGGCGTCACCATCCATCGGCGGGACTGTGGCAATCTCAGCCGGCTTGAAGAGACCGCGCCGGATCGGTTGATTGATGTCCACTGGAGCCAGCGCGAGGGCCGCCGTTATCCCGTGGACATTGCCGTGGAGGCCTATGACCGCCGCGGCCTGATTCGGGATATTTCCTCGCTGCTCAACGCCGAGGGTATAAATGTCACGGCGGTGAACACCCGCACGGACCCGGACGATCAGGTGGCCAGCATGGTGCTGACCGTGGAAGTCGAGGGAGTTGACCAGCTCAGCCGGGTGATGGAGCGCATCGCCGGCCTGCGGAACGTACGCGATGTCCACCGGGGCAGCTGAGTGGCAACAGCCCCGCCGATGGCGCTGCTCTGCCCCCCGTTTGATCGCCTTTGGTTTTCTGCTGGCGCTTCTGGGACCCGGTGGAGCGCTGGCGTTGCAGCCGGCGGACTGCGGTGGCCCGACCACCGCCACCCTCGCGGAGGTACGGGGCCTGGATCAACCGCCGTTGCCCGAGGGCGAGTCGGTGGTGATCGAGGCGGTGGTCACCGCCAGTTTCCCCGGCCGTGAGGGCCTCAACGGTTTCTTTATCGAGTCCCAGTCAACGCTCGAGCCCGCGGGGGCTTTCGTTTATGCCCCGCAGCTCACCGCTGACCGTGCCCCGGCGCGGGGTGAGCGCTGGCGGTTACGTGCCAGAGCCGGACGGTTTCGGGGGCGGATTCAGCTGGAAGCGCTGGATGCGGCGGTCCAGTGTGGATTCGGCCGCATTGAGCCCCCTGTGCTCTCGGCCTCGGACCTGGAGGCGCCCGGGCACTTCGTGGATCGACTGGTTCACATTCCGGGTCCGCTGACGGTCACCGGTGTCTATAACCTGGGCCGCTATGGCAGTCTCCGCCTGTCCGCCGGCGGCCGGGCTTTTCAGCCCAATAACGGCACCCCCGGAGGCCGACTGCTGCCGCTCATTCTTGATGATGGCAGCCACCAGCGGGATCCCCGACCCGTGCCTTACCTGGATCCCGATGGTGTCCGGCGTGCCGGCGACCGGGTCGAGGCCATTACCGGCATCATCACCCGGGCCTTTGGCGACTGGCGGATTCATCCGGTCACCCCACCGACCTTCCAGTCCACCAATCCCCGCCCGGATCCGCCGCCCCCTCACGACGGCATCCGGGTGGTGCATTTCAATGTGGAAAACTACTTCCTTGACCGGCAGGGGCGAGGGCCGTCCACGGAAGCGGGATTCCGGCGGCAGCGACAACGCATCCGAGCCACCCTGGATGCCCTGGATGGCGATGTGCTGGTGCTGCACGAGCTGGAGAATCGCCCCGCCGTGGTGGTGGATTTCCTGGATCTGGTGAACGAGTCCGAGCCACCACGGCGGCATTACCAGGCGGTGCTCACCCCGCGGAGTCCGGCTGTGATCCGTACCGTGATTCTCTACCGCCCGGATCGAATGGAGCTGATCCGTGCCGGCCGTCAGGTGGCCGCGATTCACCCCCGTGATCCCGTGGTGGCCCTGTTCCGGCACGAAAGCGGTCAACAGCTGGCGGTCGCCGGTGCCCATTTCAAGTCCCGGACCCGTTGCCCGGATGCCGGCGACATCGACCGGGGGGAGGGATGCTGGGCCGAGCGTCGTCGCGGGCAGTCCGAGGCTTTGGTGGAATGGCTGGGTGAATGGTTGTCACCGGAGGCAATGGAGGCGGTGCCGCTACTGGTGACGGGGGATCTCAATGCCTATGCCCGGGAGGCACCCGCCCGCGTTCTCGAGGATGTCGGCCTGGCGAATCAGCTGGCCCGTCATGTGCCTCCGGCGCAGCGTTACAACTACGTGTTCCGCGGCCGCGCCGGCTATCTGAATCATGTTTTTGCCAATGCGGCCGCAGCGGAAAAGATCCAGCGGCTGCGTATCTGGTCGGTGAATGCGGACGAGCCGGTCTATCTGATCGAGGAGGGTGACGACGTCTGGCGCGCCAGTGACCACGATCCGCTGGTGGTGGACATGAAAATACCCCACAGCGGGTGACCCTGGCACTTAGTCTCTGAAGCGTCGGCAGACGGGATTGGCGTCATGGTCGTCATGGCGGCACTATAAGCCATCGGCCGTTTCATGGACTGATTGACATTCAGCGGTACCGCGCTGATACCGTGCGTTCGGATTAATGCAAGTACTGGCACCGGAGTCTGTGATGGCGGCATTCCGAATATCAGCCTCGGCGTTTATGGCGGCGATGGCTTTAATGGGCATCCTGGCGTTGCCGGGTCCGGCCACGGGCGAGGCGCTGCCGGGTGAGCAGGAGGCCATGGTGGCCGAGGCCAATGAGCTCCTCGAAGACCTCACCGCGCTCCGCGAACAGGCGCTGGCCGAGAACCCGGGTCTGGCGACCCTACAGGAAGAACTGGAAGATCTGGTGACGGTGAAGATGCAGGAGGCGGGTCTGGCGTCGCCCCGTGGTGCCCTTCGCGAGCTGCGGTCAATGGCCGGGGAGTTGCGGGGCATGGAGGCTGACAGTCCGGAGCGGGCCGATCTGCTGGAGGCCTATCAGGAGTCTCGACGTCAGGTGATGCAAGCGCGGGAGGAGGCCATGCAGGACCGCGAAGTCCAGCAGGCCGAAGCCCGTCTGCGGGATCAGTTGATCGAGGTCATGGGCGAGATTGACCCGGAGGCGCCGGCGATGATCGAGCGATTCGATGAGCTGCGTGAAGAGCTCTCGGGCATTCGAGAGGGATCTCAATCGGGTGGTTAACGTCGACACCATCAGCGGCCAGGCGGCGGAGTTGACCCTGGCGACGCCGTCGTTGCTGTTCCCCGCCGTCTCTCTGCTGCTGCTGGCGTACACCAACCGCTTTCTGGCGTTGGCCTCGCTGATTCGGGATCTGCAGTCCCAGTACGCCAACACCCAGCGGCAGAGCCTTCTGGCGCAAATCGACAACCTCCGTCGGCGTGTTCGCCTGATTCAATACATGCAGGCCGCCGGCGTCGGCAGTCTTCTGTTCGCGACCAGCAGCATATTTCTGCTTTTTGCGGGTGCCACGGTGGCAGCCCGCGGCCTGTTCGGGGTCAGTCTGGGACTGATGATGGTTTCGCTGCTGTTGTCCGTTCGCGAGATCTGGATTTCGGTGACGGCGCTCAACATTCAGTTGTCCGAAATGGAGTCCCCGCCGTGAACGTCCCGCTGGGTCCGATACTGCCGCAGGCCGATCCGCGTCAATCACTGCGGGTGCGGCGATTCCTGATGGCGGCGATGGTTTACGCGCTGGCCGTTGCCCTGCTTGGCCTGTACGTCCGTCAGGGCCTGCTAGCCTGGAACGAATGGCGGTTCCTGACCCTGCTGATCGTGCTGGTTAATGCCGGCCTTTACGCTCTGCTACGCAGCGGCCGCAATGAACGCTTTGCCGACCCCAGCATGACCGGGCCTCAGATGTTCATGGTCTGTCTGATCATGGGGGCGGTGATGTATCTGCTGGATGGCGGGCGGGGCGGCATGTTGCTGCTGTTTCTGGTGCTGTTGATGTTCGGCGTTCTTCGTCTGAATCCCCGGCAGTTCACCGCCCTCGGCGGATTTGCGCTGTTCTGCTACGCCACGGCCATTGCCGCCGTCTGGCAGCAGCGCCCTGAAGCCTTTAATGCTCAGGTGGAGCTTCTTCACCTGGCGGCGCTCAGCACCCTGGTCCCGTGTGGTGGTTTTTTTGCCAGTCACGTCAGTAATCTGAGGCGCTCACTCCGGGAGCGGCAGATCGAGCTGCAGCGCGCCCTCGAGCAGGTTCACGACCTGCGCGTGCTGGATCCGCTCACCGGCATCAGCAATCGTTCCGCCATGGTCGGTTACCTGGTTCAGGAGATGGAGCGGGCGGAACGCCTGGATCAGCCCCTGGCAGTCATCATGATTGATCTGGTGCAGTTCAAGCGGGTCAATCGCGAGTTCGGTCACCCCGCCGGCGATGAGGTGCTCAAGGAAGTGGCTCGTCGCCTCAAGGGCTGTGTACGGGACATTGACGGTCTGGGCCGCTACGGCGGCGAAGAGTTTCTGGTGGTCCTGCCGGATGCGCCAGCGCCGGAAGGTCAGCGGGTTGCCGGTCGACTCCGCAACTGTGTCGAATCCAGCCGCTTCAGCGGCTTGCCAGCCCGTTTCAGTCTCCGCTGCGCGGTGGGCATGGCGTCCATGGAGCCCGGCGACGACGTCTGGAAACTCATCGAGCGGGCCCGCAGTGATGGCGAAGAAAAAATCGCCGCCAGCTGAGCCGGACAGTCCCGAGGTGGCGGCTGCCGACCTCGGGTCCAACAGTTTTCACATGATTGTAGCCCGGCCCCAGCCCCAGGGTCTGGTGATCACTGACCGCATCCGTGAGTCCGTCCGGCTGGCCGCCGGCCTCGACAGCAAGAACCATCTGGATGGCGATGCACGCCGCCGGGCCCTGGAGTGTCTGGCGCGCTTTGGACAGCGCCTGCAGGGGCTGCCAGTGCATGCGGTGCGCGCGGTGGGCACGAATACCCTCCGTCAGCTGCGTCACCGGCGAGGCTTTCTGGCCGACGCCGAGTCGGCCCTCGGTTATCCCATCGAAATCGTTTCCGGTTACGAGGAAGCCCGGCTGATCTATCTGGGTGTTGCCCACAGCATTGCGGATGATGATCGGCAGCGTTTGGTGGTGGACATTGGTGGCGGCAGCACGGAGTTGATCATCGGTAAAGCGTTCGCGGCCCGGGAGATGGAAAGCCTGCACATGGGCTGTGTCAGCACCACGGCCCGTCACTTCGCGGATGGGGCCATTACCGAAAAGCGCATGGCGCGGGCCGAGCTGCATGCCCGACGCGAACTCGAACCCATTGTCCAGCGCTACCGGCGCATCGGCTGGGATCGGGTCATCGGCGCCTCCGGCACGATTCGCGCGGTGGAGCGCTGTCTGCGGGTGAACGGCTGGAGTGACAGTGGCATCGATCCTGATGGCCTGGCGAGGCTCAGAAAGGCGCTGCTCGAGGCGGGTCACGTCCACCGGCTGTCGCTGAACGGCGTCGGCCGGTCCCGGGCCGAGGTGATTGCCGGGGGGGTGGCGGTGTTGTCGGGGATCCTCCAGGCCCTGAAGCTCGAGCACATGGAAGCGTCGGATGGAGCCCTGCGGGAAGGCCTGTTATTCGATCTGCTCGGCCGCATCCGCCATGAAGATGTGCGTGAGGCCACGGTCACGGCGCTGGCGACCCGCTATCACGTGGATGATGAACAGGCCCGGCGAGTGGCCGCCACCGTTGAAGCTTTGCACACTCAGGCGCCAGTGGCCGAGCCGTCATCCACGCGCGGGTTCAAAGACATGTTGATCTGGGCGGCTCGGTTGCATGAGGTCGGCCTGGATATTTCGCACAGCCAGTATCACAAGCATGGCGCCTATATCCTCCATCACAGCGACCTGGCGGGGTTTTCTCGCGAGGAGCAGAGCCTGCTGGCCACGCTGGTTCGGGTCCACCGCCGCAAGTTGCCGGTTTGGGCATTCGAGGAGCTGCCGGCGGACTGGCAGGCGCCGGCCCTTCGGCTGGCGGTTCTGCTGCGGCTGTCCGTGGTGCTGAATCGGGCACGCAATCCCGAGATCGTCGTTCCCCGGCGGGTCACAGCCGACGGCACCACCATCACGCTGAAGTTTGGCAGGGAGTGGCTGTCCCAGCGGCCGCTGATCTCCGCCGACCTTGAGGAGGAGGCGGACTATCTGGCCCGCGCCGGGGTCAGCCTGCGAATCGAGTAACTCCGGCCAGCCGGTCAGTGGTCGTCGCTGTAGGTCTCCAGCAGGGTCTGCTGGGCGCTGAGCGGGGTTTGGTCGCCCTCCGGCTGCAGTCGTGTGTATTCGCCGTCGGTGCCCAGCACCCAGGCCTGGGTGTTGTCCTGGAGATAGGTTTCGAGATCGTTGATGACGCGATCCCGGAGCGATTTTTCCAACAGGGGGAAGCCGGTTTCCACCCGGCGGAAGAAATTGCGCTCCATCCAGTCCGCCGAGGCACAGAACACCTCGGGTTCGCCATTGTTCTCGAAAAGAAAGACCCGGGTGTGCTCCAGGAAGCGGCCAACAATGGATCGCACCTGGATGTTGTCGCTGACTCCGGGCAACCCCGGGCGCAGGCTGCACATGCCCCGCACGATAAGCTCGATGCGCACCCCGGCACGGGAGGCGCTGTACAGGGCCCGTATCACCCGCGGCTCCACCAGCGAGTTGACCTTGGCCACCAATCGGGCCGGACGGCCCGCTTCGGCATGGGCCTGCTCCCGGGCAATACGATCCAGCATCCCCTGATGCAGGGAAAAAGGGGACTCCAGCAGATGCGTCAGCTCTGAGACCTTTCCCAGGCTGGTGAGCTGCATGAACACCCGGTGGACATCTTCGCCGATGGCGGCATTGGCCGTGAGCAATCCGTAGTCGGTGTAGAGGCGCGCCGTGCGGGAGTGGTAGTTGCCGGTACCCAGGTGGGTATAGTGGCGCAGTCGGCGTCCCTCACGCCGAACCACCAGCATCATCTTGGCGTGGGTCTTGTGCCCGACCACGCCGTACACCACGTGGGCGCCGGCTTCCTGAAGGCGATTGGCCAGTTGGATATTGGCTTCTTCGTCAAAGCGTGCCCGCAGCTCAATCACCACGGTGACTTCCTTGCCGGCCCGGGCGGCGGTCACCAGGTGGTTGACCACCGCCGAGTCCGGACCGGTTCGATAGAGGGTCTGCTTGATGGCCAGCACGTCCGTGTCCTGGGCAGCCTGGCGCAGCATTTCCACCACCGGCGCAAACGACTCGAACGGGTGGTGCAACAGCAGGTCACCCCGGCGCATGGTCTTGAACAGGTCCATGCCGTGGTGGGCGGCGGGCGGCACCCCGGGCGTGAAGCCCGGGTATTTCAGGTCGGGTCGATCCACCAGATCGCAGACCGCCAGCAGGCGGTTCAGGTTGACCGGACCATCCACCTGGTAGAGGGCCTCTTCCTCCAGCTCGAACTCCTGGAGCAGGAACCGGGCCATGTGCTCCGGGCAGTTAGATGCCACTTCCAGGCGCACCGCATCGCCATAGCGGCGGGACTGCAGCTCGCCCTCCATGGCCCGGAGCAGGTCATCCACCTCTTCCTCGTCCACGTAGAGGTCACTGTTGCGTGTGACCCGAAACTGATAGCAACCCGTGGCTTCCATGCCGAGAAACAGGTCGGAGACATGGGCATGAATGATCGACGAGAGAAAAACGAAGTCGTGGGGGCCGTTACCCGGCTCGCCTGGCGGCAGCTGGATAATCCGGGGCAGGGCACGAGGCGCCTGCACCACCGCCATGCCGCTGTTGCGGCCAAAGGCGTCCCGGCCTTCCAGCGACACGATGAAGTTCAAGCTTTTGTTCAGCACCTGCGGGAACGGATGGCTCGGATCCAGTCCCATGGGCGTGAGAATCGGCAGCAGGGAATTTTCGAAGTACTCCCGGATCCAGCGTTGCTGCTCGGCGCTCCACTCATCCCGGCGCAGAAACCGAATGCCGGCCTCGGCCAGGGCCGGCATCAGACCGTCGTTGAGCAGCTGATACTGAGTGTCCACCAGCCCGTGGGCCCGTTGGCTGATGTCGCGCAGGACTTCCTGAGGGGTTCGTCCATCCGGACCGCTCTGCGACACCCCCATTTCCTGGGCCTGGCGCAGACCCGCTACCCGGATCTCGAAGAATTCATCCAGATTGGAGCTGGCGATGCAGAGAAACTTGAGCCGCTCCAGCAAAGGCGTCCGAGTGTCCTCCGCCTGGGCGAGCACTCGGCGGTTGAATTCCAGCAGACTGATCTGGCGGTTGGTGTAGAGCTCGGGGTTGTGGAGATCCGGTGCATCCATGGTGGAAAGCCTTGCCATGATCCGCTCAGGGTCACTCAGTCCTGTTACGGGCTGATGACAGGCAGACGTTCACGAAAGGTTGCCGGCATACGGACCACCCGCCGGCGCGCATAGTCAAAAAACACGATCCGGGTTCGGGCTCGCGCAATGGTCCGGCCATCATGATCCCGCACCAGCTCATAGAAGAAGTCACAGCTGCTGCGGCGATAGTCGTCGACGCCCACCGAGATGGTCAGTACGTCTCCGGCGAAGCCCTCCGCCATGAACAGGATGCGGGCGTCCACCACGATGACGCCAGCGCCACAAACGTCGCCTTCGTCTCCGCCCATGGCCGCCAGCAGCGCGGCCCGCGCCTCCTGGCAGTACATCAGCACGCGCTCATTGCCCATGTGACCGCCCTGATTGACGTCCGTGACCCGAATCGCCAGGGAATGCCGGAACGCCATCCGCTCCGGCGGGACGATCGTCAGCGAATGATCCGCCATCAGGGTCAGGCGACCCGGTTGTAGCCGTTCAGCGCCGCCACCCGATACCCCTCGGCCATGGTCGGATAGTTGAAAGTGGTATTCATGAAATAGCGCAGGGTATTACCCGGTGCCGGTTGGGCCATGATGGCCTGGCCGATGTGAACAATTTCCGCCGCCTGGTCCCCGAAGCAATGAATACCCAGCAGCTCCAGGCTCTCGGCGTGAAACAGAATTTTCAGCATGCCCACGGTCTGCCCGGAAATCTGGCCCCGGGCCAGGTCCTTGAAGAAGGCGTGTCCCACTTCATAGGGCACCCGGGCTTCGGTGAGCTCCTGCTCCGTCCGGCCCACCGAGCTGATTTCCGGAATGGTGTAAATTCCGGTGGGCACATCCTGGGCCAGGCGGTAATTGCAGTGGCCTTCAAGCATGTGAGTGGCCGCATAGCGTCCCTGGTCGTAGGCGGCGCTGGCCAGGCTGGGATAGCCGATCACGTCACCGACGGCATAGATATGGGGCTGAGCGGTCTGGAAATCGTGGTTGACCTCCAGTTGCCCCCGACCGTTTGGCATAACCCCCAGCGATTCGAGGTTCATGCCATCGGTATTGCCGGTTCGGCCGTTGGCCCACAGCAACAGGTCGCCACGCAGGCGCTTGCCGGACTTCAGGGTCAGCGTTACGCCCTGTTCATCGGCTTCAATGCCCTCGTATTCCTCCCGATGGCGAATCAGCACCCCGTGCTCGCGAAGGTGATAAGACAGCGCGTCGGAGATTTCATCATCCAGGAATGCCAGCATGCGATCGCGGGTGTTGATCAGGTTCACCTTGACCCCCAGTCCGCGAAAAATGGACGCGTACTCGCTGCCGATCACCCCGGCGCCGTAAATGATCATGTTGCGCGGCGTGTGGTCCAGGTTGAGGATCTGGTCGCTGTCGCAGATGCGGGGGTGGGAGAAGTCCACGTCATCGGGCCGATAGGGGCGGGAGCCCGCAGCGATCAGGAAAAAATCCGCGGTGACACGGGTGACGCGACCCTCCGGCGTGTCGATTTCCAGGGTGTGATCATCGACGAAGCGGGCCTTGCCATTGATGACCGGAACATCATTGCGCTGGTAGAACCAGCTTCGCAGACCGACCTGCTGATCGATGACCTGGCCGGCATGCCGCAGCATGGTGGGAAAGGACACATGACGCGGCTCACCGGCTTCCCGGAACAGGGGTGAGCTGTTGAATTCCATCAACCGCCGGACGTTATGCCGCAGCGCCTTGGACGGGATGGTGCCCCAGTGGGTGCATCCGCCCCCGACTTCCCGGTAGTGCTCCACCACCGCGACCCTGCGTCCGCCCTTGGCAATTTTCATCGCGGCGCCTTCACCGCCGGGCCCGCTTCCCAAGACAATGACGTCGTAATGGCTGCTGGTCATGGCACTCCGTCCTGCTCAACCCCGGCCGGTGACTGAATCCGCATGATAACAGTTGCACCCCGGGCAAACATTTTGGTCTGACCAGATCTTTATGGCAGCCCCCGTCTCGGTTAATGTAGCCACGGGTTAACAATCAACGGGCAAGACTTTAGATCAGTCAAGGGAGGAGACATGGGCGAGTACAAGCAGGTGGCCGGACTGCAGGTGTCATCGGCACTGCACGAGCTGATCACCAATGAGGCACTGCCCGGAACCGGTGTTGATGCTGCGGCGTTCTGGCAGGGGCTGGCAGATCTCGTCCACGAGCTGGGGCCCCGTAATCGGGCGCTGCTCGACGAGCGGGATCGTTTGCAGCAGCAGATCGATCAGTGGCATCAGGACAACCCCGGCGCCGAGCAGCAACCCGCCTACCGGGCATTTCTGGAGTCCATTGGTTATTTGCGGCCAGAGCCCGAGGACTTCGACATCAGCACCGCCAATGTTGATCGAGAGATTGCCGAGGTGGCGGGCCCTCAGCTGGTGGTGCCGGTCAACAACGCCCGGTACGCCCTCAATGCCGCCAACGCGCGCTGGGGCAGTCTCTATGACGCCCTCTACGGGACGGATGCAATCGCCGACGAAGCCGGTGCCGAGCGCGGCGGAGCATTTAATCCGGAACGCGCCCGGCGAGTGGTGGCCTGGGCAGCGGCGTTTCTGGATGCCAACTATCCCCTGAAGTCCGGCAGTCATGCCGACGTCAGTGCCTACCGGATGGTGGCCGCCGATGGTGGTCATGCGCTGCAGGTGGTCCTGGACGGGGGTGGCGAAACCACGCTGGCGAATTCACAGCAGTTCGTCGGGTTCGTCGGCGGTGAAACCCCCTCGGCGGTGCTGCTTCGTCACAACGGGCTTCACGTAGAGATCAGCATTGATCCGGAGGATCCAATCGGCCGTAATCATCCGGCCGGGGTTCGAGACCTGGTGCTGGAATCCGCGGTGACGGCCATCCAGGATTGCGAGGACTCCGTAGCGGCGGTGGACGGCGAAGACAAGGCGCTGGTTTATCGCAACTGGCTGGGCCTGATGCGCGGCGATCTCGAGGAGCGTTTTCACAAGCAGGGCCGGGAAGTGGTCCGAACCCTCAATCCCGACCGGCAGTACACCGGCACGGATGGCGCACCCCTGACGCTGCCCGGCCGCAGCCTGTTGCTGGTGCGCAACGTGGGACACCTGATGACAACGCCGGCGGTGCTCGACGGTGATGGCAATGAAATTCCGGAGGGCATTCTCGACGCCCTGTGCACGTCGATGATCGCCATGCATGATCTCAAGCGCGACGGTGGCAACAGCCGGGCCGGCAGCGTTTATATCGTCAAGCCGAAGATGCATGGTCCCGACGAAGTCGCCCTGACCGTCGAACTGTTCAGCCGGGTCGAGTCGGTGCTGGGTCTGCCCGCCAACACCCTGAAAGTGGGCGTCATGGATGAGGAACGCCGGACCACCCTCAATCTCAAGGCCTGTATCCATCAGGCCCGGGAGCGGCTGATATTCATCAACACCGGATTCCTGGATCGCACCGGCGACGAAATCCACACCAGCATGGAAGCGGGGCCCATGGTCCGGAAGGGCGAGATGAAGCAATCCCGCTGGCTCAATGCCTATGAGGATCACAACGTGGATGTGGGGCTGGCCTGCGGGTTGCCAGGGCACGCCCAGATCGGCAAGGGCATGTGGGCGATGCCGGATTTGATGGCGGACATGCTTGAGGCCAAGATCGGCCATCCGCGGTCCGGTGCCAACTGTGCCTGGGTGCCGTCACCCACCGCGGCGACCCTGCATGCCACCCATTATCATCAGGTGGATGTCCGGGCGAAGCAATCCGAGCTGGCAGGCGCTCGCCGGGCCACCATCGACGACCTGCTCACCGTGCCAGTGGCCGGTTCACCCGACTGGAGCCCTGAGGCCATTCGCGAAGAACTGGACAACAACTGCCAGAGCATTCTCGGCTATGTGGTCCGCTGGGTGGATCAGGGCATCGGCTGCTCGAAGGTACCTGACATCAAGGACGTGGCCTTGATGGAAGACCGGGCCACCCTGAGGATCTCCAGTCAGCTGCTGGCCAACTGGCTGCACCATGGCGTGATCACCGAAGAGCAGGTCATGGAGACCATGAAGCGGATGGCCGCGGTGGTGGATCGGCAGAATGCCGATGATCCCACCTACACGCCCATGGCTCCGGGGTTCGAGGGTGCAGCGTTCCGGGCGGCCTGTGACCTGGTGCTCAAGGGCCGGGAGCAGCCCAGCGGATACACCGAGCCCCTGCTGCACGCCTATCGGCTGGCGCTGAAGCGGGGCGGGTGACAACCCGCGCCGCCCCGGCGGTGTTTGCCCAATAAAAAAGCCCGGCTCATGCCGGGCTTTTTTGTGGACCGAGACACCCTCGACCCGTCACCGCCTGGGGGATCAGGCGGCCTGCTGGGACCGCTGCGCCAGCTCCCGGAGCACGTAGTGCAGGATGCCGCCGTTGCGGAAGTACTCCCACTCGGTGGGCGTGTCGATCCGCACCTTGGCGTCGAAGCTTTTCACTTCGCCATCCGGAGTGACCGCCCGAACCGTGATGCTGGAGGGCTCGGCGTCGAGGCTTTCAATACTGAAGGTCTCCTCACCGGTCAGCCCCAGGCTTTCCGCGCTGTCGCCTTCATTGAACTGAAGCGGCACCACGCCAAAACCCACCAGGTTGGAGCGATGGATCCGCTCGTAGCTCTCGGCGATCACGGCCCGCACGCCCAGCAGGGCCGTGCCCTTGGCCGCCCAGTCGCGGCTGGAGCCGGTGCCGTATTCCTTGCCGGCCAGCACCACCAGCGGCGTGCTCTCCTGCTTGTAGCGCATGGCGGCGTCATAGATCGACGTCTGCTCACCGGTGGGGAAGTAGGTGGTCCAGCTCCCCTGGGTGCCGGGTGCCAATTCGTTTTTCAACCGCACATTGGCGAATGTGCCCCGCATCATGACTTCATGGTTGCCGCGGCGTGAGCCGTAGCTGTTGAAGTCCTGTGGCATGACGCCGAGCTCCTGCAGATACTGACCCGCCGGGCTATCCGCCTTAATGGCGCCGGCCGGAGAGATGTGGTCCGTGGTGATGGAATCCCCCACCTTGACCAAACACCGGGCCTGTCGGATTTCGGTGACTTCACCCGGCTCAAGCCCCATCCCTTCGAAGTAAGGGGGGTTGCGGACATAGGTGGAATCCGGCCATTCGTAGATCTCGTCCTCAGCGGCCGGCAGCTGCTGCCAGGCCTTGGATCCCTCGAACACGTTGGCGTACTGCTCGCGGTACATCCGCGAGTTGATGTATTCCTCGATGATGTCGGAGATCTCTTTCTGGGTGGGCCAGATGTCCTTGAGATACACCGCCTTGCCATCCTGGTCATGGCCGATGGACTCACTGGAGAGATCCTTGGCCACATTGCCGGCCAGCGCGTAAGCCACCACCAGGGGCGGCGAGGCCAGGTAGTTGGCGGGCACATCCGGATGAATGCGTCCCTCGAAGTTGCGGTTACCTGACAGCACACCGGATACCATGAGATCGCCTTCACGAATGGCATCGGTGATCTCGTCCGACAGCGGTCCCGAGTTGCCAATGCAGGTGGTGCAACCGAAGCCCACCACATGAAAGCCCAGATCCTCCAGCGGCTTCATGAGGCCGGCGTCGTTGAGATAGGCGGGCACCACCTGGGATCCCGGCGCAAACGATGTCTTCACCCAGGGTTTGGTGGTCAGACCCCGGTCATGGGCTTTCTTGGCCACCAGCCCAGCGGCGACCAGCACCGCCGGGTTGGAGGTGTTGGTGCAGGAGGTAATGGCCGCGATAACCACATCGCCGTGGTTCAGCGTGAACTGCTTGCCGTTCTGCTCGACGTTGACGGCACCGATCTCATGCCAGTGGCTGTTGCCCGGCGCGGTATCGCCGCCTTCGCCTTCGAAGCGGGCCTCGTCCTCGTCGGGCATCGCACCGCGGGCCTGGAGCTCTTCTTCCAGGAAGTTCAGGAAAGCCGGCTTGGCATCGGTGAGGGCAATCCGGTCCTGCGGCCGCTTGGGACCCGCGATACTCGGGACCACGTCACTGAGATCCAGCTCGACCACGTCGCTGTACTCGGCATGGCGGGAGCCGGTCTCACGCCACATGCCCTGCTGGCGGGCATAGGCCTCAACCAGTGCGATGGTTTCTTCATCACGGCCCGAGCCCCGCAGATACTCGATGGTCTCGGCGTCAATCGGGAAGATGCCGCAGGTGGCGCCGTATTCCGGTGCCATGTTGGCAATAGTGGCCCGGTCCGCCAGCGGCAGGTTGTCCAGACCGTCGCCGAAGAATTCCACGAACTTGCCAACCACGCCTTTCTTGCGCAGCTTCTCGGTGACGGTCAGCACCAGATCCGTGGCAGTGGCGCCCTCGCGGAGCTGGCCGGAGAGCTTGAATCCGATTACTTCGGGAATGAGCATGGTGATGGGCTGGCCGAGCATGGCGGCCTCCGCCTCGATACCACCCACGCCCCAGCCGAGCACACCCAGACCGTTAACCATGGTGGTGTGGGAGTCGGTTCCAACCAGCGTGTCCGGATAGGCGAAGGTGCCCTCATCGGTTTCCTTGGTGAACACGGTCTTGGCCAGGTACTCCAGGTTGACCTGATGCACGATGCCGGTCCCCGGCGGAACCACCCGGAAATTGGAGAAGGCCTTCTGGCCCCAGCGCAGGAACTTGTAGCGCTCTTCGTTGCGTTTGAACTCGATGCGCTGGTTCAGATCCAGGGCGTTGGAGGCCCCGAAGTGGTCGACCATGACGGAGTGGTCGATCACCAGATCCGCCGGCTCCAGCGGATTGATGAGGTTGGGATCGCCACCGAGTTTCTTCATGGCATCCCGCATGGCAGCAAGGTCAACCACCGCGGGAACGCCGGTGAAGTCCTGCAGGACCACCCGGGCCGGCATGAAAGAAATCTGCTCACCAGGGCCGCCCTTGGGGTCCCACTGACAGAGCGCGTCAATCTGCTCGGTGGTGACGTTTTTACCATCCTCCTTGCGGAGAAGGTTTTCCAGGAGGATCTTCAGTGAGAAGGGCAGTCGATCGACGTCGTGCTGGCCCTTGAGCGCGTCCAGCCCGTAAATCTGGTAGGGCTTGCCATCGACATTCAGTGTCTGGCGGGCGTTGTAACTGTTACTCATGGTTCCTCCCGGGTAGTCAGGGTGCGTCTTCGGCACGCCGTTTTATTGAACGTCCAGCACCACGCTGTCCCGACATTCTACATGACGCAATGCCGCAGGACAGCGGTCACCGGCATCGAAAACCCCTGATCAGCTTTGGGAAATCAATGCCCGGGCGCCCTCCACCAGCGCCTGTCGTCGAACCACCAGCTGCAGGCGCCCACCACCGGCGGCGCGCCACAGGCCGGCCGCCCGAATGGCCGCCATCAGCAGGGCCCGGATCAGCGCCTGATTGTCGTCATCCTGCAGGTGACCCGCCGTGCCCTGCACCAGAATGCGTGGCCGCAGGGAGCTGATTTGATCGCTGTACAGTTGGGCAAGGTGGTGGATCACGCTGGCATGGTCATTGGCGCCGAAGTATTCCGCCTGCTCTCGGGCACGGCTCAGGCCCTGGCCAACCGCTTGCAGATGAGCGCCATTGCGCCGCAACCGCCGCTCCAGCTGCATGACGGCGACCAGGTATCGGGTCAGCTGGGCATCGGTGGGCTGGGAGAGGTGATCCACCAGCTGTCGCAGCCCCGTTTCCAGGGCGGCGATGCCGCCATAAAGTTGTTCCGTGGACCCCTGCCACTCACCGACCAGGCCTTGCAGAACGACTCGGTTGTCTTGCGTCGCCCGCTGGCCCCGCTCGGCGAGTTGTCGCACACCGGCCAGGGACTGAAACACCGCCGCCAGGGCGAGGGTCTGCTCACGATCAGGCGACGCCAGCACGGGATGCCTCCTGAACGGCGAGCCGCTCCTCAATAACGCCGCCGCCCAGGCATCCGGTCTGGTCGTAAACCACCACGGACTGCCCCGGGGTCACCGCCCGCTGGGGCTCGTCGAAGTCCAGTCGCCAGCGGCCGTCGGGCAGAGGGTGAAGGACGGCGGGCTGCTCCGTCTGGCGATGTCGTAACCGCATGGTGCAGCGGATGGACTGCGTCGGGCCTCCGCCATCGATCCAGTGCCAGTCGCCGGCGACCAGCCCGCGGCTCATCAACGCCGGGTGGTCATGGCCCTGGGCCACCACCAGTTGGTTGCGGTCCATATCCTTGTCCACCACATACCAGGGCAGCCCGGGTCGATCGGCTCGGCCGCCGAGCGCCAGTCCGCGACGCTGGCCAATGGTGTAGAACGCCAAACCGGTGTGCTGGCCCACCGGTTCGCCATCCACGCTCACCACCGCCCCGGGTGTCGCGGCAATATAGCGGCCCAGGAATTCACGGAAGTCCCGCTCGCCAATAAAACAGATGCCCGTGCTATCGGGCTTGTCGTGATTGCCGAATCCGGCCTGGTCGGCCATCCCGCGCACCTCCGTCTTGGTGAAATCCGCCAGGGGAAACATCGCGGCCTCCAGCTGTTCCTGATCCAGGGCATACAGGAAATAGGTCTGATCTTTAGCCGCATCCCGGGCCCGCCGGAGCTTTCGCTGGCCGGGTGGGCCGCTGACCCCCGCATAATGACCGGTCGCCACCCGATCGGCGCCCAGCCGGCGGGCATGGTCGAGAAACGCACGGAACTTGATGTGCTGGTTGCAGAGGATGTCCGGATTGGGGGTACGACCCGCGCGAAATTCCTCGAGGCAGTGCTCGAACACCCGGCTTCGGTAATGCCGCGCGAAGTTCGCCCGGTGCAGCGGGATGCCCAGCTGATCCGCCACCCGGCGGGCATCCGCGTGGTCGGCTTCAGCGCTGCAGTGGGTGTCGCTGTCGTCGTCTTCCCAGTTCTTCATGAACAGGCCTTCGACGCGATATCCTTGCTGCTGCAGCAGCCAGGCGGTGACCGACGAGTCCACGCCGCCGGACATGCCAACGATGATCAGGGAACCATTACTCATAACCCTCAGGATAACATTGGCTCCTCGTGGTCTGACCTTTTAAACTGGTTTCCTCGCCCCCATTTCTTCACGTAACCGGTAGAAGTACTCGCAGCCATGAGCGAAGAGAACGATCCGAACCAAGATGACGGTCTGTCGGTCGAAGAAGCCAAGCCGGAAGTCAGACAGCCGCGGCTTTACCAAGTGGTTCTGCTCAATGATGACTACACCCCGATGGAATTCGTGGTAGAGGTATTACAGACGTTCTTCCGCATGGATCGGGAGCAGGCCACACAGGTGATGCTCCACGTCCACACTCGAGGGAAGGGGGTATGTGGTGTCTTCAGCCGCGACATTGCGGAGACCAAAGTCGACCAGGTCAACGACTACGCACGTGAACACCATCATCCGCTGATGTGCACGATGGAACCGGCCTGAACCGGAACCGGCCCTCCGGGCCCCATTCACAGGATTCCAGGTGACAAGCCAATGCTAAGCAAAGAGCTCGAGTTCACGTTGAACCTCGCCTTCAAGGAAGCGCGGGAAAAGCGCCACGAGTTCCTGACCGTGGAACACCTCCTGCTGGCGCTGACTGACAATCCGTCGGCGCTGGAAGTGCTGCGGGCCTGCGGGACGGATCTCGATACCCTGCGCCAGGATCTGGAGACTTTCCTGGACGAAACCACGCCGTTGCTGCCGCCCAACGACACCCGGGAGACCCAGCCGACCCTCGGATTTCAGCGGGTGCTGCAGCGGGCGATCCTCCACGTCCAGTCTTCCGGGCGCAAGGAAGTCAGCGGCGCCAATGTGATTGTGGCCATCTTCTCGGAGCAGGAATCTCAGGCGGTGTATCTGCTTCACAAGCAGAATATTTCCCGGCTGGATGCCGTGAACTTCATTTCCCATGGCATTTCCAAGGTGTCCGGCGAGGAGGGCGGCAGCGAGCCGGACTCGGCGCCGCAGGAAGGTGAAGCCACCGAAGAGGCCGGCGGGGCTCAACCCCTGGAGAGCTTTGCCACCGACCTGAATGCCCGCGCCCGGCAGGGCCGTACGGACCCCCTGATTGGCCGCAAGCACGAAATCGAGCGCACCATTCAGGTGCTCTGCCGGCGTCGCAAGAGCAATCCGCTGTACGTCGGCGAGGCCGGCGTGGGCAAGACCGCCATCGCCGAGGGGCTCGCCAAGATGATCGAGGATGGCGAAGTGCCGGAAGTGCTGGCGGATGCCACCATCTATTCGCTGGATCTCGGCGCTCTTGTGGCCGGCACCAAATACCGCGGTGACTTCGAAAAGCGCCTCAAGGGGCTGCTGGCACAGATCAAGAAGCATGATCATGCCGTGCTCTTCATTGACGAAATCCACACCATTATCGGTGCCGGTTCGGCATCGGGCGGAGTGATGGACGCCTCCAACCTCCTCAAGCCCATGCTGGCCAGCGGCGAGTTGAAATGCATCGGCTCCACCACCTATCAGGAATACCGGGGCATTTTCGAGAAGGACCGGGCGCTGGCGCGGCGGTTCCAGAAAATCGACGTGTCCGAACCGACGGTGCCTGAGACCGTGCAGATACTGCGCGGCCTCAAGGACCGGTTCGAGAGCCATCATGGCGTCCGCTATACCCAGCCGGCGCTGGAGTCGGCGGCAGAGTTGGCGGCCAAGTACATCACCGATCGCCACCTGCCGGACAAGGCCATTGACGTCATTGACGAGGCCGGCGCCAACCTGCGCCTGCTGCCACCGTCCCGCAAGAAAAAGACCGTCGGGGTGGGAGACGTGGAAACCATCGTGGCAAAGATGGCCCGCATTCCTCCAAAACGGGTGTCCACGTCGGACATGCGGCTGCTTGAGACGCTGGAGAAGGATCTCAAGCGGGTGATCTATGGCCAGGACCCGGCCATCGACACCCTGTCCGCCACCATCAAGATGTCCCGGGCCGGGCTTCGGGACACGGAAAAGCCGGTGGGCAGCTTCCTGTTCTCCGGCCCCACCGGGGTGGGCAAGACCGAAGTGACCCGCCAGCTGGCCGAGGTCATGGGCATCCACATGACCCGCTTCGACATGTCCGAGTACATGGAGCGGCATACGGTGTCACGGTTAATCGGTGCGCCGCCGGGATATGTCGGTTTCGACCAGGGCGGCCTGCTCACCGAGGAGGTGCTAAAACACCCGCATTCCGTGGTGTTGCTGGACGAAATCGAGAAGGCTCATCCGGATGTCTTCAACCTGCTGCTGCAGGTGATGGACCACGGCTTCCTGACGGACAACAACGGCCGTCAGGCCGACTTCCGCAACGTCATTCTGGTGATGACCACCAATGCCGGTGCCGAAGAACAGAGCCGGCGGACCATCGGGTTTACGCCTCAGGATCAGAGCAGTGATGCCCTGGAAGTGATCCGCAAGCAGTTCACGCCGGAGTTCCGCAATCGACTGGATGCCATTATTCAGTTCAACGGGCTGGCGCCCGAGGTCATTGAGCGGGTGGCGGACAAGTTCATTCGAGAGCTCCGCCATCAGCTGGCCGAGAAGCGGGTCACCCTTGAAGTCAGCGATCCGGCCAGAAGCTGGCTTGCCGAGCAGGGTTATGACCCGAAAATGGGCGCCCGTCCGATGGCCAGGCTCATCCAGGACAAGATCAAGCGTCCCCTGGCCGATGAGCTGCTATTCGGCCGGCTGGCCAATGGCGGTCACGTGCGGGTTGAGCTGGATGAGGCCGGCGAAGGCCTGTCGTTCAGGATGGAAGCCCCGGAAGCGGTGAACTAACCCACCGCCTCAGGACACAGTAACGGCGGAGGATCGGGTGCGCCTAGCGCGCCCGATAAACGATGCGGCCCTTGTTGAGATCGTAGGGGGTCAACTCCACCGTGACGGTGTCGCCGCGGAGAATGCGGATGTAGTGCTTGCGCATTTTGCCGGAAATGTGGGCGGTGACCATGTGGCCATTTTCCAGCTCCACCCGAAACATCGTGTTGGGCATCACCTCGGTGATGGTGCCCTGCATCCGAATGTTCTCTTCCTTCGCCATAAATCCCTGCTCTTGAAAATAAGCCCGGAAGTGTAGCGCAGCCGCCAGAGTTCACCAAGTTCGTCAGGGGGCAGAAACCCGCTCCCAGCCATTCCGGGACAGACGCTCATGGGGAAAGAACCCGGCTTTGTAATCCATGCGGGCGGCGCCCTCGATCCAGTAACCCAGATACAGCCAGTTTCGACCCCGCCGCCGGGCCTCCTCAATCTGCAGGAGAATGGCCAGGGTGCCCAGGCCACGGGCTGTCTCGGCCGGGTCAAAGAACGTGTAGACCGCCGATAGCGCACCGCCGGTGTCATCAGTCACCGCCACCCCCAGCAGGCGTCCGTTTTCGCGCAGTTCGAGGAAATCCGTGGGGCACCAGCTGGCGGTGAGATACTGCCAGTACAGATCCGGGTCGGCTTCATCCATTCCACCACCGGGATGACGCGCCCTCACGTAGCGTGAGTACAGATCGAAATGCGCCGGGTCCAGCCGCCATCCCACGTTCACCAAACGGACATCGGCGTTGTCCCGGCGACAGCGCCGGTGCCGCCGCCGAGGGACGAACGAATTCACCGGCAGGCGCAGGCTCCGGCAGGCCTGGCAACCGGGACAGGCGGTGCGGTAGAGGTTCTCGCCGCCGCGCCGAAATCCCCGGGCGAGGAGCTCGTCATAAAGAGCGGCGCTGGGACGCAGGCGCGGATCAACAAAGTCGAAGTTGGACAGACGGTCGTCCAGGTACGGGCAGGGTCGAAGCCCGGTCCCGAACAGGCGGATATCCCTGGCTGGACGGGACTCACTCATGGCGCCAGTCCTCGATGTCCAGTGTCCACGGCCCCCGACGGGTCGCCTGTCGCTGGCTGGCCGCCAGCATCATCAGGAACTGCCGCCGGGGCAGGCAGCGCGCTCCCATGCTGAGCAGATGGCTGGTGGGCATCTGGCAGTCGAGAAACTGGAACTGCCATGCCCGCAGCTGCGCGCACAGCCAGGCCATGGCCATTTTGCTCGCATTGGGCTCGCGGCTGAACATGGACTCGCCGAAAAATGCGCGCCCCAGTGAGACACCATAAAGGCCTCCGATCAGCCTCTGATCCCGCCAGATCTCGATGGAATGAGCGAGCCCCGCCCGATGAAGGCGGCCATAAGCCGCTTTCATGTCGTCGGTGATCCAGGTCCCCGGCTGATCGGGGCGGGGTTCGGCACAGGCCTCCACCACGGTTTCGAAGGCCCGGTCCAGGCTGACCTGATAGTCCGCCCGATTGAGCGCGCGGCGCAGTGACCGGCTGATGTGGAGTTGATCGACGGGAATCACCGCGCGGGGATCCGGACTCCACCAGAGAATGGGCTCATCGGGCCCGTACCAGGGAAAAATGCCCTCCCGATAGGCCTCCTCCAGCCGGTTGATGGAAAGGGAACCGCCGATGGCCAGCAAGCCGTTGGGCTCGATCATCGCGGACTCCGGATCCGGCAGGGGCGTTATTTCATCGCTGGTATTCAGCCAGGGGATGGGCAGCAGCGGGTCAGTCACGGTTGATCTGCTCCAGAACCTCCTCGCGAAAGGGTGCGTCCCGCATGAGATCAGCGGCGAAGGCGTGCACCGCGGGCCGCTCCCGATCCAGAAAATCATCCACCGCCGCTCGAAAGCGGGCGTCCGTGAGGTGATGGGCAGAGCGGGTCAGGGTGGGCAGAAAGCCCCGTGGCACTTTGTGCTCGCCCTGGGCACCGGGCTCGAAGCGCGTCAGACCGTGGCGGATACAGTATTCGATGCCCTGGTAGTAGCAGGCCTCAAAGTGCAGACCGTCATAATCCCGCTCGCTGCCCCAGTAGCGGCCGAACAGGGTATCGCTGCTGCGAAAGCAGATGGCCGCCGCGACCGGCCGGCCAGCGTCCTCGGCCACGAACACCACCATGCGGTCGGTCATCTGCTTACCGAGTTCGGCAAAGCAGTCGCGACTGATCACTGGCAGGTTGCCGTGTTCGTAGAACGTCTTGGCGTAGAAGCCATGCAGCGCGTCCCACAGATCCGGTTCGATTTCGTCACCATGCAGTGTCCGCAGATGCAGACCCTGGTCGCTCACCCGCCGGCGCTCGCGCCGAATGTTCTTGCGTTTTTTTGAGCTCATGCCGGCCAGAAAGTCATCGAAATCCGCGTAGCCGGCGTTGTACCAGTGGTACTGGCAACCGAGCCGCAGTGAGTAGTCACAATCCTGCAGGGCCTCGATTTCCTTGGCATCGGCAAACAGCCAGTGCACGGAGCTCAGCTCCATTTCCTCAACCATCTGTCGGGCGCCGTCGGCCAGCGCCTGACGGAGCCCCTCCGCTGGATAGCCCGGCGCCAGCAACATCCGGGGCCCGTTGATCGGGCTGTAGGGCACCGCGATGATCAGTTTCGGGTAGTAGGCGAGGCCGTTGCGCTCGTAGGCATGGGCCCAGGCGAAGTCGAAAACGAACTCGCCCCGGGAGTTGCCCTTTAGGTACGCCGGCGCGGCCCCCATGAGCTCGCCATCCTGCCAGAGCAGCAGGTGATGAGGAGCCCAGCCGTTCTCCCGCGACACCGCCCCGTGGGTCTCCAGGGCGGACAGGAATTCATGCCGCAAGAACGGGTTATCGGTGCCGGCGAGGGCATTCCACTGCGCCGCCGATATGTCGCCAATCGCCGGGATTGCCTGAAGTTCCATGGTGTTTAGGACCGTCTTTGCGAGGCCGAGGTGCCGCTGCTCAAGGCATGACAGCTACTGTACACTGCGAACCATGGCAGGCAAGACGACAGCGCGGCAACCCGAGGCCAACCCGATCTCACGGCAAATCAGCCGCATGATTCGGGAAGCGCTGTTCCTTGTTCTGGTGGCGGTGGCAGGTTACATGCTGCTGGCCCAGCTCACCTACAACCCGGCGGATCCCGGCTGGAGCCACACCGGCCCCGCCGCCGGCGTCAGTAATGCCGGCGGCCTGGTTGGAGCCTACTGGTCCGACCTGAGCCTTTACCTGTTCGGCTATCTGGCGCTGCTGTTTCCGGCGTTGATCGGCCTGCTGGGTGTCCTGCTGTATCGCTGGCAGCGTCAGGATGGACAGATCCACTGGGGTGTCATCGGTACGCGCCTGGCGGGCTTTCTGATCACCCTGGTGGCGGGAACCGCGCTGGCGCGGCTTCACATCGAACCGGTGGCCGGCACCGTCCCGTTGAGCTCCGGTGGCGTGCTGGGCAACCTCGCTGGTGACTGGTTGCAGGACGCTTTCAGCTTCACCGGGGCAACGCTCCTCACGCTGGCACTATTTCTCGCCGGCGTGACCCTGTTCACCGGTCTTTCCTGGATCGCGCTAATGGACTCCCTGGGGCGACTGGTGCTGGCGCAGGGGCGCCATATCACCACTTTGCACGGCTGGATTCAGGACCAGCGCGCGGCGCAGCAGGCCCGCCGGGAGCGGGAACGGGCCAGACGCACCGAAGAGAAGCGGGCCAGCAAGCGTGCCAAGCCGGCGATCGCACCGCCGGCACCCGCGGAGGCATCGCGTCCTGGCGAGCGGGCCCGCAAGGAGCAGCAGATCCAGCTGTTCGAGGCGCCGCCGATGCCCGGCGCCTTGCCGCCGATCTCGCTGCTGGACGAGCCCCACGCCGAGCAGCCGGGCTACTCACCGGACGCGCTGGAGGCCATGTCGCGGTTGGTGGAGCACAAGCTGCGGGATTTTGGCATCGAGGTGGAAGTGGTCGAGGTCCTGCCCGGCCCGGTGATCACCCGCTTCGAGCTCAAGCCGGCGGCGGGCGTCAAGGTCAGCCAGATCACCAATCTGTCCAAGGATCTGGCCCGGGCGCTGTCGGTCACCGCCGTTCGGGTGGTGGAGGTGATCCCCGGCAAATCCGTGGTCGGGCTGGAAATCCCCAACGAACATCGTCAGGTCATCGCCCTGGCGGAGATTATTCGGTCGGAATCTTTCGAAAAGGCCAATTCACCGCTGACACTGGCCATCGGCAAGGATATCGGCGGCTACACCTCGGTGGTCGACCTCGCCAAGATGCCGCACCTGCTGGTGGCAGGCACCACCGGGTCGGGTAAGTCCGTGGGCATTAACGCCATGATCCTGAGCCTGCTCTACAAAAACACCCCGGAGCAGGTCCGGATGATCATGATTGATCCCAAGATGCTGGAGTTATCGGTTTATGACGACATCCCGCACCTGCTGGCGCCGGTGGTCACCGACATGAAAGAAGCCGCCAATGCCCTGCGCTGGTGTGTCGCTGAAATGGAAAGGCGGTATCGGCTGATGGCGGCGCTGGGCGTCCGTAACATCGCCGGCGCCAACAAGCGGATTCGCGACGCCCAGGCGCGCGGCGAGCCGTTGACTGATCCCCTCTGGAGCACGCCGGACGATCGCATCGAACCGACGATTGACGGCGAGGTGCCCGAGGCACCTGCTCTGGAGCCCATGCCCTGCATCGTGGTGGTGGTGGATGAATTCGCCGACATGATGATGATGGTGGGCAAAAAAGTTGAGGAGCTGATTGCCCGGCTCGCTCAGAAGGCCCGCGCCTCGGGTATCCATCTGGTGCTGGCCACCCAGCGTCCGTCCGTGGATGTGATCACCGGCCTCATCAAGGCCAATATCCCCACCCGCATGGCGTTTCAGGTCTCCTCCCGAGTCGATTCACGCACCATCCTCGACCAAATGGGCGCGGAGTCGCTGCTGGGCCACGGCGACATGCTTTATATGGGACCGAGCAGTCGCGGGATCCCGGAGCGGGTCCACGGCGCTTTTGTTTCGGACGCCGAAGTTCACCGGGTGGCCGAGTACCTCAAGCGGGCCGGCGAGCCCGAGTACGTGCCGGGCATGCTGGAGGGCGGTAATGGAGACGCGGAAAATCTGGGTTCTCTGCCCGGTGAGGTGAACCTCGGCGATGAGGAAACCGACCCGCTTTATGACCAGGCGGTGCGCATTGTCACCGAGACTCGCAAGGCGTCGATTTCCGGCGTGCAGCGGCGGCTGAAAATTGGCTACAACCGCGCGGCTCGCCTGGTGGAGCAGATGGAGCAGGCCGGCGTGGTCGGGCCGCTTCAGTCCAACGGGGCGCGCGAAGTGCTGGCGCCCCCGCCGCCAAAGGATTGATCAGCCAATGTCTGCCAGGCGCCTGCATCTTGGCCGAATCGGATTAATCACCGTGGTTGCCTGGTTAGGGGTGCTGACCCTGGCGGGTGCCCGGGCCAGCGATCCCGAGGCCATGCTGGAGCGCTATTTTGAGGGCACCGAGACCCTGCAGGGGCGCTTCCAGCAGGACACCTACGACGATCGGGGTGAGCGGGTTGAGGCGGCGGAAGGCGATTTCTGGATGGCCCGGGGTGAGCGCTTTCGCTGGCATTACCAGTCCCCCTGGGAGCAGCTGATTGTGGCCGACGGGGAGCGCCTTTGGGTTCATGACGTGGATCTCGACCAGGTGACCGTCCAGCCCCTCGAGGAGGCGCTGGGGGTGGGCGCGGCCCAGCTGCTCAGCGGCGAATTCTCTGATCTGCAGGCCAATTTCCGGATCGAGCCCGGCGACACGGCGGACACCGTCCGGCTTCGCCCCACGGATCCGGCCTGGGACTTTCAGACCATCCGACTGACCTTCGATGACGGACTGCCGACACGGCTGGATATCGACGCCGGTCTGGGCGACCGCATTGAGGTGCAGCTGCGCGATCTCACCCGCAACCAGCCGATTGAGCCGGAACGCTTCGAGTACACGCCGCCGGCGGAGGCCGACGTTCTCCAGGGGCCATGACCGACTGGACCCGGCCACTGGCGGACCGCCTGCGACCCCGGTCACTGTCGGAGTTCGCGGGACAGCGGCATCTGTTGGCACCGGGGCGACCACTACGTGAGGGGCTGGAAGCCGGACGGGCCCACTCCATGGTGCTCTGGGGGCCACCGGGCACCGGCAAGACCACACTGGCTCGACTGGCCGCGGCGGCGGTGGACGCCGATATTCTGACGCTGTCCGCGGTCATGGCAGGCGTCAAGGACATCCGTGAGGCGGCGGCCCGGGGCAGCGCGAACCGCGAAGCGGGACGCCAGACCCTGCTGTTCGTCGACGAGGTGCACCGTTTCAACAAGGCGCAGCAGGATGCCTTCCTGCCCTACATCGAGGACGGTACTCTGCTGTTCATCGGCGCCACCACCGAAAATCCGTCTTTTGAGTTGAATAACGCGCTGCTGTCGCGGGTTCGGGTTCACGTGCTGCGGCCTCTGGAGCGGGATGAGCTCGGCGAACTGGTGGATCGGGCCATGGCCGATGACCAGCGCGGTCTGGGCGATCGCCAGCTGGGGCTGCATCCCGATGCCCGCTCGCTGTTGCTGGAGGTGGCGGATGGCGATGCGCGCATCGCCCTGGGGTTGCTGGAAGTCGCAGCGGATCTTACCGAGGCGGGCGCCGTCATCGGACCCGACCTGATCCGGGAGGCGGCCGCCGGTGGCCGGGCGCGATTCGACAAGGGCGGTGATGCTTTTTACGACCAGATTTCGGCGCTTCATAAATCCGTCCGGGGCTCGTCACCCGACGGGGCCCTCTACTGGCTGGCGCGGATGCTCGAGGGCGGTTGCGATCCCCTCTACATTGCCCGGCGGGTGGTGCGGATGGCGTCCGAAGACATTGGTAATGCCGACCCCCGGGGGCTGCAGCTGGCGGTAGCGGCCTGGGAGGCCCAGGAGCGTCTGGGTTCCCCGGAGGGCGAGCTCGCCATTGCGCAGGCGGTGGCCTATCTGGCGGCAGTGCCCAAGAGCAACGCGGTCTACAAGGCGTTCAACGCCGCCATGGCCGACGCCCGTGAGAATGGCTCTCTGGAGGTGCCGGTGCATCTGCGCAATGCCCCCACCCGGCTGATGAAGGAGCTGGGCTACGGTCATGCCTACCGATACGCCCATGATGAGCCGGAGGGCTATGCCGCGGGCGAGACCTACCTGCCGGAGGCGTTGGCCCATCGCCATTACTATCAGCCCCTGGATCGGGGGCTGGAGCAACGCATCGCCGAGCGGCTTCGCCGCCTGGCGGCGCTGGATCGGCAGGCCCGCGAGCGGTGACCGGCGCCGGCGCCGCCGGTTGCCTTAGAAGCGTCATCAAGATTCGCGTAGACTCTCGGCCTTTTCACAGGGCGGGTGGACATCATGCCAGGGCTGGGTGAGTTTGCTGCCGTCGCGGCGGGGGGTGCCATTGGCGCGGTGATGCGCTTCAGCGCCTTGCTGGCCAGCACGCGGCTGCTGCCGGCAGGCTTCCCGTGGGGGACATTGCTGGTCAATGTCAGCGGTAGCCTGCTGATGGGGGTGGCCTATGTGTTGCTGCTGGAGCGCGGCGTGCTGCCACCGGTGTGGCGCAGCTTCCTGACGGCGGGCGTGCTCGGGGCCTTTACCACTTTCTCGGCCTTTTCTCTGGACGCTCTGGCGCTGTTGCAGGCCGGTTCGCCAGGGCGCGCCCTGGCCTACGTGCTCGCCAGTGTGGGCGTGTGCCTGATGGCCGCGGCCCTGGGTGTCATGATGGCGCGAGCCCTTTAGGAAACGATTTTTCATGCTGGATCAGAAAATGCTTCGACAGGGTCCCGGGGGCGTGGCGGATGCCCTCGCCCGGCGCGGATTCACTTTTGATAGCAGGACCTATGCGGCGCTGGAGGCGCGGCGGCGGGAGCTTCAGTCCCGCACCGAGTCGCTTCAGCACGAGCGCAACGAGCGCTCCCGGGCGATTGGTGAGGCAAAGCGCCGGGGCGAGGACATCGAGCCGCTTCGGGAGCAGGTCTCAGCGGTGGGTGAAGCGCTCAAGGCGGCGGATGCCGAGCTCCAGTCCCTGCAGGCTCAGCTGCGGGATCTTCATCTGGGTTTGCCGAATCTGCCCCATCCCTCGGTGCCGGTGGGCAAGGACGAAGCCGACAATGTCGAGATACGCCGCTGGGGTGAGCCGCCGAGGTTCGAGTTCCGGCCCCGGGACCATGTGGATTTGGGTGAGCACCTGAGTGGGCTGGATTTCGAGGCGGGCGCCCGTCTCGCCGGTTCGCGTTTCGTGATCATGCAGGGGGGCATTGCCCGGCTGCATCGGGCCCTGGCGCAGTTCATGCTGGACTGCCATGTCGAAGAGCATGGGTACACCGAAGTCTACGTGCCCTATCTGGCCAATGAGACGGCGCTGCTGGGAACCGGCCAACTGCCGAAATTCGCCGAGGATCTGTTCGCCATCGAGCACGCTGAGCAGACCATGCACCTGATCCCCACGTCCGAGGTCCCGCTGGCCAATCTGGCCGCCGGCGAGATTCTCGACGCCGAGACACTGCCGCGGGCCTATGTCTGTCACAGTCCGTGTTTTCGTTCCGAAGCGGGGTCCTACGGCCGTGACACCCGGGGCATGATCCGTCAGCATCAGTTCGACAAGGTGGAGCTGGTACAGCTGACCCGTCCGGACGACTCCTATGAGGCGCTGGAGCGGCTGACCGGACACGCGGAAGCCATCCTTCAGCGCCTTGAATTGCCCTATCGGGTGGTCACCCTCTGCACCGGTGACATGGGCTTCGCCGCGGCCAAAACCTATGACATCGAGGTCTGGCTACCCGGGCAGCAGGCGTACCGGGAGATTTCTTCCTGCAGCAACACCGAGGCCTTCCAGGCCCGCCGCATGCAGGCCCGCTGGCGCCAGCCGGAGACCGGTAAACCCGAGCCGCTGCACAGCCTGAACGGCTCCGGCGTCGCCGTGGGACGCTGTCTGGTGGCGGTTCTCGAGAATGGCCAGCAGGCGGATGGCCGCGTGGCCATCCCGCGGGTGCTACAGCCCTATATGGGCGGGCAGCAATGGCTCGAACCGGCCTGAGTGGCCCAGGAGAGCAGGCAATGACGACGGGTGATGTTTATACGGCAATGCAGGCGTGGCTGACGCGCACCAAGCCCGCCGAAACCGATCGGGACGGACCGCTCAATTATCGCTGGTTCGGACATGTGCGGGCCGTGCTGGAGGCGGAGTCCGCCTATCTGGTGCTGATGCGGATCGAGACTGATCCGGCCTGGCGGGGCCAGGGGCAGGCCAGCGCCGTTCTCGAATGGCTGAAGGGCCTGTGTGACCAGCACGGCGTGACGCTGCTCGGCCAGGCAAACGTCGACGATCACACCGGACTGGGTCAGTCAGCGTTGCTGCAGTGGTACGCCCATCACGGCTTCCAGATTGATGACAGCCACCAGGGCGAGCCCCTGGTCTGGTACCCGAAGCGTCCCGGCGCACCCGATTAGCGGGCCGGCGCCTCCAGATGAACTCGGCCATCCGGCCCCAGGATATGACGCTGCAGCCAGCCCAAGGCCAATCCGTAGGCGGGCAGGAATAGCAGCAGCGAGATCGCCAGTTTGGAGGCGTAATCCACCCAGGCGATTTCCGGCCAGTTGGCGGCCATGAACGGGTCCGGGCTGGCGTAGAAGGCGAGACTGAAAAACGCCAGCGTGTCGGCGGCGTTGCCGAATATGGTGGACACCGCCGGCGCCACCCACCAGCGCGCCGCCTGTCGCAGACGGTCGAAAATGTGGATATCCAGCAGCTGGCCAAGGGCATAGGCCATGAAACTGGCCATGGCGATGCGACCCACAAAGGTATTGAGGCTGAGCAGGGCGTCCGCTCCCTGAAAGCTGCCCTGCTGGAACAGGCTGCCCACCACATAGGAAATGATCAGCGCCGGGCCCATGGCGTAGAAGATGATCCGCCGCGCCATGTGCTTGCCGAAGGTCCGCACCGTGAGGTCCGTGGCCAGGAATATGAACGGGAAGGAGAATGCCCCCCACGTGGTGTGCACGCCCAGCAGGTTGATGGGCAGCTGCACCAGGTAATTGCTGAGGGCAATGATGGTGATGTGCGCGGCCGCCAGAATAAACAGCGCCCGCCGGAATTGTTCAGGGGTAATGGTTTTCATGGCGCCGGAGTATAGCAGCACGTGACAGACTCCATGACCACTGCCTCGGCCCGGCGGCGAGTGGGAGCGCTGGCGTGGCCGCTGATTCTCTCCAACATCACGGTACCGCTGCTGGGTCTGGTGGACACGGCGGTGGTGGGCCACCTGCCGGACAGCCGCTACCTGGGGGGCGTCACTCTGGGGGCGACGCTGTTCAGTTTTCTGTTCTGGGGCTTCGGTTTTCTGCGCATGGGAACCACCGGGCTCACCGCCCAGGCCCACGGAGCCGGCGACCGGGACGGGGTCATACGGCTGCTGGGGCAGAGCCTTCTGCTGGCGGCCGGGATCGGCGTGCTGCTGATCGCCATCCATCCGGTGGTGATTCCCCTGGGGCTGGGGTGGCTCGGTGGCAGTGATGCGGTCAGTGCCGAGGCGCAGATCTATGCCCAGTTGCGAGTCCTCAGCGCACCGGCGGTGCTGGCCAATTACGTGCTGATCGGCTGGTTCCTGGGGCGTGGCTTCAGCCGGGTCACGCTGCTGCTAATGGTGGTCAACAACCTGGTCAACATCGTGCTGGATCTGGTGTTCGTGGTGGGGTTTGGCATGACCACCGATGGCGTGGCGCTGGCCAGTGTCATTGCCGATTACACCACGGTACTGCTTGGCCTCGGGCTGGCAATGGCGGCCTGGCGGGGGATGCAGTGGCGGCGGGTCACCGGGGTCTTCGGTGATCCCGCCGGGTACCGGCGGCTGCTGTCGGTGAACTCGGCGCTGTTCATTCGCACGGTCTGCCTGCTGTTCGCCTTTGCCTTTTTTCATGCCCAGGGCGCTGCCATTGGAGATACCACCCTGGCGGTGAATGCCGTGCTGTTGCAGTTCGTGCTGCTGGCGTCCTACGGACTCGACGGCTTTGCCCATGCCGCCGAATCCCTGGTGGGGCAGCGCATTGGTGCCGCCGATCCGGCGGGTTTTCAGCGGGTGGTGCAGGCGGCGGCGGAGTGGTCGCTGATCATGGCCGGTGGCGTCAGTCTGATTTATTTGCTGGGTGGCGAGGCACTGGCCGCGCTGTTAACGGATCTCCCCGAGGTGCGCGAGGGCGCCGGGGAGTACCTGATATGGGTGGTCGCCATGCCGCTGCTGGCGGCGGTCAGCTATCTCATGGACGGCGTTTTCATTGGCGCCACCCGGACCCGGGCCATGCGGGACACCATGCTGCTGTCCCTCGGCCTGGTCTATCTGCCGGTGTGGTGGCTGGCGCAGCCGCTGGCCAATCACGGTCTCTGGCTGGCCTTCATCGCCTTCACGCTGGCGCGCAGTGTGCTGCTGGGTGGTGTTTTTCTGCGGGACTGGCGTCGGGGGCGTTGGTTTCCGTCAGCAACGGCGAATTAGCACATCCACTCCCAGAGGCGTTGCAGGAGTCGAGTGTTCTGCTCGGTGGTGCCGATGCTGATACGCAGGCAGTCCGCCAGCCGGTCGGTGTCGAAGTGCCGGATCAGAATGCCCTCCTGGCGGAGTCCCTCCTGAATATCCCGGGCGGGGCGGGCGGCGTTGGCGGGGAGCCGGGCCAGGCAGAAATTCGCCTGGCTGTCCGGCACCTGAAAGTTTCGTTCCCGCAGCGCCGTGATGACCCGCTCCCGCTCGGCGCGGACCGACTGCCAGGTCTGGCGGGCGTAGCGCTGGTCTTCAATCGCTGCCGCTCCCACGGCATCGGCAACGGCATCCACGCTGTAGCTGTCCCGAGTCTTGATGGCCATCGGCGCGATCAGTCCCCGGCATCCAATGCCATACCCCAGGCGCAGCCCCGCCAGAGAATAACCTTTGGACAGCGTCCGCAGAATCAACAGATTGTCGTGGTGCTGAACCAGGCCGGTGACATCATGGCCGGGGTCGGCGAAGTCCACGTAGGCCTCATCCACCAGCAACACGCCATTCAGCGCCGATGCAATGGCGGCGATCTCCCGTTGTGGCGTCAATCGGCCGCTGGGGGCATGGGGATTGACCAGCAGCGTCAGCGGCGCGCCGGCGGCGTTCATCTGCTCGGCGAATGTCTCCGGCACAGACCAGTCATCGGCCAATTCAACCGCATGAACGGGCGATCCATGGATGTCTGCCAGCACCGGGTACAGCGAGTAGCTGGGGGCGGCGATGCCAATGGGCTGGCCCGGCTCGACAAAGGTGGTGATGGCCAGCCGCAGCAACTCGTCGCCGCCGTTGGTGGCCACCAGTTGATCAGGCGCCAGTGCGTGGTAGCTTGCCGCCGCTGCCAGAAAAGTGGCGGCGGTCGGCGACGGGTAGCGCCGCAGCGTTTCCGCCTCAATTGCCTTCAGGGTGGTCATGACTTTCGGCGATGGCGGGTGCGGATTCTCATTGGTGTTGAGTTTGATGACCTGATCACCGTCCGGCTGCTCGCCGGGGGTGTAACCCGCCATGCGGCGAATGTTTTCGCGCTCGTAACCCATGGGATGAATCATACCGTGGATGCCGCGAGCTGTAACGACGGACGGACTCTGCCGGCTGAAAAAGGGTGGCCGGTGGCGTATTATCTGGACCAATTAAGTCCTGTTAACCGAAAGGTCCGAGGAGTCGAGAGTTGGCCATCACCGCCCGGCGCTCATTGCCCATTACCGCTCGCATTGCCCTGGCCTTCCGACGGACCGGAATCTGGCCGCTGGTCATGGCCGTGATCGCCGCGCTGGTGGCCTTGCCGGTCATTACCGTTCTGTCCCACGTTTTCGTGCCGGCGCCGGAGGTCTGGTCCCATCTGGCCAGCACGGTACTGCCGCGGTATCTGTTCAACACCGCCGCGCTGGTGGTGGGCGTTGGCCTGGGCGTGCTGGTGATTGGCGTTGGCACGGCCTGGCTGGTGGTGATGTGTCGATTCCCCGGGCAGCGGGTTTTTGAATGGGCGCTGCTCCTGCCGCTGGCGGTGCCATCCTATGTGATCGCCTACGCCTACACTGATTTTCTGCAGTTTGCCGGGCCGGTTCAGAGCCTGCTCCGGGATTTCTTTGGCTGGAGTGCCGGTGATTACTGGTTTCCGGAGATCCGCTCCCTCGGCGGAGCGATCGTGCTGCTCTCGCTGGTGCTGTATCCCTATGTGTACCTGCTGACGCGGGCGGCGTTTCTGGAGCAGTCCGTGTGCGTGCTCGAAGTGGGTCGGACTCTGGGGCGGGGCCCGTGGCGACTGTTCGGCACGGTGGCGGTTCCACTGGCGCGGCCAGCCATCGCCGGGGGCACCGCGCTGGCGCTGATGGAGACGCTCAACGAATTCGGCGCCATGCAGTTCTTTGGCGTGGATACTTTCACCACCGGTATCTACCGGACCTGGTTCGGGCTCGGTGAGCGCACCGCCGCGGCGCAGCTGGCGGGCATCCTGCTGATGTTCGTGCTGGTGCTGCTGGTGCTGGAGCGGGTGTCCCGCGGACGCTCCCAGTTTTTTCACACCTCCTCGCGCTATCGGGAGCTACCCCGCTATCCATTGACCGGTGCGCGGCGCTGGCTGGCTTTTGCCGCCTGTGGGCTGCCGATTCTGGTGGGCTTTCTGGTGCCGGCGGGGTTGTTGCTGGAGATGAGCATTACCGGCGGCGATCAGCGTTTGGGCTGGGCATTCATGGGTTATGTGTTCAACAGCTTCAGCCTGGCCACCATTGCGGCGCTGGGTGCCGTCGGGGTGGCGGTGTTGCTGTCCTACGGGGTGCGGCTGGCGCCGTCGCCGCTGGTTCAGGGGTTCGTGCGGGTGTCATCCATGGGCTATGCGGTGCCGGGCGCGGTCATCGCCGTCGGGGTGCTGATTCCGCTGGGCTGGCTGGATCAGCGGCTCTACGGAGTCATGCATGGCCAGTTCGGCTGGGAGGTCGGGCTGGTGCTCACCGGCACGGCCGTGGCCCTGGTCTATGCCTACATGGTGCGGTTCCTGGCGGTGTCCTACAACGCCGTGCAGGCCAGTCTGACCAAGGTCACCCCCACCATGGATGCCGCCTCCCGGTCCCTCGGTCGCACCGCCGGCGGCACACTCCGGCGGGTTCATACGCCGATCATGCGGGGCAGTCTGCTGGGGGCCGGCATTCTGGTGTTTGTTGACGTCATGAAGGAGTTGCCGGCGACCATTATTCTCCGCCCCTTTGATTTCACCACGCTGGCCACCCGGGCTTATGAGCTGGCATCGGACGAGCGCCTGAGTCAGGCGTCCACGGCATCGCTGGCCATCGTGCTGGCGGGGATCATTCCGGTAATACTGCTCAGTCGGGCGATGCGGCGATCCCGACCGGGGCATGATGCCGGCTAGGCCGGGAAGACGAACACCTGACTGGCGTCCAGCTGGATGCTCACCGGCTGATTGCGCTCCGGCAGGTACACCCCCGGCATGTGGGCGTGCATGTGGAATTCATCATTGCCCTGGTGCACGCACAGGTGGATGAAACTCGCGCCTCCCAGTAGCCGTGACATCAGCACATGACTGCCGCTGTGGTCGGCGGGGCCAGGCTGTTGCTCGACATTGAGCGCCTCCGGGCGAATCAGCACCTGGGCCGCGCTGCCTTCCGCCAGGTGGCCGGCGTCCACCGGCCCCAGCGGCGTCTCGACCCGGCCATCACTGACCACGCCGCGGACTTCGTTGACGTCGCCAAAGAAGCGCACGACGAACGGGTCCTGCGGGTTGCAGTAGATATCCCGGGGGGTGCCCTGCTGAACGATCCGGCCATCCCGCATCACGGCGATGCGGTCCGCCATGAACAGAGCTTCTTCGGGGTCGTGGGTGACCAGCAGCGTGGCGGTGCCGTTGCGCTTGAGCAGGTGAAGGGTGTCGTCACGAATGCGATCCCGCAGCCGCGCGTCCAGGCCCGAAAAGGGCTCATCCAGCAGCATGATCCGTGGCGCCGGCGCCAGAGCTCGAGCCAGCGCCACCCGTTGCTGCTGTCCGCCGGAGAGCACATGGGGAAAGCTCTCCGCGAAGGGCGCCAGCCCCAGCTGCGCCAGCAGTGCCCGGGATCGCTGCTCCCGTTCGCGAGCCGAAATCCGTGGCAGGCCAAAGCCCACATTATCCAGCACGCTCAAATGGGGGAACAGCACCGCGTCCTGAAACACCAGCCCGACCTGGCGCTTCTCCGGTGGCGTCCAGGCGCTGGTGCCGGAGTCGGACATCACCTGAGCGCCGATGCTGACCTTGCCCTGCTGGGGGCACTCCAGGCCGGCGGCAAACCGCAGCAGTGTGGTCTTACCGCAACCGGATGGCCCCAGCAGACACAGGAGTTCTTCGGGCTCGACGCTGAGATTGATGTCATCCGCCGCCGTCACCGTGTCGAACTGGTGGCTGATGTTCTCCAGCCGGAGGGCCTCGCTGGCCGGTGACGGGCAGGGGGCTCGCACCGCGGAGACGCCGCCGGCGGGAAATCGGGAAACGAGGTTGTCCGGTTTGGCACTCATGGGCTGATTTTCCGCCATGGAAGAGACTTGTTGCAAGCGATTCTCATTGTTGCTTGACAGCCATTCCCGGCTTTGTTGTCATCCACTCTGGGATGCAAATGATTCCCATCCGCGATTGTTTGGAACGATTACAAGGAGCGCTCCATGAAACTGCCGATCACCCAAGCTGGGTGGCTACTGGGGGCGAGCTTACTGGCCTGCGCCGGTGTGGCCGGTGCGCAGACCCTCAACCTTTACTCGGCTCGGCACTATGACGCCGACGAGCAGTTGTACGCGGCCTTTACCGAAGCCACCGGTATCGAAGTCAATTTACTGGAGGGTAACGCCGACCAACTGATCGAGAGAATCCGGCGCGAGGGGGCCGCCAGTCCCGCGGATGTCTTTATGACGGTGGACGCGGCGCGGCTGTACCGGGCTGAGACCGCTGGCATTCTGGCGCCGGTGGAGTCCGAAGTCCTCGAGCAGCGTCTGGCGTCGGAGCTTCGCCATCCGGACAACCTCTGGTTTGGTTTCAGCAGCCGCGCCCGCCTGATCTTTTTCGATCCGGATGTGTATGCCGAGGCCCCGGTGCAGACCTATGAGGAGCTCGCCGACCCCCGGTTTCAGGACGAAATCTGCATCCGCTCATCCAGCAATGACTACAACCAGTCGCTGGTGGCGTCGCTGATCGCGGCCCACGGCGTCGAGGCCACCGAAGAATGGGCCGAGGGACTGGTGAGTAACCTGGCCCGGCAGCCCCAGGGAGGTGACACGGATCAGATTCGTGGCGTCGCCGCGGGCGAGTGCAGCATTGCCGTTGCCAACCATTATTACTGGGTGCGCCTGCAACTCTCGGACAATGCCGCTGACCAGGCGGTGGCCGAGGGCACGGCTCCGTTTTTCCCCAATCAGGCGGGACGCGGTACCCATCGCAATATCGGTGGTGCGGCCATGGTCGACGGTAGCCGCAATCCCGATGCGGCCCGGGCATTTCTCGAATTCCTGACCACCGACGAGGCCCAGCGCTTTTTCGCGCTCGGCAATCACGAGTTCCCGGTGGTGGAGGGCGTCCAGCCCCCGGAGGTGGTGCAGGCGTTCACCGAGTACTCGTTGGATCCACTGGACATCAGTGTATTGGGTGACAACAATGCTGAAGCGGTTCGCCTCATGGACCGGGTTGGTTGGCGGTGACATTCGGCTGATCATGCCGGTTGGCGATAATCAACGGCGGCCGGCCGAACCCGGCCGCCGTCCCCGTGTCAGAACAGACAGATTGTCGGCACACCATTCGGGAGAACTCAGCCCATGACCATACCGGTATTGATCGTCCTTGCCGCCATCGCGGCCATTGTCATTGCAGCGTTTCGGGTATTTCGAGAATACGAACGGGCAGTTGTCTTTCAGCTGGGCCGATTCTGGAAGGTCAAGGGCCCCGGGCTGCGTCTGATCATTCCCATTCTGCAGCAGGCCGTTAAGATCGACCTGCGTTTGATTACCCTGGACGTGCCCTCCCAGGACGTCATCTCCAAGGACAACGTCACGGTCAAGGTGAATGCCGTGCTTTATTTTCGGGTCATTGATCCGGAGCGTGCGGTGATCCAGGTGGAGGATTTCGCCGCCGCCACCAGCCAGCTGGCGCAGACCACCCTGCGTTCGGTGCTGGGCAAGCACGACCTGGATGAGATGCTCTCGGAGCGGGATAAGCTCAACGCCGACATCCAGGAAATCCTTGACGCCCAGACCGATGCCTGGGGCATCAAGGTGGCCAACGTCGAGATCAAGCACGTGGATCTGGACGAGTCGATGATCCGGGCCATCGCCCGTCAGGCCGAGGCAGAGCGTAGCCGTCGCGCCAAGGTCATCCATGCGGAAGGTGAGAAACAGGCCTCCCAGCAGCTGCTGGAAGCGGCCAACGTGCTGGCCCAGAACCCCCAGTCCATCCAGCTTCGTTACCTGCAGACCCTGACGGACATTTCCGTGGACAATGCGTCCACCGTGGTCTTCCCGGTGCCCATGGACATGCTCAAGGTGTTGATGCCGACTTACGGTCAGTCCGAGGCGCCCTTCATGCCCGGCATGATGCCCTCCGCCGGCAGCACGCCCACGGACAACGGCAATGGCGGGTCGGCGCCCGATGACAGCAGCACGGACGAGGAGTCCGGCGACAAGAACGACTGAGCGATGGCCACCGACGCGGATCGGGAGCAGATCGGCCATTTTCTGGACGCCCTCTGGATGGAGCGGGGCCTGGCGGACAACACCCTGGCCGCCTACCGCTCCGACCTGGAGGGATTCGTCCGCTGGCTGGCCCGGCGCCCGGATTGTCCCGGCCTGCTGGGCGCGCACCGGGCGGACATAATGGGCTACCTGGCCGCCCGAGTGGCAGCCGGCACCAGCCGCCGAACCAGCGCCCGGCTACTCTCCAGCCTACGGCGTTTTTACCGGCATCAACTCCGGCAGGGGGCTATTCAGCAGGACCCCACGGTCCGTGTGGACGCGCCCAACGCCAGCCGGCCGCTGCCGGATGCACTCACCGAATCCGAGGTGGAAAAACTGCTTGCCGCGCCGGAGTCGGCGACGCGGCTGGGGCGGCGGGATCAGTGCATGCTGGAAGTGCTCTATGCCACGGGGCTGCGGGTGTCCGAGCTGGTGGGACTGACCCTGGGGCAGCTGAATCGCCGCCAGGGGGTGGTAAGAGTCACCGGCAAGGGGGGGCGGGATCGTCTGGTGCCCCTGGGAGAAGCCGCCCAGGACGCGCTGGATGCGTATCTGGCCGAGGACCGCCCGTCACTGGCCGGCGAGCGCCGTGATCCGGCGGTTTTTCTGACCGCCCGGGGCCACGGCATGACGCGGCAGGCGTTCTGGTACCGTATCCGTCAGCACGCCATGACCGCCGGTATTCACAAGCCGCTGTCGCCCCACACTCTGCGACACTCTTTTGCCACCCATCTGCTCAATCATGGCGCCGACCTGCGGGTGGTGCAGATGCTGCTCGGTCACAGCGATCTGTCCACCACTCAGGTGTATACCCACGTGGCCCGGGCCCGGCTGCAGGCGCTGCATGCCGAGCACCATCCGCGGGGTTAATGCCCGTTGATCAGCGCTCCAGATACTGGAGCTTGTCCGGGGTGCCGTCCCACTGCTCGGCGTCGGGCAGGGGATCCTTGGACTCGGTAATGACCGGCCACTTCTGGGCCAGCTCGGCATTCAGCTCGAGAAAGTGCTCCTTGTCCTCCGGCAGATCATCCTCGGAATAAATGGCCTCCGCCGGGCATTCCGGCTCGCACAGCGTGCAGTCAATGCACTCGTCCGGATCGATGGTGAGGAAGTTGGGCCCCTCGTGAAAGCAGTCCACGGGACACACTTCCACGCAATCGGTGTATTTGCACTTAATGCAGTTGTCGGTCACGACATAGGTCATCGCTGACTCCAGCGCTGAGAGTTACGGGAATAGTCCGGAAGATTAGGGGAGCTCCGCGAGCCCATCAACCTACCGGTGATGGGGTTTGATAAGCGCTTTCAGGGTGTACAGCAGCTCATGGGCCTCGCGGGGAGAGAGCTCATCCGGATCCGCCGCATCCAGAGCATCCAGCAGGGGCTCCGGCGCGGATGATGCCGCGAACAGCGGCAGTTGCGGCGCCGGGGCAGCGCCCTGCTCGAGTTCGTCGAGTTTGCGTCGGGCCACTTTCAGAACACCGGCGGGAACCCCGGCCAGGGCCGCCACCTGAAGGCCGTAGCTCTGGCTGGCCGCGCCGGGCCGGACGCTGTGCATGAAAACGATCCGCTTGCCATGCTCCAGCGCTTCCAGGTGGACGTTGACGGCCTGGGAGTGTTCGGCGGGCAGGGCGGTCATTTCGAAGTAGTGGGTGGCAAACAGCGTCAGTGCCCCGACCTGCTGACACAGTGCCTCGGCGGTGGCCCAGGCCAGGGCGAGGCCATCGAAGGTGCTGGTGCCGCGGCCAATTTCGTCCAGCAGCACCAGGCTGTGTCGGGTGGCGTTGTGCAGGATGTTGGCGGTTTCCGTCATCTCCACCATGAAGGTGGAGCGGCCCCCGGCCAGGTCATCGGAGGCGCCGATGCGGGTGAAAATCCGATCAATGGGGCCGAATCGCGCCGCCCTGGCCGGGACATAGCTGCCGATATGCGCCATCAGGGTCAGCAGGGCCACCTGGCGCATGTAAGTGGATTTGCCCCCCATATTGGGGCCGGTGATGATCAACATCCGCCGGTCGCCATCCAGATGAATGTCATTGGGCACAAACGGGGCATCCAGGCTTTGCTCCACCACCGGATGACGGCCCGCTTCGATGGTCATGCCGGGCTCGCCGTCCAGGCGGGGGCAGGCGTAGTCCAGGCGCTCGGCGCGTTCTGCCAGGGTCGCCAGCACGTCGGTTTCGGCGAGGGCGGCGGCCAGGTCCAGCAGATCCGCCAGATGATCCCCCAACCAGGCCACCAGCGCCTCGTAGAGGGCCTTTTCCCGAGCCAGCGCCCGCTCCCGGGCGGAGAGCACCTGATCTTCGAAGGTTTTCAGCTCCGGCGTGATGTAGCGCTCGGCGGCTTTGAGGGTCTGACGCCGGATGTAGTGGGCCGGCACCTGGTCACTGAGGGTGCGGCTGATCTCGATGTAGTACCCATGGACCCGGTTGTAGCTGACCTTGAGGCTGGCAATGCCGGTGGCCGCTTGTTCCCGGGCCTCCAAACCCTGGAGAAACCCGTCGGCATTGCGGGACAGATCCCGGAGCTCATCCAGGGTGTCGTCGAAACCGTCGGCGATCACGCCGCCATCCCGCATCACCACCGGCGGCTCGTCCACCAGCGCCCGTTGCAGATGCTTCTGCACGGCGGGGCGGGGCGCGGCAGCATCCCGCAATTGTTGAAGCCGCGGGTTGTCCAGGGCGGCCATGGTGGTTTCGATCACGGTCAGCTGGCCCAGGGTGTCCCGCAGGCCTTTGAGATCCCGGGGTCGGGCGGAGCCCAGTCCGATGCGAGCACTGATCCGCTCGATGTCACTGCAGTGGCGTAGCGCCTCGCGCAGGGCATCAGGGCCGCTGCCCATGAGGGTGCCAACGGCGGCCTGGCGGGCCTGCAGTTCCGCCTGATCCCGCAGGGGCCGATTGATCCAGCGCCGCAGCAGTCGGCTGCCCATGCCGGTGACCGTGCGATCCAGCAGCTCCGCCAGGGTGTGTTCGGTGCCGCCGCCGAGATTGCGCTCCAGCTCCAGATTGCGCCGACTGGCGGCGTCAATGGTGATGGCTGCCTCGCTGGCCTCAATGTTGAGGGTGCGGATATGGGGCAGGGCGCTGCGCTGGGTGTCCCTGACGTACTCGAGCACGGCGCCGGCCGCGGCAATGGCCAGCGGCAGGTCTTCCACCCCGAAACCGGCGAGATCCCGGGTGTCGAAATGCGCCAGCAGGCTTCGCCGGGCGGCGGCCGGCTCGAAATGCCAGCCGGGTCGCCCCTTGATGCCGGAACGATCCGCCCAGCCAGGGCCCGGGGTTTCATGATCCGGGATCAGGATCTCCGCCGGCGTCAGACGCTCCAGTTCCGCTGCCAGGGCGCTGTCCCGTTCGCCGACGGCCACCGTAAATCGACCGCCCGCCAGTTCCAGGCTGGCCAGCCCCCAGTGATCGCCATCCCGGGCGATGGCAATCAGCAGATGGCTGCGTCGCTCGTCCAGCAGGGCTTCGTCGGTGACGGTGCCCGGCGTGACAATACGCACCACCTCGCGGTCCACGGGCCCCTTGGCGGTGGCCGGATCGCCCACCTGTTCGCAGATGGCCACGGATTCCCCCCGGGCCAGCAGCCGGGCGAGATACCCTTCGTAACTGTGGACCGGGACGCCGGCCATGGGAATCGGCGCGCCTTTTGATTCGCCCCGCTGGGTGAGGGTGATGCCCAGCAGATCCGCCGCCCGCCGGGCGTCGTCATAAAACAGCTCGTAAAAATCCCCCATGCGATAGAACACCAGCAGGTCCGGATGCTCGGCTTTGATGCGCAGGTACTGCTGCATCATGGGGGTGTGCCCGGCATAGTCGGTCATTGTTCCTGGACGGTCTCCCTGGGCTGACCGGCCCGGCCGCTCGCCAGCGCGAGCCAGTGGCAGAGGGTTCGGATTTCCGTGGGCGTGTAGTGATGCCCGAGTTGGCCCAGTACACCGTGTTCCAGGGCCTCGGCGTCCAGCGGTGGCCGCGGGTCCAGATAGCCATGGTCAGTGAGCCAGCTCTCCAGCGCGTTGATGCGCGGTTTGCCCAGGTTCTTGACGGCACCGTTCCGCAGGGCGGCAATCAAAGGCGCTGCCTCCCAGTCATGCTGTTTTGCCACGGTGTTAATGCGCCCGGTCATGACTCGGGTTTGGGTGTCGCTCCGTGCAATGGTGTCTGCATCCAGTGGCTGCCCCAGGCCCTCGGCGGCCAACTGTAGCCAGGCTCGGGCCATCGCAATCCGGCCGGCCAGCAGCACGGGCCAGGAGTGCTGGTGCGCCATGGACTGACCGGCCGGGCTGGCCAGCCAGTTCTCCGCCGGCCCCAGGGTGGCGATCCCCCAGTGACTTAGCAGCTCGTGCAGGGTGGAGAGGTCGTCACGAAGCAGATGGAAGAGGTGGACGTCGCCGGCGTCCCGGCGGGGATCCACCGCCGGGACCTGCAGACGCTCGGCGTACTGCGCCGCGTTCAGACCGTCCGGGCGCGGTGGGACCGGGCGCACCGGCACACTGACCATGACCGGGGGGGTGGCCTGCTCCTGACGCAGCGCCTGCAGGTCGATCACTCGGGGTGATGCGCCGGTGATCTGCTGCCAGAGCATGGGCTCTTCGGGGCGGGCGGTGAGGAACAGGACCTGCCGGGATTCTTCATCGATCAGTTGCGCCAGATTGTTCACCACGGCCTCAAAACGCTGCGGGTCGGTGGCGCTCAGGGCCTCGTCCAGCACCAGCGGCAGGGTTACGCTGGTGCGCTCCAGGTCCCGGGCCCAGGCGATGCGGGCTGCCAGCAGCAACTGGGTACGGGTGCCGGCGGAGAGTTCTTCCAGGGAGCGTTCCCTGTTCTGCTGCAGATCCCGGGCCGCGAGGTGTTTTTGATCATTCACGGTGAGTGACCACTGGTGAGCGGTGAAGCGCTCGAACCGGTCCCGGGCGTCGGCGATGAGCGCTGGCTCATGCTGGCGTCGGTAGGCCCGCTCGACATCATCCAGTAGCCATTCGCCGAGACGCTGTTGCAGATGGCCGGCGATGCGATCGCGAATCTGCTCCTCAAGGGTCTGTTCCCGGGCCAGCGCCGTCGCCAGAGCGTTGTCGCCACCGGCCTGATCCAGGCGGGCCTGCAGATCGGCAATGGCGGCCTGCTGGTCATCCACCTGGCGGGCCTGTTCTGCCAGTTCATCGCGCCGGGCTTCCAGGGCGGGGACGTCGCCATTGGCGGCCAGCCCCCGCAGGTCGTCGTCGGCCGCCAGCGGCTGGGCCCGCTCCCGAATCCGGATCTGCTGCTCGCGCAGGGTCTGCTGGAGCTGCTCATGCCGGGAATGCCACTCAAGCCAGGTCTCCAGGGCCTGATGATCCCCCGGGGTCAGGCCAATGCCCTGAAACAGCCCATCCCGTTCGGCCAGGATCGACACCCGTCGGTCTCGGGCCTGCTGAAGATCCCCTTCGGCTCGCTGGCGGCGCTGGTCGATCTCCCGGGCCTGCTGGCTGCGCTGGGCAAGATCATCGATGTGCGCTTTCAGGCGATCGCTGTCCGGAGGGTCCAGGTTGGCAGCGGCTGCTGATACCCCATCGGACAGGCCGCTGAGCAGCGCCTGTCGCTGCTCGTCCGCCCGCGCCTCGTGGTGCTGCTGCTCGGCACGGGCTTCGGCAACCGCTTCCCGGGCGTCGTCCAGGCGGTGGGCAATGCGCAGCAGCCGCCCGAGACCGCTGCCCTCAAGGCCTTCTACCCGGATGCCATGTCGGCTCAGCAGCTCGCTGGCCGGGTCCTTCCCTGCGGACGGACTTCCGGGCCAGTGCAACTGGCGGGCCGCCACCAGGAGAAAGAGCGCGGCGACAATCGCCGCGGCGCCCCCCGCCAGCATGAGCGTGGCCACATTGAGCCAGGACCCCGCCAGCGTCAGCAGCCCGGCGGCCAGCGCGCCGAGCCCGATGCCGGCGAGCCCCCCGGGGGTCAACAGCGGCGATCCGGTGGGCGGGGCGGCGGCGGCCTGCTGGCTGCGCTGCAGAAGCGCGGCTTCAATGTCCTCGACCACGGCGGGCGTCAGCCGGGGGAGATCCGGCAGGGTCTGTGCGAGGTCGGTGAGGGCTTCATCCTCCCGGGCGGCGGCCCGTTCCGCCTCGGCCTGGTGCCGGCGGGCCTCCCGCTCGGCCTCGCGAAGGGTTTGTAGCTGATGAGCCCATCCCTGGATTACGCGCTGGGAAGGTGGGTGGTCGCCCAGGCCCAGGCGCTCCAGAGCCCGGGTCTGCTCGGTGAGCTGTGCCTGTGCCTCGGTGATGGTCTGCTCGGCGGCGGCCAGATCCTCATTCAGCGCGGCGAGCCGTTGCGCTTCGTCGCCCTTGAGTTGTTTGACGCCGTCGGGGATGGCCGCCAGCTTGGCCTTGATGCCAGCCTCCTCCTTGTAGGCCGCAGCCAGTGTCAGAGCGGCTTCCACCTGCCCAACCTCATCCCGAGCCCGTCGGGCGGCCTCCAGCGCCTGACGTCGCTGGGGCAGCGCGTCGCGTTCCGCCGCCAGTCGCCGGTAGTCTTCCTCCTGGCGGCTTCGTTGTTGGCGTGCCTCCAGAAGATCGCCGTAGTCCTTCTGCGGGAAGCCTTCGCTGTGAGGAAAGGTCGCCTGCCGCACCTGGCCCAGATCAATGCCGCCGGCGAGCACCTGACGCAGCCGGTGGTGCAACGCCGCCTGATCGGTGTCGGCCGGCACCAGCAGACTCTCGGCGCTCAGCCAGTAGCAGGGCAGGGCCTCCGCCGCCGGCAGCGGGGGTGGCTCGACGTCACGGCCGTCGGTCTGCCAGTTGAGGGCATTGCCCGCCCGTTCCACCTGCCAGCGCTGCCCATCCTGCTCGAAGGTCGCGGTGACGCTGATTGGCGCCGCATCCAGTCGCTGCGGGTCCTGCAACACCGCCTGCAGGGCCCGGGCAATGCTGCTCTTGCCGATGGCATTGGGGCCGGTCACAAAGTTAATGCCCGGCGCCAGATCGTCCAGGGTCATTGGAGCGACCCCGGGGAGCTGGTGGATCTCCAGGTGGCAGAGCCTCATGCCGGCCCCTGACCCTGCTGCCGGAGCATGCTGCGCAGGGCCGTGGTGGCGGTCTGGCGAAGCCAGCGGGCGATCTGCTCGGTGTCGGGTTCCTGGTGTAACTTGTCGTTGTGGAGCCGCCGCCAGTTGCCTGTCTTCATGGCCTGCTGCGCCACGGCGGCGGCCTCGCCGAGCAGCGCCTGGCGTTCCGGGTCATCCGCGGCGCGATCCAGCACCAGCAGGCGCCGGGCCAGCAGACCCGGCTGATCCGTTCGCCGGGCCAGGTCGGTCAACGAAAGGGTCGGACGGACTTCCACCGCGACGGATTCGATGAATGCGGTGAGATGGGCCGCACCCGGGAGGGGAAAAGACGCCTCGTCACCTTCGCCCAGCGAAAAGGCCGCCGAGGGCAGATCACTCTCGCCACTCAATTGCACCCGCAGGCCCACCGCCCGGGGGGCATGAGGCGCGTGCAACAACGCCTCGCTCAGGCGTTCCAGCCGTTCCATGAACCGATCCCGGACCGCGACATTGTCCGTCACCCCGGAGACGTCCACATCCAGATGTTCCCATCGCAGCGGTGCCAGGGGTTGGTGCTGCAGGTCGCTGAGGCGTCCGTCATTCACGCTCAGCAGCCAGGCACCGCGGGGGCCGGCTTCACCCACGTGTAATCCCGTGGCGGAACCCAGGTAGCCCAGGGGGTTGGGCAGCGTCAGCGGGGTGGGTTGGTGCACATGGCCGAGCAACCAGCCGTCCAGGTTGATGTCCCGCAGTCGCCCAGTGGCTACCGGGGCATAGGGACTTGTCACCTGATCCAGGTGGCAGTGCAGCAGACCCAGAGTGGGATGGGTGGTCGATCGCCCGGGAAAGTCGCGGGTGGGATCGGCGGAAAAATGCTGATCCGGGAAGGACCAGCCCCACAGGGTCAGTGCCTCGGCGCCGGATTCCAGGGTCAACGATTGCCAGCGGCCACCCTGGCCCAACAGCTTAAATTCGGGGACCCGCTGGCTCAGGGTGGGCAGCAGGCGCCCATCGTGGTTACCGGCAATGCCCACCAGTTGAATACCCGCCGCGGTCAGGCGCTCGGCACCCGCTTGCAGGATGGGCAACGCTTCGAAGTAATCCTCGCTGGACTCGGCAACGTCCCCGGCCAGAATCACGGCGGTGACCGATTCCTGGATGGCCAGATCCACCGCACGCTGCCAGGCGCCGGCGGGCCCAAGCCGGGCGGCGTCGGAATGCAGGCTGGGGGGCAACCGTCCGGGAATTCGGCCCAGATGGAGATCGCCGATGGCGAGAATGCGCAGACTCATGTGCCCAATGCTCGACGATCCGGCAACCCGGCACAAGCGGCAGGGGGCGCCGATCCGACGCCGCCTGCCGGAGCGCGTTTAGCGGCGGTGGTGCTACCTGCGACGGATCCGCAGTGTGTGCTGCTCCGCCGGGGACACCATGGTGTAGCTGCCGGAGGCCCGGCCCAGCGGCTGCTCGTAAAACGCGGCCAGCTGACGCTCGGTGAGGCGAGCCTCCCGGCGGGACTCTACCCCCAGATCGTTCAGCAGGTGCGGATCGAGCCGGGAAAGGTCCGACCCGGCGGCCGGCCGCCGGCTGCGGAGCCACTGGCCCAATCGGCGGGCCACTCCCATGGGCGGCATGGCGGGCATGCAGATGGGGGGCGTGGTTGCGTTGTTGCGGGTGTTGTTCGTGGTCATGACTGAATCCCTCCGCCTATGATTTGTCGCACTAGGTCAGCAGCGAAGAATCGACGCTTGGAGATAGTGTGAGAGCCAATATTTGTTCAGGCAATCGAAAAAGAATAAACTTTGCGATAAGAAAATTTGAACCATTGCCATTGGCTGAACGGTGGTCATGATGAGCGCGATCAACGCCGTGAATTCGCCCCAGGGGCTGCCCATTCTGGATATGGAAATCCTGCGGACCTTCGTGGCCATCGCCGAGACGGGCAGCTTCACCCGGGCCGCGCAGCAGGTATTTCGCACGCCCTCCGCCGTCAGCATGCAGATCAAGCGACTGGAAGAAATGCTCGGTCGGGCGCTGTTCGTGCGCGAGCCCCGCCAGGTGCATCTCACCCCCGAGGGCGAGATCATGCTGGGCTATGCCCGACAGCTGCTGGAGCTCAACGATGAAGCCGTGGGGCAGTTCCTGTCGCCCCAGGTGGGGGGCACGGTTCGACTCGGTGCCCCGGATGACATTGGTGCCCGGGTTCTCCCCGGCGTGATCTCCCAGTTCACCCGGAGTTATCCAGCGGTGCAGGTCAACGTGCGCAATGGCCGCAGCCCCGATTTGATTCGGCGGCTGGATATTGGCGAACTGGATCTGGCGCTGTTGGTCGCCGAGGCCGGCGACCGGCCGCACCCGAGGGCCGAGCCGATTTTTCGGGAGTCCCTGGTCTGGGCGGGCCGAGAAGGCGGCGTGGCCGTGCAGCGAACGCCGCTCCCCCTGGCGGTGGCCGACCGGGGCTGTGCCTGGCGCCGCATGGCGCTGCAGGCACTCAACCGAAGCGGTCATCGTTATCGGATCGCCTACACCAGCGAACACACCGGTGCCCAGGAAGCGGCCACGCTCCAGGATATCGCCATCACGCCGCTTCCCCGCAGCCTGGTGCAGTCCCCGCTGCGGGCGATCGACGAGTCGGAGAGCGGGCTGTTAACGCTGGGGGATTACGAAGTGCTGATGCTGCGCATGCCAGCCCGTGGCGCCGCGGTGGAGGCGCTCGCCCAGCATATCGAAGATCATTTTGCCGGGGTGAATGCCCCCGGTCAGGCGTCCATGGCCTAACTCAGGGGCACGGATTGGGCCGGTCCGCGTGAATGGCCTCGATGCCTTTCAGCAGATCCTCGTCTAGGCGGACATCGATGCTGTCGATGTTCGTCTTCAACTGCTCCAGGGTGGTGGCGCCGATGATATTGCTGGCCACGAAGGGCTGCTCGGTCACCCAGGCCAGTGCCATCTGAGAGGGATCAAGACCGTGCTCCCGGGCCAGGTTCACATAGGCCTCCGTGGCCTCCAGCCCCGGACCCTTGGTGTAGCGGGTAAATCGCTCGAACAGGGTGAGCCGAGCCCCCGCCGGTCGCTCGCCGCCCAGATACTTGCCGCTCAGTACCCCGAAGGCCAGCGGCGAGTAGGGCAGCAGCCCCACCTGTTCGCGGTGGGAGACTTCTGCGAGACCGATTTCGTAACTGCGGTTGAGCAGGTTGTAAGGGTTCTGAACGCTCACCACCCGCGGCAGGCCGTGCCGCTCCGCCAGCTCCAGAAACTTCATGGTGCCCCAGGCGGATTCGTTGGACAGACCCACATAGCGGATTTTGCCCTCGTCCACCATGCGCTGCAGGGCCTCCAGCGCCGCCAGCATCCCCGGCATCGGGTCCGGTTCGCTGGCATCCACCTGAAAACCCAGCTTGCCAAAGAAATTGCTCTGGCGGGCCGGCCAGTGGAGCTGATAGAGGTCGATGACCTCGGTCTGCAGGCGCTGCAGGGAGGCCTCCACCGCCGCGCGGATGTCCTTGGAACCGTAATCGGTTTTGCCATCCCGCACCGTGCCCAGACCCGGGCCGGCGATTTTGGTGGCCAGGATGACCCGGTCGCGGTTGTCCCGGGCTGCCAACCAGTTGCCGATCATGGTCTCTGTGGCGCCCTGGGTCTCGCTCTCCGGTGGTACCGGATACATCTCGGCGGTATCAATGAAGTTAATGCCCCGCTCCAGCGCGTAGTCCAGCTGGGCGAAGGCCTCGTCCTGGGTGTTCTGCTTGCCCCAGGTCATGGTGCCGAGACAGAGGGCGCTGACGTTGAGATCGGTTGGGCCGAGTTGGCGATACTCCACTGAAAACTCCTGGGGGGTGCCAGCTACGAGGTGCCATTATGGCCTTGTCGAAGGCAAGGCAAGGCAAGGCAAGCGAGGTTGGTGGGCGGTGCTGGGATCGAACCAGCGACCCCTGCCGTGTGAAGGCAGTGCTCTCCCGCTGAGCTAACCGCCCAACCGAGCGCAGAGTTTAGAAAGTCCCCCCATGGCTGTCAACGAAGCCATCCCAGCGCCATCCGACTGGCCGCCGGGGCGCCTGGCTCGCTAAACTGTGGGACTTTCAGACACCGAAGGCCGTCATGACCGTCATCACCCGTTTTGCGCCCAGCCCCACCGGTTATCTGCACATTGGCGGCGCCCGCACGGCGCTGTTCTGCTGGCTCTACGCCCGGCGCCACGGCGGCCGCTTTGTCCTGCGCATCGAAGACACCGACCTGGAGCGCTCCACCCCCGAAGCGATTAACGCCATTCTGGAGGGAATGAGCTGGCTGGGGCTGGACTATGACGAGGGACCGCTCTACCAGACGCATCGCTTCGAGCGTTATCAGGCGGTCATTGACCGCATGCTCGAGGAGGGCACAGCTTACCGCTGTTACTGCTCCCGGGAGAGGCTGGACGCCCTGCGGGCCGAGCAGCAGGCGCGCAAGGAAAAGCCCCGCTATGACGGCCGCTGCCGGGATCTGACCGAGCCGCCGGCGGATGCTGATGGGCCGCCGGTGATCCGTTTTCGTCAGCCCACCGAGGGCCGGACTGTGGTCAATGATCAGGTCAAGGGCCGGGTGGTGTTCGACAACAGCCAGCTGGATGATCTGATTATCGCGCGGGCGGATGGCTCCCCCACCTACAATTTCGTGGTGGTGGTGGACGACATGGACATGAACATCTCCCATGTCATTCGGGGTGACGATCACCTCAACAACAGCGCCCGGCAGAGCAACATTCTCAAGGCGCTGGGCGTCGAGCCCCCGGTTTACGCCCATGTGCCCATGATTCTCGACGAGGCGGGCAAAAAACTCTCCAAGCGCACCGGCGCGGCCAGCGTCATGGAGTACCGTGATGCCGGCTATCTGCCCGAGGCGGTGATCAACTATCTGGTGCGTCTGGGCTGGGCCCACGGGGATCAGGAAGTGTTCACCCTGGATGAGATGGTGGAGCACTTTGACATCGCGGACATCAACCACTCGGCATCCAGTCTCAACCCCTCCAAGCTGGACTGGCTCAACCAGCATTACATAAAGACCCTGCCGGTGGCCCATGTGGCCCGCCACCTGGCCTGGCACCTGGGAGCACTCGGGATCGATCCGGCGGGCGATAGCACCCCCGACATTGAGGCGGTGATCGCCGCTCAGGCGGAACGCAGCAAGACCCTGGTGGAGATGGCCGAAAACAGCCGGTTTTTCTACCACGAGCCCCGGGAATACGACGACAAGGCGGCCCGCAAGCATCTCAAGGGCGCCGAAGCCGTGCTGGCAGCCCTGCATGACGCGCTGGAGGCACTGGAGCACTGGAGTGCCGAGGATGTCCATCGTGCCATCACCGGCGTGGCGGAAGAGAACGAGCTCAAGATGGGCAAGGTCGCCCAGCCGCTGCGGGTGGCGGTCTCCGGCGGGCCGATTTCTCCGCCCATCGATGTGACCCTGGAGCTGCTGGGCCGAGAGGCCACGCTGCGGCGTCTGCAGCGGGCCCGGGAGTGGGCCGTGCAGGAGGCCACCCTGGGCGCCTGATGGGGGATGGGGAGCGCTGGCCTTGACAGCGTCGGGGCCAGTTTCTAGACTCTCCGCTCCTCACAAATGGGGCCATAGCTCAGCTGGGAGAGCGCCTGCATGGCATGCAGGAGGTCGGCGGTTCGATCCCGCCTGGCTCCACCATCACCATTCTTTTTCAGTCTTGACGATCCAGCGGCGTCTGCTATGATTCCGCCGGTCGATTAGACAGCGTCCCCATCGTCTAGCCGGCCTAGGACACCACCCTTTCAAGGTGGCGACACGGGTTCGAATCCCGTTGGGGACGCCATTTTTCTCTACCCACCAACTTCTCCCGCCGGGTGCTAAACCCCCGGCAGGCCCGCCAGGGCCATGGACTGCTCCGCCTCACTGGCCTGTTCTTCCTTGAGATTGCCCGCCAGATAGTCCGTGTAGGCCTGCATGTCAAAGTGCCCGTGGCCACACAGGTTGAATAGCAGCGCCCTGGATTCGCCGGACTCGCGGCAGGCGATGGCCTCGTCAATGGTGGCCTTGACCGCGTGATTGGCCTCTGGCGCCGGGATGATGCCCTCGGCCCGGGCAAACTCCAGGCCGGCCGCGAAGCACTCCAGCTGCCCATAGGCCCGTGGCTGGATGTAGCCCAGGTCCGTGAGATGGCTGATCTGCGGCGCCATGCCGTGATAGCGAAGGCCGCCGGCATGAAAGCCCGGCGGCACGAAGCCCGAGCCCAGGGTGTGCATCTTGGTCAGCGGGGTCAGATGACCGGTGTCGCCCCAGTCATAGGCGTACTGGCCCTTGGTGAGGGTCGGGCAGGAGGCCGGTTCCACCGCGATGAACTCGGTCTCGGGGCCGCCGCGCAGGCGCTCCCCCAGAAACGGAAAGGCGATCCCCGCAAAATTGGACCCGCCCCCGGTGCAGCCGATCACCTTGTCCGGATAGTCATCCATCATCTCCAGCTGACGCATGGACTCCAGGCCGGACACCGTCTGGTGCAACAGCACATGGTTCAGGACGCTGCCGAGTGCATACTTGGTGTCATCCCGCTGGGCCGCCAGCTCCACCGCCTCGCTGATGGCGATGCCCAGGCTGCCGGTGGAGTCGGGGTGGGTGGCCAGCACCGCACGCCCGGCTTCGGTGGTGTGGCTGGGGCTGGCGATGCAGGTGGCGCCAAAGCTTTCCATAAACGCCCGACGATAGGGCTTCTGGTTGAAGCTCACCTTGACCATGAACACCTCGATGTCGAGGCCGAACATGGCCCCGGCCAGGGACAGGGAGGACCCCCACTGGCCGGCGCCGGTCTCGGTGGTGATGCGCTTGACCCCTTCGGCCTTGTTGTAAAACGCCTGGGCAATGGCGGTGTTGGGCTTGTGACTGCCCGCCGGGCTCACGCCTTCGTATTTGTAGTAGATACGCGCTGGCGTGCCGAGGGCCTTTTCCAGCCGCCGGGCCCGATAGAGCGGTGACGGGCGCCACTGCCGATAGACCTCGCGCACCGGCTCGGGGATCTCCACCTCGCGCTCGGTGCTCATCTCCTGCTCGATGACGGCCATCGGAAACAGGGGGGCAAGGTCCTCCGGGCCCACCGGCTCAAAGGTCACCGGGTTGAGCACCGGTGCCAGGGGAGCGGGCAGGTCGGCGTTGATGTTGTACCAGTGACGCGGAATCTCGGTTTCGGCCAGGACGGTTTTGACGTTGTCGCTCATGGACGCAATCACCTTGGTGAACAATGGATAGGTGCGCCAAGAATAGCACCGTCGCTGCCGTGACGGGGTTCTCAGGCCCGGGAAGCCGCCCGGACAATGGCCCGGGCGGCCTGGTTGTGTTCGGCGACCAGCGCGCCCAGGTCCTGGCCCAGCACCTCGCCCTTCCGCACCCGTGGCTCGCCGTCCACCACCACCAGGTCGGCGTAGGGGGGCGGGCAGAACACCAGCGCCCCCAATGGATCATGAACGGCGCCACCGGCCATCTCCAGCGCATCCAGGCGAAAGCCGGCAATGTCAGCGGCCATGCCCACCTCGAGACGGCCGATGTCGGTGCGCCCCAGCACTTTCGCGCCGCCGGCGGTGGCCAGAGTCAGTGCCTCTCGGGCGGTCATCGCCTCCGCTCCATGGGCGACCCGCTGCAGCAGCATGGCCTGTCGGGTTTCGGCCAGCAGATTGGCGGCGTCGTTGGACGCCCCGCCATCCACGCCGATGCCCACGGGCATTGACCGATCCAGAAATGCCCGCACCGGTGCGATGCCGTTGCCAAGCCGCATGTTGGAGCACGGGCAGTGGCTGATGCCGCAGCCGTGGCTGGCCAGGCGCTGCAGGTCCGTGCTGCTGGGGTGAATCATGTGGGCGAACCACACATCCGGTCCCAACCAGCCCATGCCCTCCACGTGGGTCACGGGCGTCTCCCGGTACTGCTGGCGGCAGAAGTCCACCTCATCGCGGCTCTCGGCCAGATGGGTATGCAGCCGCACCCCCTTGTCCCGGGCCAGGGTCGCAGTCTCCCGCATCAGTGCCGCGGACACCGAGTAGGGCGAGCCCGGGGCCAGTGCCACCTGCAGCCGACTCCCCGGCGACGGGTCGTGCCAGCGGTCAATCACCCGCTCACTATCCCGGAGAATGTGAGCTTCATCCTCCACCGCCTGATCGGGGGCGACGCCTCCCCGGGACTGGCCCAGGGAGATGGACCCCCGGGAGACATGAAACCGCAGGCCCAGCGCCTGCATGACCTCGATCTGGTCCTCGACCTGACAGCCATTGGGCCAGAGGTAGTTGTGGTCGAACACCGTGGTGCAACCGGACCGCAGCAACTCCACGGCGGCCTGTCGGGTGGCAATGGCCAGATGAGAGGGCTCCACGGCGGCCCAGAAGGGATAGTGCTTGCTCAGCCAGGGCAGGAGGGGGTCATTCTGGGCCGCCGGCATCGCCCGGGTGAGGCTCTCCAGAAAATGCTGATGGGTATTGATCAGCCCCGGAATTAGAATCAGGCCCCGGGCATCCAGGGTTTCCCTGGCCTCCACCGCCAGTTCATCCGCGGCGCCCAGGGCAACAATCCAGCCATCCCGTATGGCAATGCTCTGGTGAGCCGCCGGCGGTGTCTCATCCGGGTTGGCCACCCAGTCGGCGTTGTGAATCAGCAGATCGACTTGCATGGCGCAACGGCTTGGCTGGCGATAACGCAGAGCGTAGGCCAGATCCGCAGGCACTTGAAGCGCGGACGCACTGTCTCCATTTAGTGAAGGAAGCGTCGCACTTTTCGATGCGCACGGAGGAATGGATGAATACGCTGGACACCGACAACGAATCCCCCCAGGGCAGCGAGGTGGAAACACCGGCTTCCGAGTCCCGCAGCCTGGTCATCCCCCGGCTGCCGGAGGACGCCCTGATTCTGCTACCGGTCCGCAACCTGGTGCTATTCCCCAACATGGTAGTGCCGGTGGGGGTTGGCCGATCCCGGTCAGTGCTGGCGGCCCGTCAGGCCGTTCAGAATGACCAGCCTATTGGGGTACTGCTGCAGAAGGACGCCTCGGTGGAGGATCCCGGCTCGGATGACCTGCACACCGTGGGCGCCATCGGCGGGGTAATGCGGTTCGTCAACGGACGGGAAGGCCATCACCACCTGGTATTGCAGGGGTTGCAGCGCTTTCGGGTCATCGAGTTTCTGGATGATTATCCGTTTCTGGTGGCCCGGGTGGAGCGCATCGAAGAGCATCAGCCTGCGGGGGCCGAGGTGGATGCCCGCATGCTGGCGCTGCGGGACAAGGCCCTGGAGGCGCTGGAGCTGCTGCCCCAGGCGCCCCAGGAGCTCGCCGGCGCCCTCACCAGTATTGAAGAACCCGGCGTGCTGGCGGATTCCGTGGCCGGGTATCTGGACCTGGGCAGCGCCGAGCGCCAGGAGCTGCTGGAGACCTTTGATGTCGAGGCCCGGCTGGAGCGGGTTCTCTCGCTGCTGGACTACCGGGTGGAGGTGCTCAAGCTCTCCCAGAAAATCAGCGAGCGCACCCACGAGACCATGTCCGAGCGGCAGCGCGAGGCGCTGTTGCGGGAGCAGCTTCGCTCCATTCAGGAGGAGCTGGGCGAGAGCGATCAGAAAGGCGAGGAGATCCGCGAGCTGGAGCGGCGGATTGATGAGGCGCAGATGCCCGAGGAGGTGGACAGCCAGGCCCGCAAGGAGCTGCGGCGGCTCGAGCGCATGCCGGAAGGCGCCGGTGAGTACTCCATGCTGCGCACCTATCTGGACTGGCTGCTGGAGCTGCCCTGGTCCGTCCAGCGCACCGAGGACATCGACATTGCCCGATCCCGGGCGATTCTGGATGAGGATCATTACGGCCTGGAGCCGGTCAAGCGCCGGATTCTCGAGCACTTGGCGGTCCGTAAACTCAATCCCGACGGCCGCAGTCCGATTCTGTGCTTCGTGGGTCCCCCCGGGGTGGGCAAGACCTCCCTGGGGCAGAGCATTGCCCGGGCCACCGGCCGGGATTTCATGCGGGCCAGTCTGGGCGGCGTTCATGACGAAGCCGAGATCCGCGGCCACCGCCGCACCTACTTGGGGGCGCTGCCTGGCAAGATCATTCAGAGCATTCACAAGGCGGGCTCGCGCAACCCGGTGATGATGCTCGACGAAATGGACAAACTGGGTGGCGGGATTCAGGGCGACCCGTCGGCGGCGCTACTGGAAGTGCTGGATCCGGCCCAGAACGGCACCTTTCAGGACAACTACCTGGGGCTGCCCTTTGACCTCACCGAGGTGTTCTTCGTGGCCACCGCCAACGTGCCGGATCAGATCCCCGGCCCGTTGCGGGACCGCATGGAGATGATCGAGATCCCGGGCTATACCCAGGAGGAGAAGGTGGAGATCGCCCGGCGCTATCTGCTGGACCGTCAGCGCCAGTCCGCCGGACTCAGCGAGGCGCAGTTGGAAGTGACCGATGCCGCCCTGCACCGCATTGTCAGCGCCTACACCCGTGAGGCGGGCTGTCGGCAGCTGGAACGGGAGCTCGGCAGTGTCGCCCGGCATGTGGCGGTGCGCATCGCCGAGGGCCGCCTCGAGCAGGCCACCATTGATGCCGAGGATTTGACCACCGTGCTGGGCCCGCCCCGGCATGAGAGCGAAGTGGCCATGCGCACCAGTGTGCCCGGCGTTGCCACGGGCCTGGCCTGGACCCCGGTGGGGGGTGACATTCTGTTTATTGAGGCGAATCGATCCCGGGGCACTGGTCGGCTGGTGCTCACCGGCCAGTTGGGCGATGTGATGAAGGAAAGTGCCCAGACGGCGCTCAGTCTGATCAAATCCCGGGCGGAGGGTCTCGAGGTGGACCTGGAAAAGCTTCAGTCCGATGACGTGCATGTGCATGTGCCCGCTGGCGCCATCCCCAAGGATGGCCCCAGCGCCGGCGTCGCCATGTACAGCGCTCTGGTATCGCTGCTCACCGACCGTTGCCTCCGCGAGGATGTGGCCATGACCGGCGAAATCACCCTGCGGGGGCTGGTGCTGCCGGTGGGGGGTATCAAGGAAAAGGTCCTGGCGGCCCGCCGGGCGGGGATCACGACGGTGATTCTGCCGGGGCGCAACCGCAAGGACTTCGATGACATTCCGGAGCCGGTCCGCGAGTCATTGCAGTTCCACTGGGTGGATCATGCCGAGGAGGCCACCGCCATCGCCCTGCGCAGTGGCTAGGCGGGCGTCGGCACCGACAGAGGCTGCAGGGGCATGGGCCGGAATCGCTCGGCGGGTACTTCGGCGTAGCTGAGAGCCTGCGGCTCCGGCGTTGCATGGTGACGGCGCTGTTCACGCACCCGCCGGTTCATCGGCACCCGGCCGGCGTCCTCTTCCGGGGTTGAAGGCACCAGCCAGGCCGGCGCGACGCGGCTGGTGAGGTCAAGAATCAGCGGGTACAGCATCGGCCCCAGCAGCACCGGGCTGAGCCAGGGCAGAAAGGCGGGTTCGGTGATGGCCACCACCGCCGCGACGGCCAGCGCGCCGGCCGCCATGGGTGCTCCCAGCCGCCAGGCCAGACCCGGTGGTACGGTTCGCCGTCCCCGCAGCTGGGGACTCCAGCCGGCGGGCCGACCCCGCAGAATGCGTCCCACATAGACGCTGTAGAGCAGCATCATCACCGGCGCCCGCAGGACGCTGAACACCAGCTCGGTCAGCCCCCCGCCCAGTAGCCGCAGGGCGTAGCCCGGCGATCGGGCGGTGCTCAGCGCGACGCCGAGATTGAACACCTTCGGCGCAAACAGGACGAACACGGTCAGCGCGATCAGCCAGACGGCGGCGCTGGACGGGTCGGCCATGGCCCCCAGCCAGGTGCTCTCCGGCATGATCATGGCGTCCACGGCCGCGACGCTCACCAGCAACATCCACAATGGCGCGTTGACATAGGCGAGCCCGCCCACCAGGTAGTTGAAACGGGTGATTAGTGGCCAACCCCGGCCGGGCAGCAGACGCAGGTGTTGCAGGTTGCCCTGACACCAGCGGCGCTCCCGCTTGAGGTCGTCAATCAGGTTGCCCGGCATGCCCTCAAAGCTGCCTTCGATCTCTGGCAGGACATAAACCCCGCGGCCGTGGCGATGCATCAGCCCGGCTTCTACATAGTCATGGCTCATGATGTCGCCGCCCAGGGGCGCTTCGCCGGGCAGAGGCGGCAGGCCGCAGCAGTCGCGAAAATCCCGAATGCGCACGATGGCGTTGTGGCCCCAGTAGTTGGTGTGACTGACCTGCCAGAAAGCCAGTCCGGTGGCGATACTGGGGGCACTCAGGCTGGCGGCAAGCTGCTGCAGACGGCCCAGCAGGCTTCGCTGTCCCACCGGCAGCGGCACGGTCTGCAGGATGCCTGCCTGGGGGTTGGCCTGCATCCGCCGCACCAGCGTGATCATGGACTCGCCGGTCATGCGGCTGTCCGCATCAAAAATGATCATGTAATCGTAGTGATCACCCCAGCGCTCGCAGAAATCGCGGATGTTGCCGGGCTTGCGTCCTTCGTTGGTGTCGCGGGCGCGGTAATACAGCCGCAGGCCCGGCCCGAGGCGCTGTCGCAGGGCTGCCACGGTTTGCCGCTCTGTGGCTCGCCGATCCTCATCGCCGCTGTCGCTCAGCAGATAGAAATCGAAGTGTCCGGATTCGCCGGTGGCCTCCAGCGACCGCCAGGTGGCGGCGATGCAGTTGGCCACCCCGTCCATGTCTTCGTTATAGGCCGGCATGACGATGGCGGTGGCTGCCAGAGGCGGGGCATCCGCCGGATCGGGATGCCAGCGGCCCAGGTCCACCGGATGCCGCCCAAGCAGCCGCAACAAAATGCCAATGGTGGTGGTCCAGAACCACAGGCAGGTGGTGGAGAAGAGCACCGTAAACAGTCCGATGATCAGCCACTCGGCGAGCCCGAAGGGCGCCCCGCCGAGCACGCTACCAATCCCGTGCAGGCCGATCGCCGTGGTGCCCAGCACCAGTGCGGCCAACAGCAGTCGCCGCCCGGCGACCGCCGGGGCATTCAAACGCCACGAGGAATATTCCAAGTTTGTCCGTTGCTCCCAGGTCATCAGGTTACGCCTTGTGGATCGACCCCGTGAGCCGCGGGAAGTTGCACGGCACCCACCCGAAGACGCCGGCCCGGAACCGCCACAGTGTGCGCCGGCGGAATAGCGGCGGCTACCCCGGGCAGCATGCTGGTCGGTACCTGTGGCACCATTTCCAATCATCAAGGAGGTTCCGATGGACGGCACACGCATTCTGATCGTCGGCGGGGGCATGGTCGGAGCCGCACTGGCGGTGGATCTGGGCCGCCGTGGTATTCCAGTCCGGGTCCTGGAAGCCCGCCCGCCGGTCATGCCCCATCCCGAGGAGCCGCCCCGTCTGCGGGTGTCCGCGCTGAATCGGCGCTCCCTGGCGTACCTGGAAGAGATCGGTGCCTTCGCGGGTTTGCAGGCGGATCGTCTGGCGCCCTTTGACGAGGTCATGACCTGGGATGTCAGCGGCGGTGGGCGGTTGCGATTTCATGCCGATGAACTGGGTCTGGATCGCCTTGGCCTGTTTCTCGAAAACGATCACCTGCAGGCCACGTTGCTGGAAACCGCCCGGCAACTCACCAGCGTGCAGCTGGATGCGCCGGCGCCCGCGGTGGACATCGAGACCACCGATGCCGGCCCGGCCATTCACGTGGAAGGCGAGGGCCGCCTGGACCCGGCGCTGGTGGTGGCCGCCGACGGGGCGGCTTCGCCTCTTCGGGATGCCGCCGGCATTGGGGTCCAGGAAGGCGACTACGACCAGCACGCGATCGTGGCCAGCGTCGATCCCGAGCCCGCCGCAGAGCGCCAGACTTGGCAGCGGTTTACCCCGGAGGGCCCCCAGGCGCTGTTGCCGCTGGCCGGGGGCGCTGCCTCGCTGGTCTGGTACGTCCGCCCGGCCAGGGCCCGGGAGCTGCTGGCACTGACCGAGGGCGATTTCATTCGCGCCATGGAAGATGCCATGCCCGTGGAGCTGGGGCGGATCGCGCGCCTCCACGGCCGCGGCGGATTTCCCATCCGACGGCTCCATGCCCGGCGCTACTGGGCGGGCAATACCGTGCTGGTGGGGGATTCGGCCCACGTCATTCACCCCCTGGCCGGTCAGGGGGTGAATCTGGGTCTTCGGGATGCCCGGGCCCTGGCGGAGGAGATTGCCGAGGCCATCCGCCAGGGGCTGCCCCCGGGACACCCCCCGCGGCTGGCCGCCTACGAGCGGGCCCGGCGCCCGGACAACCATCTCATGCAGTCCACCATGACGGCTTTTCATGTGGGTTTTACCGCGCCCCTGGGGCCGCTGAGCGTGGTCCGTGGTTGGGGCATGGGACTGGCGGATCGCGGTGGCTGGGTGAAGCGCCGGGTGCTGCGCTATGCCCTCGACGGTCAGTAACCGTCAGCCGGTCAGTCGCAGGGCCACCTCACCGGCGATGGCGCAGGCGGCCACCACTAGATAGGACGGGGCCCGGCCCGCCGTCAGGGCGGCCAGCGCCGCCGCGGCAATGAGTGCATCCGCCGGATCGGTGATCCCGCGGGTGAGCAGGGGGTTCCACAGTACCGCGGCCAGCAGCCCCACCACCGCCGCGTTGATGCCGAGCAGCGCCTGCTGAATTCGGTGCCATTTGCTGAGGGAGTGCCAGAAAGGCAGCAGCGCGGTCATTAACAACAGCCCCGGGGCAAAAATGAGCGCCACCCCCAGCAGTCCCGCCGCAACGGCTTGCCCGGGGGCGATTTGAGCGCCCAGATAGCCGCCGAAGGTAAATATCGGGCCCGGGACGGCCTGTGCCGCGCCATAGCCGGCCAGAAACCGATCGTTGTCAATCAGCCCGGGGGTGACCAGGCCGGTCTCCAGCAGGGGCAGGACCACGTGGCCGCCGCCGAATACCAGCGCGCCACTGCGGTACAGGACGCCCCAGAGGGATTCACTGCTCCCGGGCAGGGCGATCACCCCGAGTCCCAGCACGAACAGGCCCAGTGCCATCAGACCGGTGCGTCGACGCATCGGCACCCGCAGGTCACCCGGGCCGCTGGCGGGGGGCGACAGCAGCAGCATCGCCGCCAGACCACCGACCATAATCACCCCCAGCTGGCCGCTGATGCCGGGGATGAGGCTGGCGCCGAGGGCAGCGGCCGCGGCGATGATCGCCCGGGTCGGATCCGGGCACAACTGCCGGGCCATGCCATAAACCGCCTGGGCCACCACGGCGATGGCGGCGAGCTTCAGGCCATTCAGCCAGCCGCTCTCCGCCAGATCCTCGACGCGCTGAAGGCCGATGCCAAGCCCGATCATCAACACCGCCGAGGGCAGCGTAAAACCGACCCAGGCGGCCAGGCCGCCGGCGAGACCCGCCCGGTGGATACCGATGGCGAAGCCCGTCTGGCTGCTGGATGGGCCCGGCAGCATCTGGCCCAGTGCCACCAGCTGGGCGTAGGCGCCGTCACTCATCCATTGCCGCTGCTCAACAAACCAGCGCCGGTAGTAGCCCAGGTGGGCCAACGGGCCGCCGAAGGCAATCAGCCCCAGGCGGAAGAACGTCCAGAAAATTTCGGCAATGGCCGCCACGGAAATCCCCTTCGCCAGGCTGTCCCGGCTGCCCCTGAACTGCTAGCATCACTCCCGCGGTGGCGCTGGTCCCCCCGCGACGATAAACCGCAAACCCCGTCAGGCCCGGAAGGGAGCAGCGGTAGCGGTGGATTCGGGCGCCGGGGTGTGGCTGGCGCCCCGCACTTTCTCCTCCGCCGCTCACCGGGCGCGATGATATACTTTGGCTCATGACATATCAGGTGCTCGCCCGCAAATGGCGGCCCCGCAGTTTTGCGGAAATGGTCGGTCAGGAACATGTCCTGCGTGCGCTGGCGAACGGACTGGCCAACGGGCGCCTTCACCATGCCTACCTGTTCTCCGGCACCCGCGGTGTTGGCAAAACCACGGTGGCACGAATTCTTGCCAAGTGCCTCAACTGCGAGACTCATGGCGTCACCGATGTGCCCTGCGGTGAATGTTCCGCGTGCACCGATATCGACGCCGGTCGCTTCGTTGACTTGATCGAGGTGGACGCCGCCTCACGGACCAAGGTCGAAGACACCCGGGATTTGCTGGACAACGTCCAGTACGCGCCTACCCGGGGCCGCTTCAAGATCTATTTGATTGACGAAGTGCACATGCTCTCGACGCACAGCTTCAACGCCCTGCTGAAAACCCTCGAAGAGCCGCCGGCGCATGTAAAGTTTCTGCTGGCCACCACGGACCCCCAGCGTCTGCCGGTGACCGTGCTGTCGCGCTGCCTGCAGTTCAACCTCAAGCCCCTGCTGCCCAAGCCCATCGTCGACCACCTGGGCCGCATCGCCGAGGCCGAAGGCGTCAGCGCCGAGCCGGCGGCGTTACAGCGGCTGGCGACAGCGGCCGCGGGCAGCCTTCGTGATGCGCTGAGCCTGACCGACCAGGCCCTGGCCTTCGGCGCCGGCGCCTTGCGGGATGCCGAGGTGAGGGACATGCTCGGTACGCTGCCCCAGGAACACCTCTGCGAACTGCTGGAATGTCTGGCGGACGGCGACGGCGCCGAATTGCTGGCGGCGGTGGAGCGCCTGGCCGAGGCATCGCCGGATTTTGACGAGGCGCTGTCCGAGCTGCTGGCCGTGCTTCATCAGCTGACCCTGGCTGAAACCGTGCCGGAGGTCTTCGATCAGGAAACGCCGCAAAGCCAGCGGCTGGCACAGATTGTGGGCCGGTTCGACGGGCCCGGGCTGCAGCTCATGTACGACATCGCCGTTCGTGGCCGCCGGGATCTGGCGCTGGCGCCGGACCCGCGCACCGGATTCGAGATGACGCTGCTGCGGATGCTGGCATTTCAGCCGGAGGCGGGGGCGGCCGACGGATCCCCGCCGCCGGCGGTTAAAAGCTCAACGGCCCGATCATCCGCAGCGGCCCCTTCCGGGCCCCAGGCATCAGCCGTTGCCGAAGCCGCTGAATCCGCCGAGCCGGCTTCTGCCGAGCCGGTCCCCGCTGAGGCTGACCGCACCGAGCCGGCCCCCGCTGAGGCTGACCCCACCGAGCCGGTGCCCGCTGAGGCTGACTCCGCCGAGCCGGCTCCCGCCGAGGCTGCCGGCGCCAAGCCCGCCTCCGCCGAAGCGGTGGATTGGCACGCGCTGGTGGAGGCGCTGGGCGTCACCGGCATGGCCCGGGCGCTGGCCGACCATTGTGAGTGGGCTGGCCAGGAGGGCGACCGTGTTCGGCTGGCCATCGACGAGGGCCATGCCCACCTGGTGAATCCGACGACCCAGACCCGACTGGCCAAGGCACTGGCAAAGCGCTTCGGCGATGGTCTGCGCATTGACATCCAGGTGGGGGCCGCCGGCGGCGATACCCCGGCGGCCGCCGCGGAACGCGTGGAGAATGAGCGCCAGGCCAAAGCCCGCGCTGCCATCGAAAGCGACCCCAATATTCAGGCACTTCGGGACACATTCGGTGCCGAAGTCATTAGCGAATCCATCCGGCCGAAGCAGTAGGAGCAGAGCATGAAAGGCGGACTCGGCAACATGATGAAGCAGGCTCAGCGCATGCAGGAAGAAATGCAGAAGGCCCAGGCCGAACTGGCGGAGATGGAGGTCACCGGCCAGGCCGGAGGCGGCATGGTCAGCGTGATCATGACCGGCCGCCACGAGGTTCGGCGGGTGAGCATCGATGAAAGCGTTTATGACGATCGGGAAATGGTGGAAGACCTGGTGGCGGCGGCCTGCAATGACGCGGTTCAGAAGCTCGAGCAGGTCACGCAGGAGCGGATGGGCAGCCTCACCGAGGGTATGAACCTGCCCGCCGGCATGAAGCTGCCGTTCTAGCCCCATGGCCGAATCCCGGTTGGTGCGAGAGCTCATGGACGCCCTGCGCTGTCTGCCGGGCGTCGGGCCTCGCTCGGCCCAGCGCATGACCTACAACCTGCTCCAGCACGACCGGGGCGGAGCCCGTCGCCTGGCGGCCGCGCTGGAGGCCGCCGCCGAGGGGGTGGGGGAGTGCCGGCTCTGCCGGACGCTCAGTGAACACTCGGTCTGCGAGCTTTGCGCCAGTGAGCGCCGGGACGGCTCCGTGCTCTGCATTGTCGAAAATCCTTCGGACATTCAGGCGCTGGAGGAGGCCACCGACTACCGGGGCAAGTACTTTGTGCTCAAGGGGCATCTGTCTCCGCTGGACGGCATAGGCCCCCTGGAGTTGGGTCTGGACGGGCTGGAGGCGCGGCTGGGGGTCGGCGAGGTGCGGGAAATCATCCTCGCCACCAATCCCACGGTGGAGGGTCAGGCCACCGCTGAATACGTTGCCGAAATGGCCCGGGCAGCCGGGGTGGGGGTGTCCCGAATCGCCCACGGCGTGCCGCTGGGCGGCGATCTCGAATACGTCGACAGCGGGACGCTGTCCCACGCCTTTGCCGGTCGAACCGCGCTGAAATAGGCGGTCATCCGGGCGATCCCGGCGGTTGACCTCGGGCCGAGGGCTGGCTCAGGGTATAAAACACTTCACAGTGCAGGGATTGGCGGCATCGATTTATTGGCCAGCCGGAATGGCTTTGATGGTTGGGGTCGCGACCCTGTGCTGATTAAGCAGGGAGCGATCTTATGTTCAAGAAAATTCTGGTCCCGGTGGACCTGAGCCATCTCGATGCGCTGCAACCGGGGCTCACCGCCGCTGCCGACCTCGCGCGGCATTATGGTGCCGAAGTCTGTTACTTCGGTGTCACCGCCACCACGCCGGGCACCCTCGCCCGCACACCGCAGGAGTACCACGGCTTGCTGGAGGCTTTCGCCAACGAGCAGGCCCAGGTCCACGGTCAAACCACCTCGGCCCACAGCACCGCTTCACCGGACCCGGTGGCGGATGTCGACGATGCCATTGTCGATGCCATCGCCGCCGTGAATGCCGATCTGGTGGTCATGGCCACCCACCTTCCCAAGCATCTTGACGCGGTGGTGCCATCCCATGGCACCAAAGTGGCTTCCAGCACCGATGTCTCGGTGTTTCTCGTGCGTCAGTAAAACGGAGACGGATCGTGACGGATAAAAACAGCAACCAGAACGGCGATAAAAACGCCGACGATTCCGCGGGGATTCCCGCCCCCGAGGGCGCGGCCAACCTGATTGACACCGATTACGTCATTGGCCAGGACAATGTCGCGGCGGCGCCCCTGGGCGTTGACATTGACCTGCACGGCAAGGTGTTCACCTTCTCGGCACTGGTGATTCTGCTATTTGTCATTGTGACTCTGGCGTTGCAGAACGAGGTCGCGCCGCTGTTCCAGGGCCTGCGGGACTGGCTGACCGGCAATATGTCCTGGTTTTTCATTGCCGGTGCCAATGTCTTTTTGCTGCTGACCCTGGGACTGATCTTTACCCCGCTGGGCAAGGTGCGGCTGGGGGGCCAGGAGGCGACACCGGATTTCAGTTACGCGGGCTGGTTCGCCATGCTGTTCGCCGCCGGCATGGGCATTGGCCTGATGTATTTTGGTGTCTCGGAGCCCCTGAGCCATTACGGCACGGCGATGGGGGGCACCGCCTTTGAAGACGGGGTTCGCACCGACTGGGCACCGCTCGGCGCCGCCGCGGGGGATCAGAGCGCCGCCATTTCCCTGGGCATGGCCTCCACCATTTTCCACTGGGGGATCCATCCGTGGGCGATTTATGCGGTGGTGGCACTGGCGCTGGCGCTCTTTTCCTTTAACAAGGGCCTGCCGCTGACCATGCGCTCGGTGTTCTACCCGATCCTTGGTGAGCGGGTCTGGGGCTGGCCGGGCCACGTGGTTGACGTGCTGGCGGTATTTGCCACCCTGTTCGGGCTCGCCACCTCCCTGGGCCTGGGGGCTCAGCAGGCAACGGCGGGTCTTTCCTATCTCTTCGGGGTTGAGCCCACCGACACCAATATGGTGCTGCTGATCATTGCCATTACCGTTGTGGCACTGGGCTCGGTGGCGCTGGGTGTGGAGAAGGGGGTGCAGCGGCTCTCCCAGATCAACATGGTGCTGGCGGGTCTGCTGTTGCTGTTCGTCATCATCGTCGGGCCGACCCTTTTTATCCTTACCGGCTTTTTTGAGTACCTGGTTTCCTACTTCACCCATCTGCCGGCGCTCTCCAATCCCTTTGGTCGGGAAGATGCCAATTTCTCCCAGGGCTGGACGGCCTTTTACTGGGCCTGGTGGATCTCCTGGTCACCGTTCGTGGGCATGTTCATCGCCCGGGTGAGCCGCGGCCGGACCGTGCGCGAGTTCCTGATCGCCGTGCTGATCATTCCAACGCTGGTCTCGGTGCTGTGGATGACGGCGCTGGGCGGGACGGCCATCAACCAGGTGGTCAACCTGGGGCTGGATGGCGTGGCCGCGGCGGGGGGTGATCTGCAGCTCTTCGAGATGCTGGCCAACCTGCCGCTGTCGCTGATCACCTCGGTGATCGCCATCTTCCTGGTGATTGTGTTCTTCGTGACCTCGTCCGACTCCGGCTCGCTGGTCATCGATGCCATCACCGCCGGTGGCAAGGTGGACGCACCGAAGCCGCAGCGGATGTTCTGGGCGATCATCGAGGGCGCCATCGCCATTGCCCTGCTGCTGGGCGGCGGCCTGGTTGCCCTGCAGGCCATGGCGGTGTCCGCGGGGCTGCCGTTTACGCTGGTGCTGTTGGTGGCTTGCTACGCCATCGTCAAAGGGTTGCTGGACGAACCCCGATCAGCCTAGACCCAGAGTGACTCCAGCGGCGTCGAGGGGTTGTAGGCATGCTGGATCTGAGCCTGCAGCAACTCGGCGGTGGCCAGGGCATCGAGCACGGCTCGATGCCCTTCATACGGGGGCAGGCCGTAACGGGCCCGGCTGTCATTGAGCCTCAGTGAAGTCGGGGTTCGGCCCAGCAGAGCCCGCCAACGGCTTCCCCACCCCTGTCGATGCCGGCGGGCTTCCAGTTCCATGGTGTCGATCATCGGGCACTTCAGCGTTTCGCCCAGCCGCATTCGGGTGGCATGGTCCAGAAAACGGCGCTCCAGCGGGTGGTAGTGCACCACCATCAATCGTCCGGCCAGCGTGTCCAGGAGCGCCGGCAGGACCGCTTCGAAGTCCGCTGCCTGTTCGATATCGCCATGGGTGATGTGATGAAAGGCAACGCTCTCACCGGAAAACCCGGCCGGGGGGCGCAACAACCACTGGCGGCGATCGGCCAGCCGGATGCCCTGCAGGGTAAACGGCAGCACGCCAATGCTCAGAATGGCATGACGGCGGGGGTCCAGGCCGCTGGTTTCCAGGTCCACGGCCACCAGCGGCGTATCTGCTATCGCCTGGCCGGGATCCCACCCCAGCGACGCATAGTAGCCCCGCAAAGACTCGGACCCGGACGCTTCGGCCCGATGCGCCAGCCAGGCGGGCCAGTCGCTGCCGGCGGGCGCTTTCATGAGCGTTGGCGCACCGCCGGGCTGGGATAGCGGAACCGCAGGAACTTCTGCGCCTGACTGAGGGCACGGAACGCTTCCTTGATCTCGGCCCGCTGTTTGTTCGGAACGTTTTCCGGCTCGATGTTGTTGTCTGGTTCGCGCGCCTGCTCGATGTCAATGGCCTGGTGTTCCAGACGGGTCTGGCTCAGCGTCTCCAGAGCAAAGCGAAGCCTCTCCGGTACCCCCGGACCCAGCAACTGGGTCTCGGCAATGTCATCAAGGCGCTCGAAGGAATTCTGGGCTCGCGAACCGCAGGCGAGGGCATGGATGCGGATCAAATCCGTCAGCGGTGCGGTGCCGCGGCGTTTAACGTTAATAGAATTGTTGTGGCGTCCGTCCTTTTCCATGACGAAGTCCCGGAAAAACCCGAGCGGGGGCGTGCGGTTCAGGGCGTTGCGCGCCATGGCCGCCAGAAACCCCGGGTGGTTACCCGCTTCCCCGGCCACCAGATCCTGCAGGGCCTCCACGAAGCGCTCTTCGCCGTAGACATTGTCCAGGTCAAAGAAGATGTTGGAGTGCAGTAGGCGCTCCGGGTTGGGCGACTCGATCCAGTTGATGAAATAGCGCTTCCAGACCGACAGCGGCTGTCGCCATTGCTTGTTGGTGGCCATGATGCCGCCTTTGCAGTAGGTGTAGCCGCAGGCGTCCAGGTGACCGCTGACCCATTCCGCCAGTTCGCGGAAATAGGCGTCGTCCCGGGCCGGGTCGAAGGCGTCATCAATCACCAGGGCATTGTCCTGATCCGTGACCAGGGTCTGCTCGCCGCGGGCCATGGAGCCCATCACCATGAACGCATAGGGCACCGGCGGCGGCCCCAGCTCGGCTTCGGCGAGCTCCAGCAGTCGCCGGGTCATGGCCCGGCCGATTGAAGTCAGGGTGGTGCTGACCGTTCGTGAATCGGCGCCATCCCGGATCATGCGCACCGCCGAGGAGTGAATTTCCGGCATCAGGGTGGCCAGCGCCGAGGGCGAATCCTGGCTGAAGATGCTGTCGATGAGATAGAGACTGCCCTGGGTCCCGTAGCGGACCACATCCTCCATGCGTATCAGGCCCACCGGCCGACGTCGGTGCACCACCGCCAGGTGATGGACGTTATGGCGCAGCATCAGCAGCAGCGCCTCCTGAATGGTTTCGTCGGATTGAACCGCGATCAGGCGATCCGAGACGATGTCGGCGATGGGCGTGTCCGGGGACAGGCCGGCGGCCACCAGGCGGCGGCGGAAATCCAGGTCGGTGACAATGCCAACGATCTGCCAGCTCTGACCCTCGGCGTCGGTGTAGCGATAACGCGGGTCATCGCCCTCCGCCTCCGCCACCAGGGCAGCCCCCAGGGGATCGTCCGCGAGCCGGCTGGCCACCTCGCGGGCGCTGTCGGTGCTGGCGGCGATCACCGGCAGGCGGGTGACGAGCCGGCGGATGCGGGCGGACATCAGTCCATGGGGGCGTTGCGCCTCGGCACTGTCCGGGCTGGTCCGGCCGCGGCCGAGCTCCATGAAATCCGAAAACTCCGGATCTTCTTCGCAGAGCCGGTCGAACACGTCCGCCGGGATCCGGTACAGCAGGGTGTCCTCCAGCGCCACCGCCGGGTAGTGAATCCGCCGGCCTCGGAGCAAGGCGTAATGCCCGAATATGCCCCCTTCGCCCAGTCGGTCGAACAGATCGCCACTGCGTCGGTAGATCTCCACCGCGCCGCTTCGGATGTAGTGCAGCGCATCGATGGTCTCATCGGGCGACAGGACCTGGGTGCCTGCGCGGCAGTAGCTCACCTCAATGGCTTCCACCACGGCGTCCAGGTGCTCGTCACTGAGCGCATCAAAGGGCGGGTAGTGGCTGAGGTGACGCCGGATTTCCAGCAGTTCGGGGTCCATACCGCTATGGACTGACCGGGTCCAGCATCGGTTCAAGCCGCTCAAAGAGGGCGTCCCGCTCCGCCCGGGTTCGGGCCTGACGCCCCTCTTCGACGACATCGGCGCTCAGATGCGGGGCGAAGGTTTCGATGAAACCGAGCATGTAGCCCCGCAGATAGGCGCCGCGGCGGAACGCAATGCTGGTGATGCTCGACTCGAACAGGTGGCTGGCGTCCAGAGCCACCAGGCCGGTGTCGCTGTCGGGATCAAAAGCCATGCTGGCCAGAATGCCAATCCCCAGTCCCAATCGGACATAGGTCTTGATCACTTCGGAGTCCGTGGCGGTGAACACCACATCCGGGCTGAGGCCCCGCTCTGCAAAGGCCTCGTCCAGTCGGGAGCGACCGGTGAAGCCAAACACATAGGTGACCACGGGATGTTCGGCAATCGCCTCCAGGGTCAGGGGCTGCTGGTCACACAGGGGGTGGCCCTCGGGGACCACGATGCTGCGGTTCCAGCGATAGCAGGGCAGGATGGCCAGATCCTCGTAGAGCTCCAGTGCCTCGGTGGCGATGGCGAAATCCACTTCGCCGCTGGTGGCCATTTCCGCAATCTGGGTGGGTGTGCCCTGGTGGAAATGCAGGCTGACCTGGGGAAAACGCTGCCGGAATGCCTCCACCGCCCGGGGCAGGGCATGCCGGGCCTGGGTATGGGTGGTGGCAATGGAAAGGCTGCCGGCCTGCTGGTTGCCGTGCTCGGCGGCGATGGCCTCGATGTTGCCGGTCTCCGCCAGGATTCTCTCGGCCACGGCCAGAATGGCTTTGCCCGCCGGTGTCAGCTGGGTAAAGTGTTTGCCGCTGCGCTCGAATATCTGGACTTCCAGCTCTTCCTCCAGAAGCTTGATCTGCTTGCTGACACCGGGCTGGGAGGTATACAGCGCCTCGGCGGCGGCGGAGACATTGAGCCCCCGTCGGTTGACCTCGACGATGTAACGGAGTTGATTGAGTTTCATGGCATCCTTAATTCGTTCTAGATGTATAGTCAGGCTTTTTGATGCCTTTTGTAAATAACTGGACCGCTCTCGGGGCCGGGGCACCGGTGATCGCCCTATTGCTGGGGCTGTCCGTGGTGGCAACGGCCATTGTTCTGCTGCAGCTCTGGCAGTGGCGGGGCGTGCGCCTGCGGCCGCCGGTCTGGGTCGATGCGGCGGTCACGGACTGGAAAAAGGGCGAGTCGCCGGATGCCCGGGCGCACTTGGCCGGGCAGCAGGATCCGCTGTCGATGGCGCTACTGTCCGGCATGGCTGCGTCTCCCAGGGGCGAGCCGGGCGAGGCCTTTCGGGAAGCCTTTGAGCGCCAGGGAACGGCGTCATTGCTGCAGCTCCGCTATGGCCTGCGCACCCTGGAGGTTATTGGCCAGCTGGCGCCCCTGATCGGCCTGTTCGGCACGGTGCTGGGCATGATCGATGCCTTTCAGGCCCTGGAGGCCGCACAGGGACCGGTTGACCCCGGCGCGCTGTCCGGCGGTATCTGGACGGCGCTCATCACCACGGCAGCGGGGCTTGCCCTGGCCATTCCCTGTGTCCTGATCTTTAACCTGCTGGAGCAGCGGGTGGTGCGACTGGCTCATGCCATGGATGAATTGCTGAGCCGCACACTCTACCCCGGCGCCGTCGACGATACGCCGTGAGGCCCCTCGCCGAGCAAATGGCCCGTTCGCCGCGTCGGGCCGTCTCCCTGACACCGTTGATCGATGTGGTTTTCATCCTGCTGGTGTTCTTCATGCTCGCGGCAAGCCTGCAACGGGAATCCGCTCTCGAGGTGGTGCCGGCGGTTGCCGCTGACCCCGCGGACATGCCGGTTGATGCCCGGGTGCTTTGGTATGACGCCACGGTCCACGGGCTGCGGCCCCGGGGCGATGAGCCGCTGGTGTCCGCCGAGGGGGTAGCGGATCGGGTGAACGAGGCCCGCGATACGCATCCCGATCAAATGACGGTGGTGGCGCTGATCGCCGATGAGGGACTCTCGGTGCAGGCCCTGGTGGACTACCTGTCCGCCCTGGAGGCTGAGGGCGTCCGGCATATCCGGCTAGTGGGAGTGCCATCGACATGAGTCTTCGGCGAACGGCAACCCGAAGCCTCACCGGGCGATTGGCCCCCGCCAACCCCGGGAGCGATGCCTCGTTGCTGCCATTGATCAACCTGGTGTTTCTGATTCTGATCTTTCTGATGATGGCGGCGGTGCTGGTGACTCCCGCTCCCTTCGACGTGGAAGCCCCCCGCTCCGAGGCGGGCATCCGGGATGATCCGTCAGCCCATCGGGTCGCGCTGTCCGGTACCGGTGAGCTGGCGCTGGCGGGTGAGCGTCTGTCCAAGGAGGTCCTGGTTGAGCGGTTGGGGCAGGCGCCGGCGCCGGCGACTGGGGGGCAGGGCGTGCTGATCGAGGCGGATGCCCGGCTGGACGCCCGTCAGGTCCTCGCGCTGGTGACGCGCCTTGAGGCCGAGGGCTTTGGCCCGGTCCGCCTCAAGCTGGAACCCGCGGGGGACTGAGTGGACAGCCCCATCGGTGCATGGCAACGGTGCCTGGCGCTGGCCGCCGCCCTGCTGCTCCACGGGCTCGCCTGGGTGGCATTCAGCGGCTGGTGGACCGCCCCACCGCGCCCCGTCACCGGCCTGGATGAGGCCCCGCCCGCGGCGGACATTCGGGTGCTGTCTGCTGCCGATGTGCCGCCTCATTCGTTACCCCGCCAGCCGTCTCCGGCCACTTCGCCGCCGCCGGCGGTTCCGGTGGGCGACGCGGTTCCGCTAATGGCGCCGCCGGAAACCGATCCGGGTGGGGCAGACGAAACGGGCGGGACCGCTGATACGGCCGAGGACGCCCCCAGCGATGATGCGAAGCCGGATCCGCCGCTAGTCACGGACCCTGAGCCCGAGCGGACCTCAGAGCGGGATCCGGAACGACAGTCCACCGATGGTGGGATTGGCGCCGAAAGCGATTCCGGCCTGGAGGATGCCCGCGAAGTCGCGGAGGCGACCTGGGAAGCGGCGCTGCGTCGCCACCTCATGGCCTTTCGGGACTATCCCCGACAGGCCCGTCTCCGTGGGCTGGAAGGCACGGTGACCCTGCAGCTCGCCGTTGACGCCACCGGCACCATCGAGGACTTTCAGCTGCTGGAGTCCAGTGGCCATGGGCTGCTGGATGAAGCGGTTCGTCGCATGGCGCATCAGGCCAGCCCGGTGCCGGCGCCACCCGCCAGCGCCATGACAGGATCCAGGGCGACAGTCACGGTACCGGTGAGGTTTTCCCTTACTCCCTGAGGCGGGCATAAAAAAACCCGGCGACGTTGCCGCCGCCGGGTTCGGATCAGATGGCCCCGATGGTGCGTCAGCGCTCGCCGGCGAAGGCCGAGAGCAGCTGCAGCAGGCTCAGGAACAGATTGTAGATGGTCACGTACAGTGTGATGGTGGCCATGATGTAGTTGGTCTCACCGCCGTTAATGATCTCACCGGTCTGGTAGAGAATCAGTGCGCTCATCAGCACCACGAAGGCGGCACTCACGGCCAGCGACAGGGCCGGCATGGAGAAGATGATCGCGACGATGGCGCCGGTGAACGCCACCAGCACACCCGCCAGGATGAAGCCGCGCATGAAGCTGAAATCCCGCTGGGTCGTCAGCGCGTAGGCGGACAGCCCCAGGAACATCACGCCGGTGCCGCCCATGGCCATCATGACCAGTTCGGCGCCGTTGGCGAATGCGGTGAGATAAAAGCTGATGATCGGCCCGAGGGTGAACCCCATGAAGCCGGTGAGCGCGAACACGCTAACCAGGCCCCAGACGCTGTTTCGAAGGGCGGTGGTGAGGAAAAGCAGGCCGAAATAGCCGGCCAGCACCAGCACCCAGTGCACCGGTGGCGCATTGGTCGCCATGGCCACGCCGGCCATGGAGGCGCTGAACAGCAAAGTCATGGCGAGCAGCGCATAGGTATTGCGCAGCACCCGGTTGGTTGCGAGGACCGATCCGGCCCCTGTGGTCCGGCCGGCGGTTACCGCGCGAAAGTCCTGAGCCATCGAATTACCTCCCGTGAGTGTTTGGGCATACTCTGCAACAGTGCCATTAGATCGCTCCAGTGTCACGTTGGTTCACTCGCCTTTCAGGCCGCCATGGCGGCTTGCAGGCCACCCGTAAAAGCCTTAACTTCCGCCACCCCGGTGGTTACCCAACGAGAGAAATTCTGTGAATATCATTTGCCTGGATCTGGAAGGGGTTCTGGTCCCCGAAATCTGGATTGATTTTGCCGATCTCACGGGCATTGACGCGTTGCGGGCGACCACCCGGGATATCGCCGACTACGATGAGCTCATGCAGATGCGTCTCGCCGAGCTGGACCGGCATAACCTCGGGCTGCGTGACATCGAGGCGGTCATTGACCGGATGGCGCCCCTCGACGGCGCGCTGACATTTCTCGATGGGCTCCGGGCCCGCTACCAGGTGATCATTCTGTCGGACACTTTCTACGAATTTGCCCGGCCCCTCATGCGCCAACTGAACTGGCCGACCCTGTTCTGTCACACCCTCGAGACGGACGAGCACGGACGCATCAGCGGCTATCAATTGCGAATGCCGGATCACAAGCGCGCGGCCGTGGAGGCGTTTCGTCAGCTGAACTTCAATGTGGCCGCCGCCGGCGATTCCTACAACGACACCGGGATGCTGGGTGCGGCCCATCACGGATTTCTGTTCAATGCCCCCGACAACGTGATCCGGGACTTCCCCGACTTTCCGGTGATGGGCGACTATGCCGCCCTGTCCGAGGCCATTAGCGACAGGCTCGATCAATCATGACCCAGACGCCCACTCGGGTCGCATTGCTCGCCGACACCCATGGTTTCCTCGACAACCGGGTGGCGGACTGCGTCGCCGAGTGCGACGTCGCCGTTCATGCCGGAGACATCGGTGGCGCCGACATTCTGTTTGCGCTCCAGCCCCGGGATACGGTGATTGCCATCCGCGGCAATAACGATGACGCCGCACACTGGGCGGACGGCGAGGAAGACATTCTGGCCACGCTGCCCACAGAAGCGGTACTGGATTTGCCGGGCGGGCGGCTCAAGGTGGTGCATGGCGACGACGGCGGCAGTCTGGAACAGCGTCATCGGCGCTATCGCCGGCAATACGGCGACTGCCGCGCCGTGGTCTACGGCCACAGTCATCGTCAGCACTCCGATCAGACGGCCATGCCATGGCTACTCAACCCGGGCGCCGCTGGCCGCACCCGCACCTATGGCGGCCCCGGCTGCATGATTCTGGTCTGCGGTGAGGAGGGCTGGGCGCTGGATACGCGGCAGTTCGAGCCGAAGAGTTATCCGGGACCGCGAAAACGATCAGGGGACGGCCGAAAGGCACCCAACCCGCGGCGGGATGGCTGACAACCGAGGATCCGGTCAGCACCGGCGCGAAGCGGCACGCATCGCTCGGCGTGATGCGCCCCTGAAACCGACCTATGCCCTGGACCTGCCGGTCCTGGCCCACGCCGAGACCATTCGCGAGGCGGTCCAGTCCCATCAGGTGGTGGTCATCTGTGGCGAGACCGGGTCCGGCAAGAGCACCCAGCTGCCAAAGCTGATGCTGGAGCTGGGGCGGGGCATCGACGGCATGATCGGCCACACCCAGCCAAGACGAATTGCCGCCCGCAGCCTCGCCAGCCGCGTTGCCGAGGAGTGCGGCACCGAGGTGGGCCGTGGTGTCGGCTACCGGGTCCGCTTCGGCGACCGCACCACGCCGGAGACCCGTGTCAAGCTGCTCACCGATGGCATGTTGCTCGCCGAGACCCAAGGCGACCGGGATCTGGCCGACTACGACACCCTGATTATCGATGAGGCCCACGAGCGCAGCCTCAACATTGACTTCCTGCTGGGGTATATCAAGCGGCTGCTGCCACGACGGCCTGACCTGCGGGTGATCATCACCTCCGCGACCATTGATCCGAAACGCTTTTCCGCGCAGTTCAATGACGCCCCGATTATTGAAGTGTCGGGACGCAGCTATCCGGTGGAGGTTCGCTACCGTCCGCTGGCGGCGCTCAACGAGGACGAGCGGGAGCGGACCCTGCGGCAGGGGGTGCTGGACGCCTGCGATGAGCTGGCCGGTCTGGGTCGGGGTGACATCCTGGTCTTTCTCCCCGGCGAGCGGGAGATCCGCCAATGTGCCGAGGCCCTGCGCAAGCACCATCCGCCCCACACCGAAGTGCTGCCGCTATTTGGCCGACTGTCCAACGCCGAGCAGCAACGGGTTTTCGCCGCCCATCGTGGCCGGCGCATTGTTCTGGCCACCAATGTGGCGGAGACGTCCCTCACGGTGCCCGGTATCCGCTACGTGGTGGACAGCGGCCTGGCGCGCATCAGCCGCTACAGCTATCGCACCAAGGTCCAGCGCCTGCCGGTGGAACCCGTGGCCCGCTCCAGCGCGGACCAGCGGGCGGGGCGCTGCGGCCGTGAGGCGCCGGGTGTCTGTATCCGCCTCTACGACGAGGCGGATTATCAGGCCCGCCCGGCGTTCACCGAGCCGGAAATTCTGCGGACCAACCTGGCCTCGGTGATTCTCCAGATGAAGCACCTGCGGCTGGGGGATATTGACGCCTTTCCGTTCATCGAGCCGCCGGATCCGCGCTATGTCAAAGACGGCCTCAAGCTGCTCAATGAACTGGGGGCGCTCAACCGCCGGCAGCGGCTGTCGCGGCTCGGGCAGCGCCTGGCCCGGCTGCCGGTGGACCCTCGACTCGCGCGGATTCTGCTGGCGGGGGAGCGGGAGGCCGCATTGGCGGAGATGCTAGTGATCGCGGCGGCGCTCTCCATCCAGGATCCGCGGGAGCGCCCCATGGATCATCGGGATGCCGCCGACGCCGCCCAGGCGGGGTGGCAGGATCGCCAGTCCGACTTCATCACCCTGCTGCGGCTCTGGAATGACTATCGGGAGCAGGCCCGGCACCTGAGCCGGCGCAAGCTGCAGGTCTGGTGCCATGATCATTTCCTCTCCCATGTTCGGATGCGGGAATGGGCGGACGTCCATGGCCAGCTGCGTGGGCTGGTGCGGGGCATGGGCCTGACCGAGAACGACACGCCGGCCCGGGGCGTGGGCATTCATCGGGCACTGCTGACGGGATTTTTGTCCAACGTGGCCCGTCGCGAGGATGGCGAGGAGTATCGGGGGCCCCGGGGCCTCAAGCTGGCGATTCACCCGGGGTCGGGGGTGGCCCGTCGTCGCCCGCGCTGGATCGTGGCCGCCGAGCTGGTGGAAACCCGCCGGGTGTTTGCGCGAACCGCCGCCGAGGTTCGGCCGGAGTGGATCGAGCCCCTTGCCACCCACCTGGTCAAGCGGCGCTACCACGACCCCTGGTGGCAGGCGGACCGGGGCAAGGTCCTGGGGCGGGAGGACGTCACCCTCTACGGTCTGCCCATCGTCAGTGGCCGCAAGATTGACCATGCCCGGGTCGCGCCGGAGGAATGCCGGGCCATCTTCATCCGTGACGGGCTGCTGGGTACGCCGCCGCCGAACCCGCCGGACTTTCTGAAGGCCAATCAGGCCCTGGCGGAAGCCGTGGAAACCCTGGAAGCCAAGACCCGACGCCGGGATGTGATGATTGACCAGCAGGCGCTGTTCGATTTCTATAACGAGCGGCTGCCGGCCGAGGTGGTGGATGGTCCCAGTCTGTCGCGGTGGCTCAAGGCGGGCGGCGATGACGCGTCGCTGCGGCTGACCCGCGAACAGCTCATGTCCAGCACCGCGGATCCGGTGGCCGAGGCTTACCCCGATCACTGGGCCATTGCCGGCGTCCGGCTGCCCCTTCAGTACCACTTCGAGCCCGGCGCGGCGGATGACGGCGTGACCGTGCGGGTGCCCATTGCGGCCCTCAATGCGCTCCCGCCGGAGCCCTTTGAATGGCTGGTGCCCGGATTGCTGGAGGAAAAAGTGGTAACCCTGATTCGGGCCCTGCCCAAGTCGCTGCGCCGCAATTTCGTGCCGGTGCCGGACTTCGCCCGGGCGGTGCTGGAATCGCTGCCGGATCGCGAAGGCTCACTGGAGGCCGCGGTCCGCCAGGAGCTGCGGCGCATGACCGGCATTGACCTGCCCGGCGATGTCTGGGAATCCCTCGAGCTGCCGGCCCATCTGCAGATGCGATTCGCCATTGTGGATGGCGACGGCCGGGCCATCGCCAGCGGTCGCGATCTGCCAGCGCTGCAGCGGGATCTCGCCGGCCAGGCCTCGGAGCGTTTCTCGGCACCGACGGACAGCGGCTTTGAAAAGGACCGGGTTCACGATTGGGATTTCGGTGCCCTGCCGGAGCGGGTGCCCTTCCAGCAGGGTGGCGTGACCCTGCAGGGCTACCCGGCCCTGCAGGTGGAGGGGGAGCACGTGGCGCTGCGTCTGCTGGATAGCCCCGAGCGCGCCGAGCTGAGTCATCGCGCCGGCGTGCGGCGGCTGCTCATGAAGCGCTTCGCGCAACAGGCCCGGCACCTGCGTCGCGGCCTGGAGGGGCTGGATCGCATGGCCCTGAGCTACCGCGATGTGGACACCCCCGAGGCGCTGAAACGGGATCTGGCGGAGGCGGCCTTCGACCGGACATTCCTGAGCGACACGGTGCCCCGGGATCGGGAAGCCTACCGGGCCTGTGGTGCGGCGGGTCGTGAACGCCTGGTGGAGGAGGGTGAACGGCTGCGGGATCTGGTCTCTGATATCCTTGCGCGCCAGGATGCCGTACGTCGGGTGCTGCGGCGGGATGTGCCCCTGGGCCTGATCGACAGTTTCCAGGACGTGCGCCAGCAGCTGGATGGGTTAATTTACCCCGGCTTTCTCCTCCAGACCCCGGCCGGGCGGCTGAGCGAACTGCCCCGCTATCTGGAGGGGATATCGCGTCGCCTGGAGCGGCTGCAGCGGGATCCCAATCGGGACCAGTCGGGTCTGGCCGTGATTGCACCCCACCAGCTCCGACTGGACGAGGCCCGGGCGCGGCATGCCCGTCGCGGGATTCGTGACGGGGCGCTGACCACGGTGCGCTGGATGCTGGAGGAATACCGGGTCTCCCTGTTTGCGCAGGAGCTGGGCACCCGTGAGCGGGTCTCCGAGAAAAGACTGGCCCAAGCCTGGGAAGCGGTGCGTTGAGCCGCCCCGGCGGCCATTAACCGAAGACAAGAGGAATAACGTGCAGGACACCAACCTGATCGTCACTCGACTGGAAGACCTCAAGGGACGTGCCGAGTCCCTGAGGGGGTATCTTTGACCTCCCGGGTCAGGAAGAACGATTCGAAGAAGTCACCCGCGAGCTGGAACAGCCGGACATCTGGAATGACCCGGAGCGCGCGCAGACGCTGAATCGCGAGCGCGCGGCCCTGGAGCGGGTGGTGGTGCAGATGCGCGGGCTGCTCAGTGGCCTGGAGGAAGCCGGCGAACTCCTGGAAATGGCCCGGGAGGAATCCGATCAGGAGACGCTGGACGCGGTGGCAGTGGATCTGGACGAGCATGCCCGCACGGTGGAAGTGCTGGAGTTTCGACGCATGTTCTCCGGCGAAATGGATGCCGCCAATGCGTTCGTGGACATCCAGGCCGGCTCCGGGGGCACCGAGGCCCAGGACTGGGCGGAAATGCTGCTGCGCATGTACCTGCGCTGGATTGAGCGCAAGGGGTTTGCCAGCGAGCTCATTGAGGTCTCCGAAGGCGAACAGGCCGGCATCAAAAGTGCCACGGTGCGGGTCGAGGGCGACCACGCTTTCGGCTGGCTGCGCAGCGAAACCGGTGTTCACCGCCTGGTGCGCAAGTCGCCATTCGATTCCGGTAACCGTCGCCACACGTCATTTGCCTCGGTGTTTGTCAGTCCCGAGCTCGACGAGAACATCGAAGTGGACATTGATCCCTCCGACCTGCGGGTGGATGTCTACCGGGCCAGTGGAGCCGGCGGGCAGCACGTCAACCGAACCGAATCCGCCGTCCGGATCACCCACTTGCCCACCGGTGTGGTGGTGCAGTGTCAGAGCAGCCGCTCCCAGCACAAGAACCGGGCCACCGCCATGAATCAGCTGCGCGCCAAGCTCTACGAGCGCGAAATGGAGGCCCAGCGGGAGCAGGCGGCGCAGGTGGAGGACACCAAGGCCGACATTGGCTGGGGCAGCCAGATCCGTTCCTACGTGCTCGATCAGAGTCGTATCAAGGACCTGCGCACCGGTGTCGAGGTAGGGAACACACAGGCCGTCCTCGACGGCGACCTCGACCAGTTTATTGAGGCCAGCCTCAAGGCGGGTCTTTAGGGCCCGCGGGCCCGATCAATCAAGGGGACAGGGGACATGACCCAGGAACAGGATGAGCATCGGCTGATTGCCGATCGGCGGCGAAAGCTCACCGAGTGGCGGGAGACCGGGCGGGCCTTTCCCAACGATTTCCGTCGGGATCATCTGGCGGACAATCTTCAGCGCGAGTTTGCGGCTCATGATGCCGAGGCGCTTCAGGCGCAGCGGGCCGAGGCCCGGGTGGCCGGCCGCATCCTGTACAAGCGGGTCATGGGCAAAGCGAGCTTCGTGACCATTCGGGACATGTCTGGGGACATCCAGCTGTTCCTGCGTCGCGACGATCTGCCGGAGGGGGTCTATCAGGCGTTCAAGGGCTGGGATGTGGGCGACATCGTGGGTGCCGCCGGCCCGCTCATGAGGACCCGCACCGGCGAATTGTCGGTGCACTGCGAGGAGCTGCAGCTGCTCACCAAGTCGCTGCGGCCGCTGCCGGAGAAGTACCACGGCCTGGGCGACACCGAGGCGCGCTACCGGCAGCGGTATCTGGATCTGATGACCAATCCGGACACCCGGCATCTGTTCAAGCAACGCAGCCGGATTGTCCGGCACATCCGGGATTTTCTCGCCCGCCGGGACTTCCTGGAGGTGGAAACGCCCATGATGCAACCCATCCCCGGCGGTGCCGCGGCTCGTCCCTTCGTGACCCACCACAATGCGCTGGAGCTGGATCTTTACCTGCGGGTCGCTCCCGAGCTCTATCTCAAGCGCCTGCTGGTGGGAGGCTTCGAACGGGTTTTCGAGATTAACCGCAATTTCCGCAACGAAGGCGTGTCCACCCGCCACAACCCGGAATTCACCATGCTGGAGTTCTATCAGGCCTATGCCGGCTACGAGGAGGCGATGGATCTCACCGAATCATTGCTTCGCGAACTGGCCCGCGAGGTGGTGGGGAGTGAGCAGTTGACCTGGCAGGGCGAGGCAATCGACCTGGCGACGCGCTTTCGCCGCGTAACCGTTCGCGAGGCGGTGACCGATTACAACCCGGCCCTGGCGGGGCGCACCGCAGACCGCGAGGCGCTGGCGGAGCGGGCGGCGGAGTTGGGCCTCGCCGTGCAGCCCCAGTGGGGCGCCGGCAAGCTGCTCCTGGAAATTTTCGAAAAAACCGCCGAGAGCGAGCTTCGCCAGCCCACGTTCGTGACCGATTATCCCGTGGAGGTCTCGCCGCTGGCGCGTCCCCGGGACGACGACCCCTCAGTGACGGAGCGCTTTGAATTGATCATTGCCGGGCGCGAGATTGCCAATGGCTTCTCGGAGCTCAATGACGCCGAGGATCAGGCGGCCCGGTTCCGTCAGCAGGCGCAGGAGAAGGCCGCCGGCGACGAGGAGGCCATGCATTACGATGCCGACTATATCCAGGCTCTGGAATACGGCATGCCGCCGGCGGTGGGCGAGGGCATCGGCATCGACCGGCTGGTGATGCTGCTGACCGATGCGGCCTCCATTCGGGACGTGCTGTTGTTCCCGGCGATGCGTCCCCTGCCGGTTCAGGCCGATTCCCCCGGGGGCGGGTAGGGCAGATCGAGGAGCTGCAGCGGTCGCCCGTCGACCTGCAGACCCTCCCGTTCCGCCATCTCGATGCGCAGCACCGCCAGCAGTTCGCTGCCCTGTTCGGGGGACAACGCCGCGCTCACCACTTCCCCGGCTTCGGTGCCATCGGCCAGCGTCACCGCGCTGCCGGGGAGTGGTGGGTCATCCCCCAGCCGGGCCCGATACAGACGCCGTTTCAGCTTGCCCAGATAGTGCATTCGGGCCACCACCTCCTGGCCGGGGTAACACCCCTTGGTATAGTTGATGCCGCCCAGTGGCTCGAGGTTGAGCATGGTGGGCACAAACCGCTCCATGGTGGCCGGGGTCACGGTGGGGAGGCCGGCCTGGATATCCAGTAACTGCCAGAATGCCTGGTCGGTGGGAGTCAGGGCGGCCTGGTATCGCTCCCAGAGCGCCGCCAGCTGTTTTTCCGGCGCCAGCACCAGGTAACGGGCGGCCGGATGGCCGGGGACGCGGATGACGTGCAGGTCACCGGCGCGCACCAATTCATTGTCCGCGCGCGGCAGCGAGCCCGCCGTTTCCGTGAGCAGGGTCTCGGCCACGGGACCGGTGACCCCCATCAGTCCCTCATCGGCGGAGAGGTCGGTGATGGCCACCTGGGCGCGGAGGATGAACATCTGCAATTTAGGCCGAATGGCTTCCAGCGTGTCGGCATCGGCCAGCAGTACCAGCCCGGTATCGCTGGGGATCACCCTGAACACGGCTCGGGCTCGACCTTTGGCGCTGCACCAGGCCGCTAGCCGGGTTTCCGTGTCGGCAAGGTCGGCGACGGACTGGGTGAGCTGATTCTGAAGGAACTCCCGGGCGTCGGGGCCAGCCAAATGCAGGAGCCCCAGGTGGGGGAGTGCGGCAACCACACCGCTGTCCCGGGCCGCGAGGGCCCAGTCCGCCGGCGTCGCCGGCGCGGATTGGCCCATGGGTGAGGCGGTCAACAGCCGATCCCAGACGGTGACCATGTCGCGCTCCTTATGCAATGCGTAATGGCAGTGGACGTGGGATAATGCCATTGATCAGCAATTCCCCGCAGCCGTGAGGACGATGTCATGAATGATGAGCGCAACCCGGATCGGCAGCCGGACTCGACCGACCATCAGCCCGTCGAAGGGTCGGACGCCCCTGAATCCACCTCAGTGGACTGGCAGAAGCCGGAGACCTGGCCGGCAGAGACCGGTGGTCAGCGTGGCCCTGAGCCGACCCGCTACGGTGACTGGGAGAGCAACGGCCGCTGCACCGATTTTTGAATGTTCGCTGCCGGTCCATTTGAACATGGTGCACTGCGGCGATCTTGTGCAGCGACCGTCCAACGGGTATCTTGGCGGAACAATTCCAAACTATCCTGCATCTGGAGAGTCGCCTGATGAGCACGGATAACCGGCCCCTGTCGCCGCATCTGCAAGTCTATCGCCTGCCCTTCACCGCCCTGACGTCCATCAGTCACCGGATTTCCGGGGTCCTGCTCTCCGGCGGAGCGCTGGTGCTGGTTTACTGGGTGGTGGCCACCGCCGCCGGCCCCCAGGCTTACGCCACCGCCAATGCCATTCTGGGCAGCCTGCCGGTGCAGGTCCTGCTGTTCGCCTGGACCTTCGTGCTCTTCTATCATCTTTGCAACGGCATCCGGCACCTGTTCTGGGACGCCGGCTACGGGCTCAGCCTCGAGGCCGCGCAGCGCTCCGGGCAGACCGTCATCGGTGCGGCTGTGGCGCTGACGCTGCTCGCCTGGCTTATCGCTCTGGTCTGAGGAGGCCTGTAATGGAATTTCGGACTCCGATTAAGGAAGCCCGGGGCCTGGGTGCCTCGCATCACGGCGCCTCCCACTGGTGGGTGCAGCGGCTGAGTGCCATCGCCATGGTGCCGCTGATGCTCTGGTTGGTGGTCGGCCTGGCGGCCAATTCCGGCGCCAGTTACGCCGAGGCCGCTGCCTGGCTGGGCGGCCCGATCAACTCGGTGGTCATGGTGGTGATGTTCGGCGTGCTGTTCTATCACGCGTCGCTCGGCCTCCAGGTCATTCTCGAAGACTACGTGAGTCACAAGGGCGTGCGCCTTGGGCTGGTCATCGCGGTGCGATTCCTGGCGGTTGTTCTGGCCGTGTCAGCGATCATTGCCGTCCTTAGTATTGCACTCGGAGGCTGAGATATGAGCGCCGATTACGAGATTGTCGATCACAGCTATGACGTGGTCGTGGTAGGCGCCGGCGGTGCCGGCCTTCGGGCGACCTTCGGCATGGCCGAAAAAGGGCTGAAAACAGCCTGTGTGACCAAAGTTTTTCCCACTCGCAGTCACACCGTGGCTGCCCAGGGGGGTGTGAGTGCGGCGCTGGGCAACATGGGTGACGACGACTGGCGCTGGCATGCCTACGACACCATCAAGGGGTCGGACTGGCTGGGCGACCAGGACGCTATCGAATACATGTGCCGCGAGGCGATTCCCGCGATTATCGAGCTTGAGCACTATGGTGTGCCCTTCTCGCGAACCGAGGAAGGCAAGATTTATCAGCGCCCCTTCGGCGGCATGACCACGCATTTTGGTGAGGGCACCGCACAGCGCACCTGTGCGGCAGCGGACCGCACCGGCCATGCCATCCTGCATACGCTCTATCAGCAGTCCATGGCTCACCAGGCGGAGTTCTACATCGAGTACTTCGCGCTGGATCTGATCATGGAAAATGGCGCCTGCCGGGGTGTCATCGCCCTCGAGCTTGCCACCGGAAAAATCCATCGCTTCCGAGCTCATATCGTGGTTCTGGCGACCGGGGGCTACGGCCGAGCTTGGTTCTCCTGCACGTCGGCGCATACCTGCACCGGCGACGGGGGTGGCATGGTGCTGCGGGCCGGGCTGCCGCTCCAGGACATGGAGTTCACCCAGTTCCACCCCACGGGCGTGTACGGCGCCGGCTGCCTGATCACCGAAGGCGTTCGCGGCGAAGGCGGGTATCTCACCAACTCCGAGGGCGAGCGCTTCATGGAGCGTTACGCGCCCAATGCCAAGGACTTGGCCTCGCGGGACGTGGTGTCCCGCTCCATGACCATCGAGATTCGGGAAGGTCGGGGTGTGGGTCCCAATGCCGACCACATCCACCTTCATCTCGAGCATCTCGGCCCCGAGGTGATCAATCAGCGTCTGCCGGGCATTGCCGAGACGGCCCGCATTTTTGCCGGCGTGGACGTCACCGAGGCGCCCATTCCGGTTCTGCCCACCGTCCACTACAACATGGGCGGTATCCCCACCAACTACCGGGCCGAGGTCGTGGCCCCCCGGGACGGCGACCCGGACGCCGTGGTGCCGGGCCTGATGGCCATCGGCGAAGCGGGCTGCATTTCGGTGCATGGCGCCAACCGGCTGGGTTCCAACTCGCTGCTGGATCTGGTGGTCTTCGGGCGAGCCGCCGCCATCCGGGCCGCTGAGATCGTGGCCGAGTGCGGCGAGCACAAGCCGCTGCCGGCGGATAGCGCCGATTATGCTCTGGGGCGGCTCGACCGGCTCCGCAATGCGGACGGCAGCGAGCCCACCGCCAAGGTGCGCGAGCGCATGCAGAGCGTGATGCAGCAGTACTCGGCGGTGTTCCGAACCGCGGAGACCCTCGAGGAGGGTAGTCGCCAGATCCACGAAATCTATCAGTCGCTGGCTGACATCAAGGTGGTGGACCGGTCACTGGTCTGGAACACCGACCTGGTGGAAACCCTGGAACTTGAGAACCTGCTCGGCAATGCGGTGGTGAGCATGGACTCGGCACTCAATCGACAGGAGAGCCGGGGTGCCCACGCCCGTGAAGACTTTGCCGACCGTGACGACGAAAACTGGATGAAGCACACTGTGTCCTGGTTGCAGGACAGTGGCGATGTCCAGCTTGATTACCGCCCGGTGCACATGACGACGCTCACCGACGAGATGGAAGTCATCCCGCCGAAGAAGCGCGTGTACTGAGACAGGAGGCATTTGCCATGGCCCAGTTTGTTCTTCCCCCCAATTCCCGGATCAAGGAAGGCAACCACCACGCTGCCACCGACGCCACCAACACCCGCGTGTTCAAGGTGTATCGGTGGGAGCCGGACAGCGGGGAGAACCCGCGTCTGGACTCCTATGAAGTCGATCTCGATACCTGCGGGCCGATGGTTCTCGACGCGCTGGTCAAGATCAAGAACGATATCGATCCCACACTGACCTTCCGCCGCTCCTGCCGAGAGGGGATCTGCGGCTCCTGCGCCATGAACATTGACGGCAGCAATACGCTGGCCTGCACCAAAGCCATTGAGGACATTAAAGGGGATGTTCGCATCTACCCCTTGCCGTCCATGCGGGTGGTCAAGGACCTGGTGCCGGACATGACGCATTTCTATGCGCAGTACGCCTCTATCCGGCCCTGGATCCGGACCGAGACGCCGGCACCACCGGATCGGGAGCGCCTGCAGAGCCCCGAGGACCGCGAAGAGCTCGATGGTCTCTACGAGTGCATTCTGTGCGCCTGTTGTCAGACATCCTGCCCCAGTTACTGGTGGAATCCCGATCGGTATCTCGGCCCGGCGGTGCTGCTGCAGGCCTATCGGTGGGTGGCGGACAGCCGCGACGAGGACACTGGCGGCCGGCTCGACGATCTGGATGACGCGTTCAAGCTGTACCGCTGCCATACCATCATGAACTGCGCGTCGGCCTGTCCAAAGGGGCTCAACCCCGCCAAGGCGATTGCCGAGCTGAAGCGATTGATGGTGGCCCGGCAGTAGCCACACAACGTGAGCGAGCATTCCAGGCTGCGCTGGCGTTGCCGGCGCGGCACCACCGAGCTTGATCGCCTGCTGACGCGCTTTATCGAAGCGGAGTCCGATGGCTATTACTCGCTGGACGCCACCGGCCGGGAGCGGTTCGAGCAGCTGCTGGACACCGAAGACGACCAGCTGATTGACTGGCTGGTCAATGGCCAACCACCCAGGGAAGATGAGCTTGCCGACGTCGTTCGATCCATTCGTGCCGCCTCCGGGCTTTGCGATTGAAAACACCCGGCCCCTCTTCATTCTGCTGCTGATTCTCGTTGTCGTGGTCACGGCGATGCTATGGATTGTCCCGGGCATCGAGTGGGGGCTTCGGACGGTGCTTTTGCTCGCCACTGCGGGAGTCGGTATCCGGATCGTTGGCCGGCACGGCCGGGCCGGCTCTGGCCGCATCACCCGACTCCAACCATTGGGCGAGGGCTTCTGGCGTTTTGAATTGGCCAACGGCCACTGCTGGGTGGGCCGACAGGGCGATGCCATCACCAGTCCAGTGATCACCATCATTCGTATCGGCGGTTGGCCGTGGCATCGCTGTGCGGTAGTGCCCGCCGGTGCCATGGGAGCCGAGACCCACCGTCTTCTGCGCCGATGGGTGCGGGGATGTTAGGGTTGAGCAACTGGTGTGGCGGAATGGCCTCGGGTTTCCGCTGAACTTCGAGGCCAGTTACGGGTCACTAGTGGCTGGCAGCGTCCGGCTGCCGGGGCATCCGGGCGTGGAGGCACGATGAGCACGGCTAATGCGGACAGGGAGTTGGTCAAGCGGGTCCAGGCCGGTGACAAGCAGGCCTTCGACATGCTGGTGCTCAAGTATCAGCACAAACTGGTCAAACTCATTTCGCGCTATGTTCATGATCACGCCGAGGCACTCGACGTCTCCCAGGAAGCCTTCATTAAGGCCTATCGCGCCATCCCGAACTTCCGCGGCGACAGCAGTTTCTACACCTGGCTCTATCGGATCGGCATCAATACGGCCAAAAATCACCTGGTGTCCCAGGGACGCCGCCCCCCGGATAGCGATATTGATGCACAGGATGCGGAACGATATGACATCGAATCGCGTCTCAAAGATCAGGAGTCTCCCGAGGCGCTGGCCCAGCGGGATCAGGTGCAGGCAACCGTGATCAGCGCGATTGAGGAGCTCCCCGAGGATCTGCGCGTGGCCATTACGTTGCGTGAGTTCCAGGGGATGACCTACGAGGAGATTGCGCAGGCAATGGAATGCCCCATAGGAACGGTGCGATCACGGATATTTCGTGCTCGTGAAGCGATTGACCGGCGGCTGCGGCCGCTGATTTCAGACATCGGTGGGTGAATGGCGATGCAGGACAACAAATTTGAACCGATTTCGGCGGTGGCGGACGGCGAGCTCGACGCCGACGAGTTGCGGTTTCTTTTAAGGAGGGTGGAAAGCGACCCGGAATCCCGCGAAGCGCTGGGTCGGTATCACGCCATGAGCGCGGCGGTACGACATGAGTATGTCCCCGGCGCGGATAGCCTGGCGGATCGGGTTCGGGCCAGTATTGATGGCGAACCGGCTCACACGGCACCTGAGGCGTCGGCGCAGGCCGGCGGCGCCACCGGCCGGTGGCTGCGCCCCGTTGGCGGGATGGCCATCGCGGCGAGCGTGGCCCTGGGCGTGCTCATCGTCGGGCCGACGTTGTTCGATGCCGGCAATCCCGCGCAGGGGCCGGTGTCCGAGCCGTCCGTGGCGGTCATTCAGGGCGCTCCCTTCGAGGGACAGCTTGAGCGAGTGGGCACTTCCAGTGGAGGTCAGTCGGCCGCCACCGGTGCGGTTCCCATCGCTTCCGCCTCCCTTGACGCTGAAGCCCGGCAGCGGCTGAACGCGTACTTCGTCAACCACAGCGAATACGCCGCGGACGGGCAGCTGGGTACCTCATTGCAATACGCGCGCATCATGGGACATGGCAGTGAGCGATAAAAGGCTGCTTCGGTCGTTTATGGCGGGGATTCTGGCCTCTGTCATGGCGGCCGGTGCTTCTGCCCAGTCGCCGGAAAGCGCCGAGGACTGGCTGCGCTGGTCCCAGGAGGCGCGCAGCCAGCACAGTTTTGTGGCGGAATTTATCTATCAACATCAGGACCACGTCGACACCATGCGCATCTGGCGCTCCGCTCACCCTGACGCCGGGGTGCAGGAGCGACTGTTTTCCCTCTCCGGCGAACCCCGGGAAATCATCCGCGACCACGAAGAAGTGACCTGCGTGCTGCCCAGCGCCCAGGCCGTAATGGTGGATCGCCGGCACTGGCAGGCGCCGCTGGATGCCCGCCTGCCCGACAGCCTCTCTGATCACGAGCCACACTACCGGGGCCGTGTGATTGGCGAAGACCGGGTGGCCGGCCGACCAACCCAGCGAGTGGCCATCCTCGCGGAAGATGCGATGCGTTATGGCTATCAGCTCTGGTTTGACCAGGAAACCGGACTGCTCATGCGGGCGGAACTGGTGAGTTCGGAGGGAGACGTGCTCGAGCGGGTCATGATGCTGGACATGGAACTGCGCGACGGGCTCGAGCCCACAGAATTGATGTCCCAGTTACCCCAGGAAGGATTCAAGCGAGTCACTGCCCGGGCCACACCATCGGCGGACGACCAACCGATTGACGCCTCATCCTGGTCGGTCGCCGACCTCCCGGACGGGTTCCAGCTGCACATGGAGCGCGAGCAGGCGCTACCCGGTCGAGACCAGGCTGCCCGGCATCTGCTCTTCAGTGACGGCATCGCCACGGTTTCCATTTACATCGAGGCAGAAACCCCCGACGAAAGAATGCGCGGGGCTTTACGGATGGGTGCCATGAATGTCTACACCACCACCATGGATGGCTACCAGGTCGTTGCCCTTGGCGAGGTGCCGTCTTCCACCGTTGAGCGGATGGCGACCTCACTTCAACGGGCCGACTCCACTTCGAACGCGAGCCACTAATCATGCAGCATTTTCTTGCCGGCCGCCGGGTCTGGACGACTCTCGTTTCTCTGCTCATGGCGGCGGCGCTCTACGGCGCATCGGCCGGGGCGCAGTCATTGCCGGACTTCACCGGGCTGGTGGAGCAGAACAGCCCGGCGGTGGTGAACATCAGCACCACCCAGGAAGGGCGCCCGGCCCGGGGCGGGAATCGCCGCCTGCCGGATATCCCGGGAATGCCGGATCTGCCGGACGACCATCCATTCCAGGATTTCCTTGATCGCTTCATGGACGAAGACGGCGCGCCACCGAGGCAGTTTGACACCCGGTCACTGGGCTCGGGGTTCATCATCTCCGAGGACGGTTACATCCTCACCAACAACCACGTGGTGGATGGTGCCACCGAGATTGTGGTGCGTCTGAATGACCGGCGTCAGATGACCGCCGAGCTGGTGGGGGCTGACGAGCGAAGCGACCTGGCACTGCTCAAGGTCGACGGCGAGTCGCTGCCCACGGTGGAAATCGGCAGTTCATCAGACCTGCGTGTGGGTGAATGGGTGCTGGCCATCGGCTCGCCCTTCGGCTTTGAGTATTCGGTGACTGCGGGCATTGTCAGTGCCAAGGGCCGCAGTCTGCCCACCGAAAACTATGTGCCGTTTCTCCAGACCGACGTGGCCATCAATCCGGGCAACTCCGGCGGGCCGCTGTTCAACCTCGATGGCGAAGTCATTGGCATCAACTCTCATATTTACAGCCGCTCCGGGGGGTTTCAGGGCATTTCCTTTGCCATCCCGATTGAGCTGGCGGTGGATGTGGCCGATCAATTGCGGGATGCCGGCACGGTCAGTCGAGCCTGGCTGGGCGTGGTCATTCAGGATGTCACCCGGGACCTGGCGGAGTCCTTTGGCATGGATCGCCCGGAGGGGGCTCTGGTGGCCCAGGTGATGCCCGGATCACCGGCGGCCAATGCCGGTTTCGAGTCGGGGGACGTCATCGTTGAGTTCAACGAGCGTGAGGTGCCGAACTCTGGCTCGCTCCCACCCATGGTCGGCCGTACACCCGTGGGTGAAACCGTGCCGGTGGTGGTGGTGCGGGACCAGGAGCGCCAGACCCTGCAGGTCACCCTGGAGCAGTTGCCGGAGGAGACCACTCGGGGCGGACCCGCCGAGCCCAGTGGTGATTTCGAGGAGCTGGGTTTTTCCGTGGAGCCGCTGACGGATGACGCCCGCAGCGCGCTGGACCTGGAGCCGGAAGTCACCGGCGTGATCGTCTCCGAGGTCATGGGTGGCGCCGCCGCCGAGGTGGGGCTCTCTCAGGGGGACGTTATCACCCGGGTCAATCGGGAAGACATTGAAAATGTCATGGACCTGCGGCGCTTGCTCAGCGACGTGCCCAGCGGGCGGAGCGTTCCCCTGCTGGTGATGCGGGACGGCAGTCAGCGCTTCCTTGCCCTGCGTATGCCCTGATGGGTATCGTGAACGGCTGAGCGGCGGCATGCCGGGAATTCGGGGCCGCAGCAACAGAGGTTGCTGCGGCCGCTTTGTTTGGCCAACCGGCAACGGCCGGCACAGGTTTACATGGATCAGATCAGAAATTTTTCCATCATTGCCCACATTGACCACGGCAAGTCGACCCTGGCGGATCGACTGATCGAGCGATCCGACCGGTTCAGCAAGCGCGAGATGAATGCCCAGATGCTCGACTCCATGGATCTGGAGCGGGAGCGGGGCATCACCATCAAGGCCCAGAGCGTGTCGCTCGATTATCAGGCCCGGGACGGGCGGACCTATCAGCTGAACTTTATCGACACCCCGGGGCATGTGGACTTCTCCTACGAGGTCAGCCGCTCGCTCTATGCCTGTGAAGGGGCTCTGCTGCTGGTGGACGCGGCCCAGGGCGTGGAAGCCCAGAGCGTTGCCAACTGCTACACCGCCGTGGAACAGGGTCTGGAAGTCATTCCGGTGCTGAACAAGATCGATCTGCCCTCGGCGGAACCGGACCGGGTCGTTCAGGAGATCGAGGAAATCATTGGGCTGGACGGCACCGACGTGCTGCCCATCAGTGCCAAGACCGGTATCGGCATTGACGATCTGCTGGAGTCCATCATTCAGCGGATGCCGGCGCCCCAGGGCGATCCCGACGGGCCGCTGAAGGCGCTGATCATTGACTCCTGGTTCGACAACTACCTGGGAGTGGTTTGCCTGGTTCGGGTATTTGATGGCGAGCTTCGCCGGGGTGACCGCATCAAGGTGATGTCCACCGGCCGCGAATTCCAGGTGGACGAGTTGGGCATCTTCACCCCGCAGCGAACGGTCTGGGATTCCCTCAGTGCCGGGCGCGTGGGCTTTGTGGTGGCGGGCATCAAGGACATCGACGGCGCGCCGGTGGGTGACACCCTCACTCATGCCAAGGCGCCCACCGATGCGCCGGTGCCCGGCTTCCAGCGGGTCCAGCCGCGGGTCTTTGCCGGCGTGTTCCCCACCTCGTCAGATGATTACGAGGCCTTCCGGGATGCCCTGGGCAAGCTGCGCCTGAACGACGCCGCCCTCAATTATGAACCCGAGAACTCCGAGGCGCTGGGATTCGGTTTTCGGTGCGGCTTTCTTGGCATGTTGCACATGGAAATCGTTCAGGAGCGGCTGGAGCGCGAATACGGTCTCGATCTCATTACCACCGCCCCCACCGTGGTCCACCAAGTGCTGGACAAACAGGGTGAGGAGCACGCCGTTCACAACCCGTCGGAGCTCCCGCCGGTTAACGTCATCGACGAAATCCGCGAGCCCATCATCATGGCCAGTATTCTGGTGCCCCAGGAGTACGTGGGCGCGGTCATCAAGCTCTGTGAAGAAAAGCGCGGCGCCCAGAAGGGCATGCAGTACGTCGGTAATCAGCTGTCCCTGGAATACGAAATGCCCATGGGCGAGGTGGTGCTGGACTTCTTTGATCGGCTGAAGTCGGCCACCCGCGGCTATGCCTCCTTCGATTACGAATTCCGGCGATTTCAGGCCGAGCGGCTGGTAAAGCTGGACGTGATGGTCAATGGCGATCGGGTGGACGCCCTGTCGGTGATTGTTCATCGGGATCAGGCCGAGAGCCGGGGGCGGGATCTCACCGAGCGGCTTAAAGAGATTATTCCGCGACAGCAGTTCGAGGTTGCCATTCAGGCAGCGGTGGGCACCAAGGTGATCGCGCGCTCCACGGTCAAGGCTTTGCGCAAGAATGTCACCGCCAAATGCTATGGTGGTGACATATCCCGCAAGAAAAAGCTGCTGGAAAAGCAGAAGCAGGGCAAGCGGCGCATGAAGCAGGTGGGCTCGGTGGAAATTCCTCAGGACGCCTTCCTCGCCGTCCTTCAGGTGGACAACAATAAGTAGAGACGGAGGGCGGCACCCGCCATGCTGAATTTTGAGCTATTGCTGGTCGTGCTGACCGTGGTCAGCGGGCTGGTGTGGGTCTTCGACCGCTTCCAGCGCAAACGACGGCCGCCCGGCGCCGCCGTCAACTGGTGGGTAGATCTGGGGCGTTCGCTGTTCCCGGTGATCCTCATCGTGCTGGTGGTGCGTTCCTTCGTGATCGAACCCTTCCGCATTCCCTCGGGCTCCATGCTGCCCACCCTGGAGGTCGGTGATTTCATCGTGGTCAATAAATTCGGGTATGGCCTGCGGGCGCCGGTGACTCGGGATCTGCTGGTGCCGGTGGGGGAGCCGGAGCGGGGAGACGTGGCAGTATTCCGCTATCCCGTGGATCCCTCCCAGGACTACATCAAGCGCATCGTGGGTCTGCCCGGAGACGAGGTCACCTATTTCGGAAAGCGCCTCATTATCAACGGCGAGGCGGTGCCCGTGGAGTCACTGGGCGGCTGGCAGGAGCGCGACAGTCTGCGGTTATTCCGCGAGCAGCTCGGCGACGACTGGCACCGGGTGGTGATCGATGACACCGCCCCGGATCGCGGCTTCAGTCTAACCGTCCCCGAGGACAAGTTCTTCGTGCTGGGGGACAATCGTGACCGCAGCAGTGACAGTCGATTCTGGGGGCCGGTGCCGCGGGACCACATGGTCGGGCAGGCCTTTTTTGTCTGGCTGAGCTGGGATGGTGGCCCCAACTGGTCACGCATGGGGCGTCGCATTGACTAGCCATGGAGAGCAGGTGTCCGTCATGAGAGAACTGCGCGCCCTGGAGGAGGGCATCGGCTGGACCTTCGGCGAGTCGGATCTGCTGCGTCAGGCTCTCACCCATCGCAGCGCCAGCGGCCCCAACAACGAGCGACTGGAATTCCTCGGCGACGCGGTTCTCAATTTCGTGATTGCGGATGAAATCTACCGGCGCCGCCCGGATCTCCGCGAGGGCGAACTCAGTCGTCTGCGTGCCGCGCTGGTCAACAAGAATGCCCTCGCGGCCATTGCCCGCGACACCGGCCTTGGCGGGCATATCGTGCTTGGCAGCGGCGAGCTGAAAAGCGGCGGTCGGCGACGGGACTCCATTCTTGCCGATGCCCTCGAGGCCCTGATCGGCGCGGTTTATCTGGATGGCGGGTTCGAGGCGGGGCGCGATCTGGTCCTGCGGCTGTATACCGATCATCTGGACCGACTGCCGGAAATGGAAGCTCACAAGGACGCCAAGACCCGGCTGCAGGAGTATCTGCAGGCCCGGGGCCTCGAATTGCCAGCCTATGCGGTGGAGGAGGTGAGCGGCCGGGCCCACGAGCAGGTGTTTCATGTGGTCTGCACCAGTGAGGCGTTGCAGCAAGCCGGCGAGGGCCGGGCCGGCAGCCGCCGGCAGGCCGAGCAGGAGGCGGCCGCCGATCTGCTTCGGCGGCTCGGCAGCCATAACCATGATCCCGGGGAGCCCTCATGAGCGATGAGCGTTCGGCCTATCAGCCCGTCGGCTTTGTCGCCCTGGTGGGACGGCCCAATGTGGGCAAATCCACTCTGCTGAATGCCCTGCTGGGCCAGAAGGTGAGTATCGCCACCCGCAAGCCCCAGACGACGCGGCATCGGATACTGGGCATCCATCACCGCCCGGATGCCCAGATCATCTATGTAGACACCCCCGGGCTTCACGAAGGTGGCCGCACGGCCATGAACCGTTACATGAACGACGCGGCCGGCAGTGCCCTGGCGGATGTGGACGTGGTGATCATGCTCACCGAAGCCCACCGTTGGACTCCCCAGGACCAGGTGGTGCTGGAGCGACTGGAGCGGGTTCGCTCCCCGGTGATCGCGGTGCTCAACAAAGTGGATCGGACCGCCGACAAACAGCGTCTGCTGCCAGCCATTGCCGAGATGGATCAGCGCCGGGAGTTTGCGGCCGTGGTGCCGGTGTCCGCCACCAAACACGACAATCTGGACGCGTTGGAGTCGGCCATCATCGCCCGGCTGCCGGAGGGGCCGCCGCTGTTTCCACCGGAGCAGATCAGTGACCGGGGTGAGCAGTTCATGGCAGCGGAGCTGATTCGCGAGCAGTTGATGCGGCATCTGGGTGACGAGTTGCCCTATGCCAGCACCGTCGAGCTCGAAGCCTTTGAGCAGGAAGGCCGGTTGCGGCGCATTGCCGCCATCATCTGGGTGGAGCGTCCCGGCCAGCGGCGTATCGTTATCGGCGAAGGCGGCGAGATGACCAAACGCATTGGTGCGGCCGCCCGCCGGGAGATGGAGCGCCTTTTCAAGGCGCGGGTTTATCTGAAGCTCTGGGTCAAGGTACGTGAGGGCTGGTCCGATGACACCCGCATGCTGCAGGCGCTGGGCTATCGCGAGGAGTAGCGGCTCCCATGGGCCGTGATGCGGTCCTGGAGCCCGCCTTCGTGCTCCACGGGCGGGCCTATCGAAACACTAGCCGACTGCTCGAAGTGCTGTCCCGAGACCATGGCCGCATCGGCCTGGTGGCCCGGGGCGCGGCCGGGCCCCGCTCCCGTCTGGCCGGACTGTTGCAGCCTTTTCGTCCCCTGGCCATGACCTGGCGGGCTCGCGGCGAGCTGGGCACCCTGCAGACGGCGGAGGCCGCCGGTGTGCCGCTGCCCCTGCAGGGCCGCCGCCTGGTCAGCGGTTTTTATGGTAACGAGCTGCTGATCCGGCTGCTGGGCCGGGAAGATCCGCACCCGGGGCTTTTCGAATGCTACGTGGGCTATCTGGAGGCCCTCACCACGGTGAGCGATGAGGCGGTGGCCGTGCGTGCCTTTGAGCGGGATCTGCTGGGTCTGCTGGGCTACGGGCTCGCCCTGACCGTGGATGCCGACGATCAGCCGGTGGTGCCCGAGGGCTGGTACCGGTACGATCCTGGCCGGGGTGCGGTGCCCGTGGCTGGCCCGAACGGCGGCGGCGTGATCGTTTCGGGGGATCTGCTGACCGGGCTGGCGGCACCCATGCCATCACCTCAGGTGGCTCGGGCCAGCCGAGCGCTCATGCGTGCCGTGATGGCGCCGCACCTGGGTGACCGGCCCCTGAGAAGTCGAGAGTTATATGCCCGCTACCCCACAGGAGGTCGCCAACATGGCCCATCATCAAGGCAGTCTTGAGCCGTTGCTCGGCGTTAATGTCGATCATGTGGCGGGCCTGCGTCAGGCTCGTGGCACCCGCTATCCCGATCCCGTGGCGGCCGCCGCCATGGCCGAACAGGCCGGGGCCGATGCCATTACGGTCCATCTGCGGGAGGACCGTCGGCACATCAATGAGCGGGACGTGGCGCTGCTGACGCAAACCCTGCAGACCCGGATGAACCTGGAAATGGCCATCACCGACGAGATGATCCAGCGGGCCATCGACCTGCAGCCCGCCGATTGCTGTCTGGTCCCGGAGCGCCGCCAGGAGATCACCACCGAGGGGGGGCTGGATGTCGCCGGGGATCCGGAGCGCTGTCGCCAGGCCTGTCAGCGCCTGGCCGAAGCGGGCATTCGGGTGTCACTGTTTGTGGACCCGGAGCCGGCCCAGTTGCAGGCCGCCGTGGACGTGGGCGCTCCCGTGGTGGAGCTCCATACCGGGGCGTTTGCCGATGCCACCAGCGACGGCGCCATTCACGAGGAGTTCACGCGGCTTCAGGAAGCGGCGTCCCTGGGCCAGTCCCTGGGTTTGCAGATCAATGCCGGGCATGGTCTGCACTACCACAATGTCGCGCCGATCGCCGCCATGCGGGAAATCACCGAACTCAACATCGGTCATGCCATCATCGCCCGGGCGGTGTTCAGTGGCCTCGACGCCGCCGTCCGGACCATGAAGCAGCTGATTCGTGAGGCGCGGCATTGAGCATTGTCGGTATCGGCACCGACCTGGTGGCGGTGTCCCGGCTCGAGGCCATGCAGCGTGACCATGGTGACCGCCTGGCGCGGCGTTTACTGGCCGACTCCGAGCTTGGGGAGTACCAGCGCCTGATGGCAGCGGGCCCCCGGTCCGCCGCTGCCTTCCTGGCCCGCCGGTTCGCGGCCAAGGAGGCGGCCGCCAAGGCGCTGGGATGTGGCATTGGCGCGGACGCCAGCTTTCGGGACCTGGTGGTGGGCCACAGCCCGGCCGGCGCACCGACGCTGGAAATGGCGGGTGCGGCCGCCCGCCGGGCGGATGCCCTGGGCATCCGCCAGACTCACCTGAGCATCAGCGACGAGCGAGATTACGCCCTCGCCATGGTGGTCATGGAGCGCTAGTCAGCGGCTTCGCTGGCCAGCACCTGCTCCAGCCACTGGCCGTTCAGTCGGTCACTGAGTCGGTTCTGCTGTTGCCGGGCTGACAGGTTGTCCAGATCGATCCACGTCAGGGGCTGGTCCTGACCCGCGCAGGAGAACACCGGCCGCGTCCGCTCGCCGGTTTCCGGGTCGATCTGCCACTGCAGGCACTGAGCACAAACGCCCTGGAGCATGCACTGCATGGGGCTGCCCACGGTGCCGAAGGCATCGCAGTCCGGGGCCACCAGCGCTTTGAGCTCGCCCTGGACGGCGTTCTGGAACCCCTTGAGCAGCCCCGTGCCGCCCATCACCATAATGCGATCCACATCGCTCAGCGGGATGCCGCCCTGCTCGGGGCCGATTTCGCCCGCCCCGTAGCGACGCACCACATCGATCATGTCGGTGGCCTGCAGACTGATGTCCTGGGGACGTCGCGGGGTGATGGTTTCCTCCTTGGCGGTGCACCAGATGATCTGATCCGCGCCCGCCTCCAGCTCGTCCTGATGATCCACGTCGCCGGCGGCGCCGAAGGCCGCCACGTAGAGCACCCGATTGCCGGCGGCACGCAGCGCCGCGCCAATGTCCAGCATCACCGCCGCCCCCCAGCGGCCGGCCACCACCATGATGGTGCGGTCGGTGGGCAGGTCCGTGGGTGCGCCGGTGGGCCCCATGAGCACCAGGGGATCGCCGGGCTGCAGTCGGCCCACCAGCTTGGGACCCGCTCCCCATTGCAGCACCATGAGCCGGATGCAGTCGTTCTTCACGCCGGTCCCGGACACGGTGATGAGCGGGATCTGCAGTCGCGTGTTGTTGACCACCGGCGACAGGGATTCGAAGGTCTGGAGGCGGAAAAACTGGCCGGCCCTGAAATTGCGAGCCGCCATGGGGGCCCGGACCCAGACTTCCACCATCGCCGGATTGTCCCGATTGACCTCCACCACCCGGGCGGTGAAAAGATCGTCCATGGTGTCGAGGAATGCCGGGTGAGACTGGTCCGTCGCCGGCGTCTCGTGGCTCATGGCCGCCATGACATAGGGGTAGGTGCGCATGCCCGAGGCGATGGCCTTTACCACACTGCCATGGAAGGCCGGATGGGTGTCGCCGATGAAGGTCACCCGCCGTCCGCCCTCGTTATAGGAGGTGAACGGGCCGAACACCCGGGACTTGACGTGATCGGCGTCATCCACCGGCTCCAGCCCCTGCTCGGTGAGGGTGTGGGGCAGGAAGTGGTTGCCATTCAGCTCGAAAGTCTCGGGCCGTTCGCGCTCGTAAATGGTGTTGGGCACCGTCCCCGCGGCAATGAAGATGGCCCGCGCCGCCAGCCGGCGCTCGGATCCGGTGGGCGCCCAGCGGCCCTCCACCGACTTGAGCTCGCGGCAGACCAGTCCGCTGACGTGGCCGTACTCGTCCACCTCGGCGTGGAGGGGTTCCACGCCCTCGGCATAGTAGAGGGCCTCCTCGGTGGCCTTGGTCACCTCTTCGTGGTTGCGGACATAGGCCGGCGAGTCGGTCATGCCCTTGCGATAGGCGACGGTGACGCCGCCCCAGGCGCGCACCAGGGCATTGAAATCGGGTTCGCGCTCTTCGGCGGCCGCGCGGGCCCGTTCGGCGCGGGTGGCGCGCCCATGGTCGATGAATTCCGCCAGGGTTTCCCGGTCTTCGTCATTCATCCCCTGGGTGACGGCCGCCTCGCCCAACTGCTCGGACAGCCGTTCGTAGCGCTCCAGCACCTTCTCCACCTGCTTGACGTAATACGCCTGCACCTCGGTGGCGGTATCGATGCCGGTGAGCCCGCCGCCCACCACCACCGCCGGCAGCCGGACCTGCAGGCTCGCCAGGCTGGAGGACTTGGCCGCGCCGGTGAGCTGCAGGGCCATCAGAAAATCACTGGCCTGGCGCATGCCACGGGCCAGGCTGTTACCCATGTGCACCACCCGCGGCAGGCCGGCACCGGTGGCATTGACCACATGATCGAATCCCAGCGCCCAGGCGTCTTCCAGAGTCACGGTGCCACCCAGGCGAACGCCCCCGTAGACGCGGAAGTTGTGCCGCCGTGCCAGCGTCAGATAGATGAGCTTGAGGAAGTTCTTGTCCCAGCGCACGGTGATGCCGTACTCGGCCACTCCGCCAAAGCCCATCAGAATGCGCTCGTCCAGATCTTCCTGCAGATCCGCCCAGCGCTCCACCGGCTGATTGAGCACCGACTCGGGCAGCGGCTCGATCTTGAGCCCGTCGACGCCCACCACCGCGGTGCCGGTCATCGTCAGATGATGGGCCATGGTGAAGCCGGCGGGCCCCATGCCGGCCACCAGCACCCGTCGGCCGTTGTCCGGCTGCTGCAGATACTGCTCGCGGCGCAGGGGGTTCCAGCGGGTTAGCAGGTGGTAGATTTCCACGCCCCAGGGCAGGTCCAGCGCATCGGTGAGCACGCCGGTCTCGATCTGTGGGATATTGACTGGGTCCTGCTTCTGGTAAATGCAGCCCTTCATGCAGTCATTGCAGATGCGATGACCGGTGGCCGGCGCCATGGGGTTGTCCACCATGATCATCACCAGCGCCGCCAGGTTGTAGCCCTCCCGGCGCAGCACGTGCATTTCCGAAATCTTCTCTTCCAGCGGGCAACCGGTCAGGGTGACGCCCAGCGGATCCTGCTTGAAACCCAGCTCCGGGCTGCCCTTCTTCTCGGGAAAGCCCCGGGAGCAGAAGTCGCCTTCGTGGTCATGGCAGTAAATGCAGTAGTGGACTTCGCTCTGGATGTCCCGCTGACCCATGCGGCCATCGGTGAGCGAGAACCCGTCCCGCGGTCGCCAGCGTTGGGGGTCGGCCTGACGGCGCCGGACGCCGTCCACTTCCACCGCCTCGGTGGGGACCAGGTCAAAGTGGTCGATTCGCATCGGCAGACGGAAACTGGCCCAGCCGGCCACCCGGGCCTGGCCTTCGGCGGTCTGGCGGGCCAGCTTGCACCAGGCGGTGACGGTCTCGATGGCCTCGGCGTTGCGGTCCGGGTCCTCCAGCAGGGCCATGGCGTATTGGGCGATGGCCGCCTCGTCGTCGCCATCCGGCACCTCGCCAACCGCGGCTCGCAGGGTGTTATCCAGGGCTTGAAATGACTGCTCCACGGGACGGCGATGCTTCTTGACCCGCTTCTGCACGAAGGCCTGCTTGAACTGCATGACCCCATCGTCTTCGAGAATGGCCTGCCGGTCCGCCGCCAGTCGCCCCTCAATACCGAACAGGCGCCCGATAAAGGTCTCGACGTAGGGGCCGAGGGCAATCAGCAGCTCGCTGTTTTCGGTGCCGGGCAGGTCACTGTCCCGATCACGGTAGTCCAGCAATTGCTCAGCCAGGGTCGGATTCTGCTGCCGCAGCCCGTCCAGAAAGGCGGCGTCCACCCGGCTCAGGCCGTCGCGGGTCTGGAGCGTCTTGAAGTCGAGGCCGTAGCGGCCCAGGGCGTCATTGAGCGTCATGATCCCTCTGTACCAATGAGTTTTCTGAACCCGGTAGCGTGCGCGCCCGGGCCAAGTACAACAAGCCAGCCGCCGCGCGGTTTTCCGGTCCCGCGGGCAGGACAGCATCGGGCATGGCTGGCCGGGTTTATTCGTCTGGCTTGGCAGGCGCTGGCTGAATGGACGTCACCTTGGCGTCCAGGGTTCCCTGTCCCAGTCGGGCCTGGATGGAGTCGCCGACGGCCAGCTCGCCCGCATCCCGTAGGATACGCCCATCGTCGCCATGGCGCACGATGGCATAGCCGCGCTCCAGAGTGGCCAGGGGGCTGACCGCCTCCAGCGCACGGGCGTTTTCCTGCAGCCGACCACGGCGCTGGGTGAGCCCGGCGCGCATGGCGATGGCAAGTCGGGTGGTGAGCGTCTGGCAGTGGGACCGATGTTGGGCCACGGCCCGGCCCGGATTGGCGGTCCGCAGTCGCTGGGCGAGGTTGGTCACGCCCAGGGCCCGGGCATCAAGCCGTTGCCGAAGGGCCCGGGTCAGGCGCAGCTCTAGCTCGTCCAGACGTTGACTGCGCTCCTGCAGTCGCCGGCCGGGGTGCTGGGCCTCGAGACGGCGGCTGACCCGGTCCAGCCGCTCACGTCGCTGATCCCGAAGCCGACGATGCCCTTCAATCAGGCGTCGCCGAAGCTGCTGAAACGCCTGCACCAGTGCCGAGCCATCCGGCGAGAGCTGCTCGGCGGCGGCCGACGGCGTGGGGGCCCGATGGTCGGCCACCAGGTCGGCGATGGTGATGTCCACCTCATGGCCCACGGCGCTCACCACCGGAATGGCAGAGGTGGCAATGGCGCGGGCCACGGCTTCTTCATTGAAGGCCTGCAGATCTTCCAGGGAGCCACCGCCCCGACTGACCACCAGCACGTCCACGTCCCGGCGCTGATTGGCGAGGGCGAGGGTGGTGACAATGTCCTGCGCCGCTGCGGCGCCCTGCACGGCCACCGGATAAATCAGCACCGGCAGTGCCGGGAACCGCCGGGCCAGCACGCTCAGGATGTCGCGAATGGCCGCCCCGGTGGGAGAGGTGACAATGCCCAATCGGCGGGGCAGTGCCGGCAGCGGCTGCTTGCGCACCGTCTCGAACAGGCCCTCGGCCCCGAGGCGACGCTTGAGTGCTTCAAAGGCCTGCTGCAGGTCGCCATCGCCGGCGGGTTCCATGTGTTCGGCGATGAGCTGGTACTCGCCCCGGGGGGCATACAGCCCGATGCGCGCGCGGATTCTCACCCGGGCGCCGTTCTCGGGGGAAAACCGCAGGCGCAGGGCCCGGTTGCGGAACAGCGCGCACCGCACCTGGGCCTCGGCGTCCTTGAGGGTGAAATACACATGCCCGGAGCGGGGCTGAGCCAGATTGGAAATCTCGCCTTCAACCCAGATCAGCGGGAAGGCCTGTTCCAGCAGTCCGCGCACCTCCTGGTTGAGGCGGGAGACGCTGTAGACTTCATGGGCATCGGCACGGCTCATGCCCGGAGGTTAGCAGCTTCGGCGGCCGCTTGACCCGCGGTTTGTTCCGGAGGCCGCCGGCGCCGTATAATGGCCGGTTAACCCGCCGGAGTTACCAAGAGGACGTCGCCATGCAGATTATCCAGGAAGCCCTGACCTTTGACGACGTCCTTCTGCTGCCGAACTATTCGGAAGTTCTGCCCCGGGATGTCGGTCTCACCACCCGAGTGACCCGCGGCATCGAACTGCGCATTCCGCTGCTTTCAGCGGCCATGGACACGGTCACCGAAGCGCGGCTCGCCATCGCCCTGGCCGAGCTGGGCGGGATCGGCGTGATCCACAAGAGCATGAGCGCGGCGGACCAGGCCCGCGAAGTGCGCACCGTCAAGAAATTCGAGAGCGGCGTGATCAAGGAGCCCATCACCGTGGCGCCCACGGCCACGATCCGAGAGGTCCTGTTGCTCATGGGCCAGCACGGCATCTCCGGCGTGCCGGTGGTGGAGGGCGAAAAGCTGGTGGGCATTGTCACCAGTCGCGATCTGCGCTTTGAGACCCGCCTGGAAATGCCGGTCACCGCCGCCATGACCGGCGAAGATCGGCTGGTGACCGTGGAAGAGGGCGCCGAGCGCGACGAGGTGCTGACCCTGCTTCATCGCCATCGCATCGAAAAGCTGCTGGTGGTCAATGGCGATTTCAAGCTGCGGGGCATGATCACCGTCAAGGACATTCAGAAGGCCGAAGACTTCCCCGACGCCTGTAAGGACGAGCACGGCCAGTTGCGGGTGGGGGCCGCCGTGTCCACCGGCGCGGGCTCCGAGGAGCGTATCGAAGCGCTGGTGGAAGCGGGCGTCGACATGCTGGTGGTGGACACCGCCCACGGCCACAGCCGCGGCGTGCTGGATCGGGTGGCCTGGGTCAAGAAGCACTTCCCGGATGTGGAAGTGGTGGGCGGCAACATCGCCACCGGCGACGCCGCCCTGGCGCTGGCCGAGGCCGGGGCCGATGCCGTCAAGGTGGGCATCGGCCCGGGGTCCATCTGCACCACCCGGGTGATTGCCGGGGTGGGGGTACCACAGGTCAGTGCCATCGACAACGCCGCCACCGCACTCAAGGGCCGGGACATCCCGGTGATCGCCGACGGTGGCATTCGCTACTCCGGAGACATGGCCAAAGCCATCGCCGCCGGTGCCCACTGCGTGATGATGGGCAGCATGTTCGCCGGGACCGAAGAGGCGCCGGGCGAGGTCGAGCTCTACCAGGGGCGGAGTTACAAGTCCTATCGGGGGATGGGCTCGATTGGTGCCATGTCCCGCAATCAGGGCTCGTCGGATCGCTATTTCCAGGAGGATGCCGGCGACGTCGACAAGCTGGTGCCCGAGGGCATCGAGGGGCGGGTGCCCTACAAGGGCGCCATGAGCGCCATCGTCCATCAGCTGCTGGGGGGGCTGCGGGCCAGCATGGGCTACTGCGGCTGCGCCGATATTGACGATTTTCGGGACCGGGCCAGATTCGCCCGGATTACCAACTCCGGCGTTCGCGAGGGCCACGTCCACGACGTGAGTATCACCAAGGAAGCGCCCAACTACCGTAGCGACTGATCCTATGACCCCGGACATTCATGCCGAGCGCATCCTGATTCTGGACTTCGGCTCGCAATACACACAGCTCATCGCCCGGCGCATCCGTGAGGCCGGCGTTTATTGCGAAATCCGCCCCTGGGACAGTGACGAGGCGCGACTGCGGGACTTCGCTCCCAGCGGCGTGATCCTCTCCGGAGGGCCGGAGTCGGTGCACGCGGACGAGGCCGGCACGCCACGGGTGCCCCAGGCGGTGCTGGATGCCGGCGTCCCGGTGCTGGGCATCTGTTACGGCATGCAGGCGCTGGCCCACCAGCTGGGGGGCGGGGTCGAGGCCTCCAGTCACAAGGAATTCGGTTATGCCGAAGTCCGGGCCCGGGGCCACTCCGGTCTGCTGCGGGACATCGAAGACCGCACCAACGCCGAGGGCCATGGCCTGCTGGATGTCTGGATGAGCCACGGCGACCGGGTCTCGGAGCTGCCGGCGGGCTTCAAGGTCATTGCCAGCACGCCCTCGGCACCCATCGCCGGCATGGGCAGCGATGAGCGGCGTCTATACGGCCTGCAATTCCATCCCGAGGTCACTCACACGCCCCAAGGTCAGCGCATTCTGCAGCGATTCGTCCACGACATCTGCGGCTGCTCGGGCCGCTGGACCGCCGGCAACATCATCGACGACCTGGTTGACCGGGTGCGGGCCACCGTGGGCCGGGACAATGTGCTGTTGGGGCTCTCCGGTGGCGTGGACTCCTCGGTGGTGGCGGCGCTGCTGCATCGGGCTATCGGTGATCAGCTCACCTGCGTGTTCGTCGACAACGGTCTGCTTCGCCTGGGCGAAGGCGACGAGGTCATGACCACCTTTGGCCGTCATATGGGGATTCGGGTGATTCGGGTGGACGCCGAGGAGCGATTTCTCACGGCGCTGGCCGGAGAAGCCGATCCGGAGGCCAAGCGCAAGATCATTGGCCGGACGTTTATCGATGTCTTTGATGAAGAGGCGGGCAAGCTCGAAGACGTGCAATGGCTCGCCCAGGGCACCATTTACCCGGACGTCATCGAGTCCGCCGGTGCCAGCACCGGCAAGGCCCATGTCATCAAGTCCCACCACAATGTGGGGGGGTTACCGGAGCGGATGAACCTTAAGCTGCTGGAACCCCTCCGGGAGCTGTTCAAGGACGAAGTCCGGCGCATCGGCGTGGAACTGGGGCTGCCGGCGGAAATGGTGCATCGTCATCCCTTCCCCGGGCCGGGCCTTGGCGTGCGTATTCTCGGCGAGGTCCACAAGACCTACGCCGACTGCCTGCGGCTGGCGGACGCCATTTTCATCGAGGAACTGCGCGCTGCCGGCTGGTATGACAAAACCAGTCAGGCCTTCGCGGTTTTTCTGCCGGTCCGCTCCGTGGGTGTCACCGGTGACGGCCGTCGCTATGAGTGGGTGGTGGCTCTGCGGGCCGTGGAAACCGTGGACTTTATGACCGCCCGCTGGGCCCATCTGCCCTACGACTTCCTTGACCACGTCTCCCGCCGGATCATCAACGAAATCGACGGCATTTCCCGTGTGGTTTATGACATTTCCGGCAAGCCGCCGGCGACCATTGAGTGGGAATGACCGGAATTTTTTACAGGGTTTTTTATGGGTTTGAAAATTTTAAAGCCATGATATAGCCGGTGCCGGGGTCAATTACCTGTTAGGTCGTCTTGTCTTTTTGTAGCGCGTTAGCTGCATTTCGTGCATGCGATATCACATACTCACCACGGATCACTTCAATCGCTGGTTAGCCGGAATCCGTGACGGCGAACTTATCATCTTGCTGTGCGGTGGTAAAAAATATAGGCAGTCACGCGACATTGTCCGTGCGCAACAAATATGGAGTGAAGTGGACAGTTGAATCATGATTAAGCTAACCGAATATAATCTCTTTGACCACTGGCTGGGCGAGGATGAGCTGGCCGCCCTAGCGTATTCGGTGTGGCCCTGGGGCATGCCATTAAACACAAGGGTGCGGCCAAAGCCCGTTTACCCCATTTCCGCTCTGTATATCGGCCGATGTTCTTTAAGTCATCCGGAGCCCTCGGGGTGACTTTAAAAATCGTTGATCAGGGTGGTTATTGTGAAATTATCAATGTACTCACGAGCGCTGGCCTGTTCAGCGCCCTGGGCCAAATAACGTGTAGGGCATCCCGGACAACGTTACTTGCGGAGCCGTAACGCCCACTAGCAATCTCATTGCTGATGTAAATTTCCCAGTGCTCGCCGAGGCTAAGACTATTCGTGAGCACAAAATTGAGTGCCCAACCTGACGCACTCAAAATAATTAACGGCTTGTATTTGATCGGTTACTGCAGGCGGCAACGTTTGCTACCAACTCCCGGCGAGCGCCGCACATCGATGACTCGATATCGACAATCCCTGTGATCTCATCAAAATGAACCGTCACGATACGAGCCGTTGCGATAATCTCGGCCTCGTCACGATCGATGCCGAAATGCCGAGCCAAGTTCTCGGTCCCGACCGGTTCTGGTGCGTGTCGCCGCTCATTGTTGTGGAAGCGGAACCAGTTGTAACCTGCCCACCCTATGAAGATCACGCCCGCCGAGCCAATCGCGATCCCGTACGCTTGGATCGCACGCAACGTCTCCATGGGGTCATCTGCAATCAGGGGCGTGAACAGGTAAATCCAGATACCCCACCCCGCGAGACTGATGAGCTGGCTGATATAGCGCCTTCCACTCGGCTCCAGGTCTGAGCGGTCGATGACTTTGGGGATTCGTGGTCGCAAGTGCTTCATGGGCTCATTCTTCCGGCGGCCGCAGCCCGCGATCTGGGCTGATCCATCGAGCCCGCTCTCCGGTGCGCTTGAGAAGGGCACGCGGGACGGCTGCGACCGTTGTGACCATAGACAACAGCCAGAACGCCAGTGGATACCAGATCACCCAGAAATAATTCCGGAAAAATCGACCATCGACCTCGTAGCGACGATCGATCATCAAACTGACAAAGAACTGAATTAACGCCGTCAGTCCGAGAATCACGCCCGCCCATTGCGGCAGCAGCCGCGGCTGGATCCAGCCTTCCGGAAGCTCGGTCACCAGACTCAGCAAAGCCACCAGGATGACGACAAACATGCCATAGGCCCAGACGATACTAACCACATACTCAAGTGCCACGCCCCATAGTCGGCGCTTGGGCCAGTGGAACAGGCTGGCGCCGTGGCGAAGCACCGTCTCCACTCCCCCTTGAGCCCAGCGCAGGCGCTGCCGCCACAGCCCTGCTAGGGTTTCCGGCATATAGATATAAGACAGCGCACTGGGCTCGTAACGTATGTCCCAGTGGTCGAGCTGCAACCGCCAGGAGATATCGATGTCCTCAGTAACCATATCGTTGCTCCAGTACCCGATCCGATCGAGGGCGGTGCGACGAAACCCCGCGATCACTCCCGAGACGGTGAAGATGCGCCCATAGGCTCGCTGGGCACGCTTGATCAGCCCGATAGTGGCCGAGAATTCCCCAACCTGAAGCTTACCCAACAGGCTGCTGCGGTTGAGGATCCGCGGGTTACCGGTAACAGCTCCGACCCGGGGCCCCGAGGTCAGATGAAACATCATCCAAGCCACGGCCTTCGGGTGCAGCAGTGCGTCACCATCGATACAGATCAGAAAGTCGTTTTGTGCTGCCAGTGCCCCGGTCCGCAGGGCCACGGCCTTGCCCTGATTGCTTGCCAAGTGCACCACACGCAGACGGGGATACTCGAGGGTTAGTTGTTCGAGAATCTCGGGGCTTGCGTCGCTGCTGCCATCGTTGATGGCGATGATCTCGAAGTCGTGGTATTCGCTCGCATGGGCGTAATGGATCGTGTCGCGGATCATTTCGGCCTCGTTGAAGCAAGGGATGATGATGCTGCACGCAGCCGAGCTACCACTGTTGGGCGGATGATCAGGATCCGCGCCCTTGCGGCGTTCCCAGTGGAAGTAATACCAGACACCCCCGATGATCCAGATCCAGGCCATGATTAGCGGGTAGAAGAAGACAAATTTGGTCAGGGCGTTGAAGGTCACGCCGGGCTCCTATCGCGGATAAGGGAAGTTATTCAGCGACATGCCCTCGAATGTGGGGCCGAACTCCGGCTGATCCCGCAGGAAGTCGTCCGGGTAGTACCCGAAGTTCAGCACTCCGCGCCGCACCAGCTGTTCCATCCAATCGCGCAAAAGCGTTGCTTCCAGCCAACGGCCTTCGCCCCGCCAGTCACGCGCCTGCAGCTCGAATACAACGTCCTCGAAGCCCCCGATCTGCTCCTCCACCGCATCTGCGAGTTGGGTCAGCCAGACATCCGGCGGCAGCTCAGTCCCGTCCAGCCAGGGCATAGCCATGATGGCGACCTCGTCGTACGCCTTGACCGCCGCAGGCAGCGCCTGGGCGAATCGCGCCTCGGCTTCCGGTTCCAGAATCACCCGTGCATACAGGTTGCGTGCGGTGCGAAAGTCGAGGGACAAATTGGTAAGGGTGCGCAAACGGCTGATTACCTCTTCACCGAAATCGATCAGGGCCTCGGTCTTCTCCTCCGGTCTCAGTATGCAGTTGCCCAGCGGACGATCCGTTCCGGGCCAGCGCGCCGTTTCGTGACAGGCCGCAAGATCCTCGTCTGCAGCCAAGTAGGCGTCGTCGTGGATCAACACCCCGGCAATACCGCTGGCTGCCATCCCAAGGTCCTCGTAGATCTCGCCGACAATCTCTAATGACTGGGGCAGAAACGGGCTCAGGCGGCGATAGTCTCGATCCGCCGGCACGGGACTACCCTCGGGCCCAAGCCGTCGTACCGACAGCTCGGCATGGAGGTCCTGATCGGGTAGATCGAAGGCAAGCAAGGGCATCCAGGCATACACGCGCACCCCGGCCCGCGTCCGCAGCTGCCAAGCGACTCGATTGAATAAGTCGGCGCGCACGGGCAGGTGCCGATTCGGGAAGTACAGCGCATCCGCGTTGCCATCACCGTTTGGGTCGGCAAAGGCTTGCAGGTAAACCGTGCGGATCTGCATCCGCTGGATGCGGTCCAGGAGTACACCGAGATTGCGATTGGTTTGCTCCGGATCGGGATCGTAGACGTAGTCAAGATCCACATGGATCACCCGCTGCGGCTGTGGGGACACGGCCCGTGTTGCGGACTCGGGACGCGCGTTCTGCGCAATCTCCACCGGGCGCGGATCGTCACTGATCAGCAGGCGATTGAATCGCGATTGTTCGGGGTGATTGACCGGATCCGCACCTAGCGAAATTGACCAGGGCATACCGGCCTCTGACGCCAGCGCGTCCACCTCCGCAGTGTGCGCGCCGTACGGCCAGACGACCGCGCGCGGCGCAACGCCTACCACCGCCTCCAGTGAGGCACTGCTGGTCCGCATGTCATCGAGGATCCGTTGACGGAACGTGTCATGATCCTCGTAACGGCCGCTTTGCGGGTCATAACGGCGTGTTATCGCTGCGGGCTGCTCGTTTCCCTGCGGGTTGGCCAGGATTCCGCGATGCAGATCGTGACTGTGACTGGCGAACTCCACCAGCCCCGATGCCTGCATCTCGCGCAACTCGGACAACGCCAGAAAGCCCTCGGCTCCGAGCGGCACCTCGTTGTACTGGACCGTGCCGGGCGGGGCTTGATCTCCGGTCACCTCGAGGCTCGCGACATCCGCGAATGTCTCGGGGTTGTAGGTGACATTCTCGCCGGCCCAGACGGTCTCCAGCCAGCCGGTCTGCAGGGCAACCAGCGCGGGATGCTCATAGGCCTGCAACAACGGGAACACGTGGCTGTAGACACTGGCCAGACCGTCATCGAAGGTCAGCAGCACCGCATTGGCTGGCAGCGGCTCCCTTCCCTCGCGCGCATCAATGATCTGCTGCAACGAAACGGGCTGCCACCCCTGCCGCTCCATCCAGTCAAACCACTCCACCAGCCGCCGCGTGCTGACGGCGTACGGATCCGTGTCCCTTCCCGGCAAAACGTCGTCGCGTACATCGTGATAGGAAAGCGCGAGGAAGTGCCCATCCGGAACCGTGAAGGCATCCTGCGCATGCACTGGGCCGTGCCACACCCCCACAAGTGTCAGAAGAATCATGAAAAGACGTTGCATCAGAAGGTCACTCGCAGGCGCACAAGCCCGGAGAGCCGGTCTTCCCGGTTGCCATCGTAAGCGGTGGAACTCCAGCCTACGCCGTAATCGACGGACCAGCGACGATCCAAATCCCAGCGATGCTCGTAGCGCAGTGCCACGGTCGGATCACTGCCAAACCCGGACTGGTAGCCGATACCAGCGGCGGCTTGAAAACGTTGCGTAAAGGCCCGATCGAAGTCGCGCCAAGTAGTCCAGTCATGGTCTACCCGAGCGGAGGTGTTGGCCGATTGCTCCGGATTAAAATAGGGTCCGCCCGGCTGGCTGTTGTTCTGGAAGAAGAGATCAACACCCACATTAGTCGCGTGGTGGGCACTGGCATACACCCGTCGTGTCACGCCCCCGCCCAGTGAACTCCGACGGTTGCTGTCATCAATCGACAGCAAACCCACGTTGGCATACGCCGAGAGGGATTCGTGGGCCCGCCAGTCCATGGACGCCGAGGCTGACCAGCCTTTCAGACCCGCATCGATCGCCCGCAAGGGCGTCTCTATCGAATAGCTGTCCGCTTCGGCTCCGATCCGCCAGTGGTCACCGAGCCACCGCGACCACCCGGCCGCGACCCCGGGGTTCGCATCCCCCTTGTAATCACGGTCGAAGCGAACCCAGGCCTGCTGGCGCCACGCGTCCCACTCGATGCCCGCACCGACGCGATCATAGCGGCCTTCGGTATCGCCGAAGGTCGCCGTTGTGTAGCGGTGTTCCAGAAAGGCCCGCAGTGGATGCCCGGACCAAGGCGAATTCAGTCGTGTACGCCACTCGCGGTCGCGATCACCACTTACCAGTACATTGCCGCCCGATGTCCGGCCAACAATGACCCCGCTTTCGATGGAAGGGCGGCCACGGTCTTCCAGCTCTTGCGACAGGCGGTGAACATCCGTGCTCCGGGGGTAGTCGGCCCGCAGGGAATCGACCTCCTGCGCCCAGGCGTCGTGCTCGCCGAGGTCGCGCGCGTTTTCCGCCCGATTGAGCCGTGTGTCCCGCGTATTGGGCGCCCAGCGCTCGGCCACTTCGGTAATGTCTCGCGAGCGCGCCGGCCAGCCCCGCCAGCGGGCCATACGCGCCTGAGTATTACGCAGACCGGCGTGAGCCGGACCCTGGCGGACCAGTTCCTCGCTGCGCTCCCAGGCTAGCTCTAGGTCCTGCCGGTAGGCCGCGTCGTACACCCGAAGCTGGTCGACATCGACCCGCTCCCAGTTGGAGATTGGATCACGGTTCGGACCGATATTCAGCCAGACCGGTGTGTGACGATGGGCGCGTTCAAGCTGATCCGCCGCCGTAGAATAATCCTCGAGCGCGAGATGGGTGTAATAAAGATCCAGCAGCAACGAGACCTCCGGTGGTTCGTTCTCCGAAACCAAAGACTCGTAAAGACGCAGGGCCGCTTCGGGCTGCTCTTCGGCCAGGTAGGCATCCGCCGCCGCCCGGCGCACATAAACAGGGGCGATCTTCCGGTTCGGCAATGCCTCGAATGCCTCGATCACGGCCGGCATTCGCTCGAGCTCGCGCAGTAGCACGATCCGATCAAAACGAACCCGCAAATGCTGCGGATGGGCCTCCGGGATCCGAAAAAGGAATGGGTTTACCCTCGCCAGAACAGAATTTAGCTGCTGGTTTCGTTCCTCGTGGCGGCCTTCGGCCTCCAGTTCGGAGCGGAGATCCAGTGCCTGCCGGATATCCGCTGCGATCGCATCCGCCTCGGCCTGATAGCGAACATCATCCTCGAACAGATCTGGCCGTACCTGCATCGCGAAGAACGCCTGGTGGCTGGCCCCCAGCGTCCACAACGCCAAAGTCTGCTCCTGGAAAGCCAGAGGGTGCTGTGCATCGCGGGCACGCGCCCGATTGGCCATCGCCAGGGCCTGCCGCGGTGCATCCGACTGGCGCAGGCCATACGCCATCAGCGCCAACGCCTGAGCCGATTCGGGCAAGGGAGCGATTTCCGCGAGGGCCGCGCGCGCGATCGCGGTGTCTCCCGCCTCAGCGCTGGACACGGCGAAAAGAATCTGCGCGGAGGTACCTAGCTGCCCCTTAGATTGGCGCAAAACATTCGCCGCCGCAGCGAACTCGCCCTCGTCACGCAGGGCTAGGGCCCAGCTCATGTGAGCATAGTTAGGAACGGACTTGGGATCGAGGTCTTGCGTGCGAGAGGCGATCGCGGCGTTGTCTCCGGCCAGGCGCAGAACAACAATCAAGTCTGCTTGCAAACGGGGCTGATTGGGGGAGCGGGCATCCAGCGCGCGCAAGCGATCGGCAGCCTCGATTACCTGCCCTTCCTGGACAAGTGCAACGGCCTGTTCACGCTCCTGATTCAGAGTCGAAGCATGCCCGGGCATCCACATGATCCATGGCAGCAAAAGGGCGCAAGTGAACCGTATGTAAAGTCGGGCGGAGACTCGGGGCATGCGCGCCCAGTCGTATTCTCTTTCCCTGGCCATCAGCCCGTTTGCCCGATAATTTGTACGGATTTCAGGGTACCACAGGTAGGCCATCAATAACGGCTACAAATAGGGTACATTATCTGAGCGTGGTACTATCGCGCTACAGGAACGTAAGTCATTGATAATTAGATGGGAATGACCCATGCGCCTTGGGCGCCATATTGGAGCGTAAATAACGCGATATGATCTGCTTAAGCGTCTCAGTCAAGGGCCGGTAATTTGTGCTGAGGGCTATTTGTTTGAAACCGAGCGCCGTGGCTATATCGCCGCCGGCGAATTCGTCCCCGAGGTCGCACTTGAGCACCCCGAAGTGCTCGCGCAAATTCATCGCGATTTTCGCCATGCAGGAAGGGATGAGCGTTGCCGAGTGCTGCCAGCGTCTTGAAGCGCAAGGTGCGGCGGCGGATGGCGCGGTATCGTTGGTGTGGACGCTGCCGCCTGAAAAGGCCGAGGAAGCGGCCAATCAGTGGACACCCACCGAATTCCTCGCCGCACTGCAAACCGCCTTTGGCTGGCGCTTGGGCCGCCTGCTTGAGGTGAGTGAGCGCCAGGTTTACCCGCTGATTGCGGTAACGGCCGATCAGTTTGTGACCGACCGCGCCGTGATCCTCGGCAACGCCGCCCATGCCATGCACCCCGTGGCAGGCCAAGGTTTAAACCTCGCATTGCGCGACGTCGACGCCCTGCCAAAAACCCTGGCAGCCAAAACCGAGACACCCACACCCGACCCCTACGATCCCCAGCGCCTGGCCGACTACAAAAAGGAGCCCCGCGCAGATTATCGGCGCACGTTTACTTTCACCGACGGGCTGGTGCGGATATTTTCGAACCAGTTTCTGCCATTAGTGGCTGTCCGAAATGTTGGCCTAACCTTGCTTGACCTGTTTCCACCAGCCCGCCGGCTCTTGCTTAAGCAGGCCACAGGCGGCAACCCGATGGGCGCCTCCGCCAAAGACTAAAACGGACACCCACATCTCCCACACCCCCAAAGGCACCAAAAAGAAAGGAACCTTTCGAAGGCAGCTGTAGTCGTATATGAAGGCGATAAGTCTTTATATTAAGGCTTAAATTAAAAAGGAAACGTGCATGGAAGGCTGGTTTTCAAGAGTCCTGCACGTCGCTGCGGGGTTACTGCTAGTCCCATTTGTTAGTGGCTCGGGCATTGTGAGCTCAAAAAGCATCTGTGCTGAAGATGGCAGCGATGGAGAATTTTATAGTTTCTATATTGTTCCCCAGCGTTCGCTGCAAGCCACTTATGGGGCATGGGCGCCGTTCCTGCAAAAAGTCGAAGAGAAAACAGATTTATGTATTAGGCCGGTCATTCCCGATTCCATTCCAGACTTTGAACGAGACTTAATTGCCGGTAAGGCAGACTTAGCTTACGCCAATCCATACCACCTAATTATGGGTAGAAAATCACATGATTATCGCCCTCTTTTGCGGGATGGCAGCCAACAATTAACCGGCCTGCTCGTTTCTCATGGTAATTCAGACGTTAATACGATCTACGATTTAGAAGGGCGCACTATTGCACTGCCCGCACCCAATGCATTTGGTGCATCTATCCTGACGCAGCTAGCGCTCAAGAAGCGGCAAATCAACGTCAACACGGTCTATGCGGGCTCTCATGCCAACGCATTCCGCTCTGTGGTGGTGGGCCGAGTTGCTGCAGGTGGCGGCGTTAACAATACCCTAAAGCGTGAAAGCGATAGCGTAAGAAGCCAATTACGGGTCATTTTTGAAACAAAAGGGCATCCGTCGCATCCAGTGATAGCACGCTCAACAATTAACAACGACCAGGCGCAGGCGATTATTACCGCTATCCAAGATCTCGCTAAAAACCCAAATAATGCCAAATTGCTCGAGGCCGTGCAGCTGCCAGACCCAGTGCCCGCAACGCTTGAAGATTATCTGTACCTCGCCAACCTGCCCTGGAATCCATGAGAATCGTCACCATTCGGTGGTGGACCGGACAAGCTCATCTTTTTGCAGCTGCGTTTGCAATTTTGCTCATCGGGTTAGCAGTCACCAATCGATTTTTTGAGCGCCACAATTCATTTGCGGACGCGCTAGCCAATAACGCTCAGCAGGAGCTCGTTTTAATTGCCGAAGGAGCGTCTAGCAGCTTAGCGGATGCGCTAATTGCCGATGATTTTTCCCGTATCGAGCGCACGCTGGAGTTTTTCGGATCAATACCGGTTATTCAAAGAGCGGAGCTTTACACCGCCAATGGCATAGCAATCGTTCAACTCATTCGTAACGACGCAGGCGAGGTGATTTTTGACTATGCAATACCGAATCACTTAGGGCTACTTAACCATGGCTTTACAGACTTCTACCCCGAGCCGCGTTACAGCCAAGCCATCACCGTGAACGGCGTCATAGTGGGGTGGTTGCGGATTAAGGGCGACTACCGCAGCCAACAGCCGACGATTGAAAATAGCCGGGTGCAGGTGGGTTTGGGGTCGCTGCTGTTATGGGCGATTCTTATCGGGTTGATTGGCTACCTGTGGCTGCAGGCGCGGTTTCGCCGCAAGCTTGAGACACGGTTGGCGACGGATCCGCTGACCGGGGCAACGTCGCGATATGGCTTTAATCTTCGGTATGCCGATGGCGAGCGCACCAAATCTTACGCCCTGTTTTTGATCGATCTCGATAACTTTAAATCGATAAACGACAGCTATGGCCATGGGGTTGGGGATCAGTCACTTAAAAAAATCACCGACGTCATGCATGCGGATTTTCCAGAGCTCGACGACTTTGTGCGCTTAGGCGGCGATGAGTTTGTGCTCTTAACCAAGGCACAAAGGTGGGCCGAAGTTCGCGTTTTAGGGGAGCGGTTATCAGAGATTTTCAGCTCAGTAAGAATACCGGCCGAAGAAGGCCCGCTACACATGCACTGTACCGCTGGCGGGGTTTTGTTAGGCGTAAACGATGAGCTTTCAGCCCGACTATCGCAGGCAGATCTTGCGCTAAGACGCGCCAAAGAGCGTGGCAAAGATCAAGTGGGCTATGCCGATGAGAACTTCCTGCTTGACGAAGGCAAACGAGGCGCCTTTCTCGACTTGGCGATGGTGCGCCGGGCCATTCAAAAAGGCCATATCCACTATGTTATTCAGCCAGTTGTTGATGTGTCTAAGCACAAAACGCTGGGCTATGAAGCCTTAATGCGTTGGCGATTAGATACCGGGCAAACGCTGATGCCGGATGTGTTTCTCGATATGTACTTTGAGGCCTTACGAGATCCAGAAACGGCCCAATTTATTGACCAGCGCCGTCGAGAACTGCTCAAGCGCGCAGTCGAAAATAACGTTGAAATGTTCGCGTTTAACATTCCTATTGAAGATTTAAGCCGCCCAGGATTACCACAAAGTTTAATTAAGGATTTCGGCTCAGAGTGGCTGAGTCAGATTAATTTGGTATTAGAGATTTCTGAACGCGGCATGCCGCGATATCTCAAAGATGAAATGGCACAAGTTGTGAAAGTGCTAGACAGCATTCGCGGCGATGATATTCAAATTGCATTAGATGATTTTGGGGCTGAAGAAAGCAATCTTTTGCGAATGCTGCAGCTGGATGTCGATTATCTGAAACTGGATCGTTCTCTGGTGGCTGCGGTTGGGGAGAGCGAGAAATCGCAAGAAATCGTCTCGGCCATTGCCCGGCTATGCAATCAGCTTGACATTATTGTCATTGGAGAAGGCGTAGAGAGCAAAGAGCAAAGCGATTTACTGGTAGACCTGGGTGTGACTGTCCAACAAGGATTTTATCTCGGCTATCCCCAAAGCCCTGACTATTATTTTCAACCCGTGGAGACGTTGCCATGACGGCCCCTTCCCGCTTACGAGTTCGCTTAAAGGGGCTTCAGCCAAGTGACTGTCCCCCAGGCGACCCTTCAATCAACATAGACTGGATTTTCGACGACGCCCCATCCAACGACGCCCCGTTTGACGCCATCATCATGCCAGCCGATCAGCTTGATCCAGAGCAGCTGAGCTGGCTGATTGACAGCCCGTCTCCCCTAGCCACGTTAATTGTGGTGGGCGAAACACGCTGCGCGCGGGTGGATGCGGCGGTACCTGCCTTAACCGCCGAGTCACTCAGTGCCGCCTTGCAAACTGCCCAAGCCTAAAAAGCGCGTATTCAAGCGTTGGCGAACATTCCTAACAGTCAAGATCGCGAAGGCCTAGTGGCGCTCGGCCTGATGGTTACCCGCGAAAGCGGTATCGACCCCGTGTTAGACGCCTCGCTGCGCAGCCTCTGCCATTACCCGATGCTTGCGGGCATAAGCAACCCCTGTGCGCTGATGCAGGCGCTGGTCAATTCGCATTTATGTACCCGTCAATTTTTTGAGCGCTTACATGGGTGTCCGGGATGTCAAAGCGCGCGCATGGCGGCGCGTGAGGTTTGCCCAAACTGTGCGAGCGCGGATATTTCGGAGTGGACCTTAGTGCATCACTTTCGGTGCGGTTATCAAGCACCGCGCTATGAGTTCTTAGACGAAGAGGTGCTCAGCTGCCCCAAATGCCATCGCCGCCTTAGGCATTTTGGCGTGGAATACGACACGCCCGGTCAGGTGAGCGCCTGCGGGGCCTGCCAACAAATTAGCGACGAACCGGTGGTCGGCTTTATCTGCGGAGATTGCGGTGAGCATGTAGGGGGCGATGAAGGACCCTGGCGCGATCGGTTTAGCTACCGCATCACACCGGCTGGCGTTATGAATATGTAAATGCCTTGCGCGCCGTTGAAACGGTCGATTTTATGACCGCCCGCTGGGCGCATCTGCCCCATACCTTCCTCGATCAAGTCTCACGCCGAATCATCAACGAAATCGATGGCATCTCGCGCGTCGTCTACGACATTTCCGGAAAACCGCCGGCCACGATTGAGTGGGAGTGAGCTTTTCGGCAACCGTTCCGACGGACTGGCTATACGATCAGGCGGTCAGTCAACCCCGGGTCACGGCAGAATGGCAATGGCGACGCTGAAGTAGACCAGAATTCCGCCGACGTCGGCGATGGAGGTCACCAGCGGCGCGCTGGCCGTGGCCGGATCCATGTTCAGCCGGGTCAGGATCATCGGCAGCAGCAAGCCCACCATGCTGCCGACCACCACCACCAGCGACATGGCCACCGCCACGGCCAAGCCGACTTCCGGGCCGCCGAGCCAGGCCGCCGCGCCCCAGATGGCGAGGCCCAGCGTGGCGCCCAAAGCAATGGAGACGGCCAGTTCCTTGCCCCAGAGTGGCAACCAGTCCCGCAGCTGAACGTCACCGGTGGCCAGGGATCGCACCATCAGGGTGGACGCCTGGGTGCCCGCATTGCCGCCGGTGGCGATCACCATGGGCAGGAAGAAAACCAGCGCGACCACGGCTTCGATGGCGGTCTCGAACACCGAGATGGCGGCCCCGGCAAAGACGTTCACCACCACCAGGATGAGCAGCCAACCGACACGTTTGCGATAGAGCAGGTTGGCGCTGGCGTTGCGCAGGTTAAGCACGATGGGGCCAACCCCCACGCTGCCCATGCGCAGGAAATCTTCAGTCGTTTCCTCGGCGGCCACGTCCATGACGTCATCCACGGTGATGATGCCCACGAGGATTTCGCGCTCATCCACCACCGGCAGCACTTCCAGGTCATAGCGGCGCATGATCCGGGCCACTTCCTCCTGATCCGTGCGGGTCGGCGTGGAGATGACATCGGTGCGCATCAGACTGCTGACCCGTCGATCCGCGGCGCCCAGCAGCAGATCCTGGAGTTTGACGAACCCCAGCAGACGTCCGGTTTCATCGGTGATGAAGGCGGAGTTGGCGGTCTCGCTCTCCTCATGGGTATAACGGACATGATCCAGTGCCTGGGCCAGGGTCCAGTCCGCCTCCAGGGCGATGAACTCCGGGGTCATCAGCCGCCCGGCACTCTCCTCGGGGTAGGCCAGCAGGCTGCGAATCACCCAGCGATCCCGCTCCGATAGCGTGGCCAGCGTCTCGACGCCCATCGACTCCGGCAGGCCGGCGATCACCGCAGCTGCGTCGTCGTAGGACAGGGCCGTCAGCAGCGTAATGCGATCGGTCTCCAAGAGACTCAGCACCAGGGTCTGTTGTCGGTCCTCGCTGAGATAGGCAAACACATCCGCCTGTCGGTGCGTCGGGATCTGTCGGAACAGCGGCTCCCACAAATGGGCGTCCAGCTCACTGATCAGAGCCGCCAGATCCCGGTCCTGGAGCGCTGGCAGTGACTCAGTCAGGGCGGACCAGTCCCGGTCCTGCAGTCGCTCCACGAGGGCTTGGAAGTCCACGGACTCGCTCATGTCACTGGATCCCCAGAATGATCATTGCCAGGCTGAAATAGATGGTGATACCGACCACGTCGGCAATGGAGGTCACCAGCGGCGCACTGGCGGTGGCCGGATCAAGGTTGAGCCGGGAGAGGATGAACGGCAGCAGCATGCCCAGCAGGCTGCCCATCATCACCACAATGAACATGGCGAGGGCGATCAACATGGCCACGTCCGCGCCGCCCCGCCACAGGCCCAGCGCCGAGACGGCGACGCCCATGGTCAGACCTAGCGCGCCCGCCACCAGCAGTTCCTTGCCCCAAAGCTTGATCCAGTCGCCGGGGCGCAGATCGCCGGTGGCCAGGGAGCGGATCATGAGGGTGGCAGACTGGGTGCCGGCGTTGCCGCCACCATCGATAATCAGCGGCAGGAAGAACACCAGCACCACCACCGCCTCGATGGCGTCTTCGAACCCGGAGATGATGATGCCACCCACCAGGTTGAGGGCGATGAGCACGAGCAGCCAGCCCACCCGTTTGCGGTAGAGGAGTCCCGGGCTGGCGCTGCGCAGGTTGAGGTTAAGCGGCCCGAGGCTGGCCATGCGCTGGAAGTCTTCCGTGGTTTCCTCTTCTTCGACATCCAGAACGTCGTCCACGGTGATGATGCCGAGCAGCTCCCGGTCTTCGTTAACCACGGGTAGGGCCGCCACGTCGTAGTCGCGAATGACCCGCAAGCCCTCTTCCTGGGGTTCATTGGCATCAATGGTCACCAGGGCGGTGTTCATCCGCTCGGCGACTCGCCGATCCGCTTCCTGGCGCAGGAAGTACTTGAGTGGCAGAACGCCCTGAAGCACGCCTTCTTCGTCCGTGACGTAGACCAAGTTGGCGGTCTGTCCCTGCTCGGCCTGGGCACGCACCTCGTCCAGCGCGCGGCCCATGGTCCAGTCCGGGCGCACCGTCACCACCGTGGTGGTCATCAGACGACCGCAGCTTTCTTCGGGATAACCCAGCAGGGTCAGCGCCCGGCGGATGGAGCGGAACGGTAGCAGCCGCAGCAGCCGTCGGACCTCGGCCACCGGGAGGTCCTCGAGTAAACCGGTCAGGTCATCCGGCGGCATTGCCGAGAGCAGGTAGCGAGCATGGTCCGGAGCCTGACGATCCAGCAGATCCACCTGCTGGTCGTGGTCGAGCTCGGCAAACACCGCCACCTGACGTTCGGCGGGCAGCCGATCGAACAGCGCCCCGCGGGTGTCGGCGTCCAGCCCGGCCACGGCGGCCGCGATGTCCTGGGTGCGCATGACCTCAAGGTGTGCGGCGGCACCCGCCCGGTCATTGCCCTCGAGGCGGGCGATCAACTGTTCGAGGTCATGGGTGTGATCGCCATCCATGTGCGGGATTGTGACACAGGCGCTGTCTGCCTCGATAACCCGGCTTGCCGGTTGGGGTCGATCCCGGTAAAAGCGGGGCATGACCGATATCGAGTACATGCGGCGGGCGCTGGGCCTTGCCGGGCAGGCCGCGGCGGCGGGGGAGGTGCCCGTGGGAGCGGTGCTGGTTCTTGATGGCGAGGTCGTCGGTGAGGGCTGCAATCAGCCCATCGCCAGCCATGATCCCACCGCGCACGCCGAGGTGATTGCTCTGCGCGAGGCGGGACAGCGGCTGGGTGGCTATCGCCTGCCGGGCAGTGTCCTCTACGTGACCCTGGAGCCCTGTCCCATGTGTGTTGGTGCCCTCATCCATGCCCGGGTGGATCGGCTGGTGTTCGGCGCCTCGGACCCCAAAACTGGCGCCTGTGGAGGCGCATTCCCGCTGCATGAGCACCCCACCCATAACCACCGCCTGACCGTTGAGGGCGGGTTGGAGGCCGAGGCCTGCGGGGCTCTGCTCCGGGAGTTTTTTCGAGCCCGTCGCCGGGCTTGAGCCGGCCTTCGGGAACCCCTACATTCCGATAAAAGTGACCGACGAGAGACCATGAGCACCCCTGCCATCCCCGATTTAATGTCCGCGGTTCTGCTCACCCGCCATGGGGGGCTGGACGCCCTTGAATACCGCAGCAATGTGCCAGTGCCCCGGCCGGCGCCGGGCGAGGTGCTTCTGGAGGTGCATGCCTGCGGCATGAACAACACCGATGTCTGGGTCCGAGAGGGGGCGTATGGCAGTGAGACCGATCCCGAAGCGGTGTCCACCTGGCGACGGGGGCGCTCCACGCTCACGTTCCCCCGCATTCAGGGCACCGACAGTGTTGGTGTGATTGTGGCGGTGGGCGAGGGGGTGTCCGAGGCGCGGATCGGTGAGCGGGTGGTGGTGGATTTCAGCCTCTACAACCGCGATGACGACAGCCTGGCGGACATCGACTATATCGGTCACGGACGCGACGGCGGTTATGCCGAGTATCAGTGCGTGCCGGCGGAGAATGCCCATGCCGTGGATACCCCCTTGAGTGATGCCGAACTGGCGACGTTCTGCTGTGCCTATCTCACCGGCGAGCACATGCTCGAGCGCGCCGGCGTCCAGACCGGCGAGCGGGTGCTGGTCACCGGCGCCTCCGGCGGAGTGGGTTCAGGGATCGTCCAGCTCTGCCGGGCCCGGGGCGCGATTCCCTATGCCGTGACCCGGTCGGACAAGGCGGAGGCGCTGAAAGCCATTGGCGCCGAAGCGGTGGTGGACCGGGCCAGCGAGGATTGGTTGACCGCGGTGGATCAGGCCACCGGCGGTGAGCCCATTGATGTGGTGGCGGATCTGGTGGCCGGGCCGCATTTCAATGATCTGCTGCGCATTCTCCGGCCCGAGGGCCGCTACACCACCGCCGGCGCCATCGCCGGCCCCGTGGTGGACCTGGATCTGCGGACCATGTACCTCAAGCAGCTCCAGCTGCATGGTTCATCCCAGGGCCGTCGCAGCGACTTCCAGCGGCTGCTGGGTCATGTGCTGGCCGGCCGAATTCGGCCCCTGCTGCATGCCACCCATCGGCTGTCGGATTTCCATCAGGCGCAAACGGATTTCATGAACAAGGATTACGTCGGCAAGCTGGTTGTGGTGCCCGACCGACACTGGGAGTCCGTCGGAGCGCCCCATGTCCGGCCCTGACGCGGTGGCCGAACTGCAATGGATGGACGTGGCCGTTGGCAGCGACATCCATCGGGTGGTTTTCGAGGGTGTGCCGCTGCCGCCGGGGCCGAGCGTGCGCGAGCGCATGGAGTGGCTGAGCGGCGAGGGGGATGGCCTGCGGCGGCTATTGATCGAGCCCCCCTACGGCCTGCCGGCATTTTGCGTGGATCTGCTGACACCGCCCGTCCACCCCGAGGCCCAGGCGGGTTTCGTGATCATGGAGGTGATGGGCTATCCGTTTTTCTCCGGCTCCAACACCATGGCCACGGCCTGCGCTCTGCTGGAAAGCGGGCGTATCCCCCGGGAGATCGACAATGGCGTTCAGTGCGTGCGGCTGGAAACCCCCGGCGGGCGGGTGGATGCCAACGTCACCCTGAAAGCGGGGCGGGTGATGGCCGTGAGTGTCGAAGGCGATGAAACCTTCGTTCATCGCGCCGACGCCACGGTGGAGTTACCGGACATTGGCACGGTGGCCTACGACCTGGTCTGGAGCGGCGGGCACTATGTCATGGTGGATGCCGATTCCGTGGGCCTTCTGCCGGAGCGGGCCGGCGATGCCGAGGCGCTGGCCCTGGCAGCCCGGGTGATTGAAGCGGTGCAGGCGGACTTCGATCTGCGACACCCCCATCTGGGTGACGTCGGCCTGCCGCGGTTTCTTCACTGGATGTGGCCGGAGCGCGAAGAGGCGCCGGGCCGCTGGATGGCGGTGGGTGGTACCTATGGGCACCCCGGCGTGCTCTGGGGTTGCCCCACCGGCACCGGCACCGTGGCCCGGCTGGCACGGCTCAGTCGGCAGGGCCGGGCGGATGTGGGCGCTACCCTGCGCAATACCAGCCCGGCGGGCACGACCTTTGAAGGGTCCGTGGTGAGCAAGGGCACGGTTGGCGACTGCGCCAGCATTCGCACCCGCGTGAGCGGCGAGCCCCGGGTGGTGGCAAAAATGACCCTGGCGCTCCCCGCTGATAGTGCCCTGATGTCGGATCTGTCCCTGGACTGGTTACGCGACGGTGACCGGACACTCCCGTCGAGTCAGGCCTGATCCAGCACCCAGTCCGGGGCGATGCCGGAGGTGGCGATGGCGGCATCAATGTCCATGTCCGCCAGGACACCCGTGGTGGTGACCAGAGCGGTCTGCAGCCCGGCGGCCTGACCCCCGAGAATGTCGGTGTGCAGGGTATCCCCCACCATCAGGGTGCGATCCCGATCCAGCGCTGATCCCAGTTGCTCCAGCGCCAACTGGAAGATGCCGGGGTAGGGCTTGCCGCAAAAAATCGGCGTGACCGCGGTTCGGTCCATGATCTCGTGGCCATAGGTGCCTGGCTCAGTGGAATAACCGCCCTCCTGGGGCGCCAGCAGATCCGGGTTGGCGATGTACAGCGGTCGCGGATTGGACCGCAGGGTTTCAACGAGACGGGCCTGTCGGTCCGTGGTCCACTCCGAAGCGCCCACCATCAGGAAGCCTTCGGCCCGCTCATAATCGGCAAGCTCATCGGCGATCATCCGGTAGTCCAGCGGCGGGAATTCGTCCGGCCCGAAATGCGCCGCCGCAATCATGCCCCAGTGACGGGGCGCCTCGGCCTCCAGCTGCCGAACCAGGGACTTTCGGCTGGTTATGACATCATCCGGCGCAAAGGCATATCCCAGCCGCTGATAACGCTCCATCAACGTTCGATGAGCAAAACCGGCCACATTGGACACCACCATCACCCGCTTGCCTGCGGCCTGCAGCCGCCGGACCCGTTCGGGCACCCCCGGGATCGCCTGCTGGCCGCGGTTGAGCACGCCATAGGCATCCAGCAGAACCGTGTCAAAGGCATCGGCAATGGCTTCGAGATGGGCGGCCCGGCGTGCCTCGCCCTGTCGCACCGGCTCTGGCAGCCGCTCGCGAATGGCTTCGTAGGCGGTGAAGCCCCTGGGGGCATTGGCGAGGGTTTGGGTTGCGCAGCTCTGATTCGTCATGGGCGGAATCCATGTAACAGCAAGGTAATCCACGATTATAACGTGTTGGCAGAAGACGTTTTCCTGCCTGTTGCGGGATGTTGTACACTTCGCGCCACAGGAGAGGTGGCTGAGTGGTCGAAAGCGCCGCACTCGAAATGCGGTGAGTCCTAACGGGCTCCGGGGGTTCGAATCCCTCCCTCTCCGCCAGATACGAAAGCGGGCCCTTTAGGGCCCGTTTTTGTATCTGACCGTGCCCGAAGGGTGAGGCCCGGAGGGCCGAATCAATCCCTCCCTCTCCGCCAGATAAAAGATCCGGGTGTCGGCAAAGCGTACGGCACGGCGGACTGGTACCGACGGAACCGCTCACCATAGCGTTTCAGAAAACGGCGTTCCTTGAGCTTCGGCGCCAGCAGGCAATAGGCGGTGAAACTCACTGCCAGCATCAGCTGATCCGGAGTCCAAACGGGCACGGTCCAGAGTGTCAGTGCAAAGGCAACGTAGATTGGCTGACGGATGACGCGGAATAAGCCGAGGGTTGGCATATCCGGGAAGCGTGGTTTGGTGGCAGCGAGCATCGACATCCAGCCTAAAGCGCCCGACTGGACTTCCACGCCGGCGTCAAAGCTCGCCTTGGTGAGCATGAGCCAGGCAAGCGCGTAGGCGCCGCACAGCATCCAGAAGGCGACTCCCTCGGACTGCCACCAAACGATACCCGAAGGAGTCCAGAGGGTGAAAAGCAGGAGTAGCTGGACGGCAGCGATCAACGCGTAGGTGGTGGTGGTGAGGGTCCTGCCGTGCGGGCCGGGCACCATCCGGGCAAGCCACCGCGTGCCTCGGGGTGTCAGGAGTAGCGAGTGGACCAGGGGAAACTGGATGATTAGCAGGGCGTTGACCGCCCAGGATCCGGGCGACGGGACCTGGCCAAAGGTCTGGCTCATGCCGTGAAACATGGCAATCATCATTGCGAGAACCCCGGCGGCGAACAGCAGGTGGGTCAGTGCGCCCAGCAAGAGGGCCATGGCGATACGTCGAAAACCGGCGGGTGGTCGTGTGATTGCTTTCAGGAGCCGTAACATTCCGGTGATGCGGGGGTCCGACAACATGCAAGGCTCCGCATCAATGCCGGGACAGGTGAAGATACGTCTCAGCGTAGCGGTGGCTGAGATGCGCTCCGGCGCTAATGGGCCGAGCGGATCCCGGTGGCGCGACATTCGCGTTGTAATCGGGATTGAAAAACAACGGCACGGATAGCCGCTCCTCAGCGCCACCGATCACCCGGTGGGGGGTTGCCTTGACCGCACCGGCGCTCCACATCTCGAGCATTTCCCCGAAGTTGATGACAAAGACGCCGGGTCCCGCTTCCACGTCCTGCCAGGCGCCATCCCGCCGCTGGACCTCGAGCCCAGCGCTGCCGTCACTGGCCAGCAGTGTGAGGCAGCCATAGTCGGTGTGGGCGGCGATGCCGTAATCGTCGGCACCGGCCCAGGCCGGGCGGGGCGGGTAGTAGTTGCCCCGTAACAGCGCCATGGGGCGGGCAAATTGGTCGGCAAATGCCTCCCGGTCGCGGCCAATACCTTCGGCGACTCCCCGCAGCACTGCCATGGCAACAGCCCGGGCCTGCCGGAAGTAGTCCTCGATCACCGGGCGAAATTCCGGCGGGTCTGCCGGCCACCGGTTGGGTGCATAAACCGGTAGCTCTGAGAGGGGATCGCTGGGGTCCAGCGGGATGCCGCAGTCAAAGACTTCCTTGTAGTCAGGGTTGGCGGCCGGATCCACCTGTTCCGACCCGGACGATCCCCAGCCCCGGTTGGCACCGGTGATGGCCATGTCCACTTCGGCCTTGACGGCGGCAGGCTGATGGAAAAACCGGCGGTAGGTGTCCAGCACCTCGGTCTGTTGAGCGGCGCTGATCGGGGTATTTCTTAAAGTCAGAAAACCGACCTCGCGGGCCGCCTCAGACATGGCCCGGAGCGTGTCCGGTTCGCTCGCTTGCAGTCGCGGGAAGTCGATATCAGGAATCAATGAGGCACCGCAGCCGGCTGCTACTGGTTGTGGGTCTCGAAGACCACGGTTTCGCCGTCATGGGTAACGAGCAACGTCTCGTAAGCATCCCGCTGGTCGCCCATCTCCATGCCCGGGGAGCCAATGGGCATGCCGGGTACCGTCAATCCTCTTGCGTCCGGGCCTTCGCCGACCAGCGCACGAATTTCGTTGGCGTGCACATGCCCCTCGATGAAGTAATCCCCGATCACGGCGGTGTGACAGGACGCCAGTCCCGGTGTGATTCCGAGGCCCGCCTTGATGTCGTTCAGCTGGGCATGGTCCACCTGGTAGGCCGTGACATTGAAGCCCTCGTCCTCGAGGTGCTCAATCCATGCCCCACAGCAGCCACAGGTCGGGGTGCTGGCAACCTGAATATCCAAATCGAGGCCGGAGACCGTCCCGCTGAGCAGTAGGGTGCCCAGGGCCATGGTGGCAACACGGGAGGGGGTAACTCGGGAGAAGGCCGTTGTTTTGGTCATCGGATGCTCCTGATGTATTCACGCATCAATGCCAGCGTTTCCTCGCTGACATGATGCTCAATGCCTTCGGCGTCGATTCGGGCCGTGCTTTCGCTGACGCCCATGGCCCGGAGGAACTCGAACACCACCGCGTGACGGGTGCGGGATTGCCGCGCCATCCGCCAGCCGGCGTCGGTGAGAAACAGGGATCGGTAGGGCTCGGCCTCGACCAGTCCCTGCTCGCCGAGACGCTTGACCATGTTGGCGACAGTGGCCTTGCTGACGCCCATTCGATTGGCGATATCCACCGACCGCGCTTCACCCAGGTTATCCAGCAGCTCGCCGATCAGCTCAACGTAATCCTCGACCAGTTCGGTCTCGTGGGCACGTCGCACCGAGGCATGTTGCGCCGCATGGGTCTCGGTATCGGGCAGCGGGACTTTTCGCTCCACCATCAGTGCAAGCCTAAAGCGTCCGGTCAGGGTTGCCAAGCCAGTATTGTCAGTATAAAAAAACGGAGTTAGGTTGTGCTAACTATCCACGAGCAAGGAGCAAGCGAATGACGCATTCGATTGCAAAACTGGCGGCTACAACGTCGCTGGCGGTGGGGCTGACCGTCAGTGGTGGCGTTGCCGCCCAGGACCAAGCGCCACTGCAGGTACTGGCCACCGTGGGCATGATCGGCGATGTCGCCCAGCAGGTGGCCGGCGATTGCGCCGAGGTTGACGTGCTGCTGGGGCCAGGAACCGATCCTCACTACTACGAAGCAACCCCCCGGGCGGTGCGGGCCCTCGAGTCCGCTGAGCTCATTTTCTACGTTCACCCGGCCCTGGAAGAGCGCATGGCTAGGGTGCTGGAGAATTTCTCCCGGCGGATCCCCACGGTGAGTCTCGTCGACGCCACTTATGATCAAGGCGAGTTGCTGGAAGAAGAACCCGGCGTGATTGATCCTCATCTCTGGATGGACGTGGCGCGCTGGAGTCAGATTGCCCCGGTGATCGCTGACGCGATTGCGGAGCAGCGGCCCGGCTGCCTGGACGATCTCGAAGCCAACGTGGTCGCCTATCAGGCCGAGCTCTCCGCTCTGCACGAATGGGTGGAAGCGTCCATCGGCTCGATTCCCGAGTCGCAGCGTATGCTGGTCACGGCTCACGATGCGTTCTATTACTATGGCGATGCCTACAACATCACCGCCAGCGAGGCCATTGAGGGGATCAGCACCGAGGGCGAGGCCAGCATTGGCGATATCCGCTCCGTGGCCCGGTTCGTCGTCGACAACCAGGTGCCCGCGGTGTTTGTCGAAACCACCATCAACCCGCGTACCATCGAGTCCATGGTGGCGGAGGCCAATTCCATGGGTCATGACGTCCGCATCGGTGGCGAACTCTATTCCGATGCCCTGGGTGACGCCGACACCGCCGAAGGCACTTATATCGGCATGATCCGCTCCAACACCGAGCAGATCACCCATGCACTGGGTGGCACCGTGGCCGAGTGGCCGTCTGAACTCGAGGGATGGGCGCAAACCTGGAACAAGTAACGACCCACGAACCCGGCCTGGCACTGCACGTCGAGGACTTGACCGTGACCTACGGTCAAGCCCCGGTCCTCTGGGATATCGATGTGGACGTGCCACCGGGGGTGATGGCGGCCGTTATTGGCCCCAATGGTGCCGGTAAATCCACGCTGTTGAAATCGGTACTTGGCCTGCTGCGCCCCGTGGCAGGCCATGTCCGTTTTTTCGGGCGACCGGTAAAGGAGATGCGCCGACAGATTGCCTATGCACCCCAGCGCCACAGTGTCGATTGGGATTTTCCAACGACGGCGGTGGATGTGGTGGAAATGGGGCTCTACGGCGAAATAGGATGGTTCCGGCGGCCGGGGCGCGACCACCGGGCGCGTGCCATGGCAGCCCTGAACGAAGTGGAGATGGCGGACCTGGCCCACCGTCAGATCAGCGAGCTCTCCGGTGGGCAGCAGCAGCGGGTGTTCATCGCACGCTCGCTGGTTCAGGACGCGCCCCTCATGATCCTCGATGAGCCAACCGCGGGTGTGGACATCACCACCGAAGGGATCATTCTGGATCTGCTCAAACGGCTTCGTGACCGCGGCAAGACCCTCATTGTTGTCCATCACGACCTGACCAACGTCGAGGCCCATTTCGACTGGCTGATCATGGTCAATGTCCAGGTGGTGGCACAGGGGCCGCTGAAAAGCGTTTTTACCGAAGACAACCTTCGGGCCACTTATGGACGTCGTTTGACGCCATGAGCCTGCTTGCAGAACTGCTGGGAAGCCGGGTGGTTCAGCTGGTGGTCATCGGGGCCGCGCTGCTGGGCGCGATCAGCGGGGTGCTCGGTAGCTTCGCGGTGCTGCGTCAACAGAGCCTCCTGGGCGATACCCTCAGCCACGCCGCGCTCCCCGGGGTCTGCCTCGGCTTTCTGATCGCCGGTGATCGCCACCTTGGCCTGTTGCTGGCCGGAGCGCTGGTCACCGGCGGACTGGCGGCGGGTACCGTGCTGGTGATCACCCGCTGCACCCGGCTCAAGACCGACGCGGCCCTGGGGATCGCGCTCAGCGTCTATTTCGCCATCGGTACGGTTCTGCTCACGGTGATCCAGTCCCGGGGTGATGCCGGTGCCGCCGGGCTCAGCACTTTTCTGTTTGGCCAGGCCGCCGCCATTACCCGCGGGGACATTCAGCTGATGGCGGTGGCCGGCGTCCTGATTGCAGCGGTGGTTCTGCTGTTGTGGAAAGAATTCAAGCTGGTGACCTTCGATCCGGAGTCGGCCCGGGCGGCGGGGTTGCCGGTAATGGTCCTGCAGTCTGCCCTGACCCTGATCGTCGCGGTGGCGGTGGTGGTCGGCCTGCAGCTGGTGGGCGTCATCCTGATGGTGGCCATGCTCATCGCTCCCGCCGCGGCTGCCCGTCAGTGGGTCGGGTCACTGGCGGGCATGGTGGTTCTCGCCGGCTTCCTGGGGGCGCTGGCGGGTGGAAGTGGCGCGCTGATCAGCGCCACGGGGCGCGGCCTGGCCACCGGCCCGGTGGTGGTTCTGCTGATTTCCGCCATTGTGCTGGTGTCGTTGACGCTGGCGCCGGGGCGCGGCGTCATCTGGCGATGGCGGGCTCGCCGACGTCTGTCACGGACGCTGACCCGCGAATCCCGATCGAGCGCGGATCTCCGGCGCCGGCATGTGCCGGTTCGGGGGCTGAAACGGTGATCACCGCGAGCATCCTGATCACCGGCATGCTGGCAGCGGCCTCCGCGGCCCTGCTGGGCACTTTTCTGGTCCTGCGCGGTAGCGCCATGCTCTCCGATGCCATCAGCCATTCCATTGTGTTCGGGATCATTCTGGTCTGGCTGGTGACCCGGCAACTCAGCGGACCGATTCCCGTGATTGGCGCGGCACTGGCCGGAGTGCTTACCGTCGTGCTGACCCAGTGGATCGCCCAGTCCCGGCTGGTACGCATGGACGCGGCCATTGGTCTGGTCTTCCCGGCGCTATTTGCCGCGGGGGTGCTCCTGATCTCCCTTTATGCCCGACAGGTTCACATTCACGTGGACACCATTCTGCTGGGGGAAATTGGCTTTGTCTGGCTGAACACCCGGCCGATCGCGGGCTTCGAGATCCCGGTTTCGACCCTGACGCTGGGTCTGGTGCTGTTGGCCAACCTGCTGTTTGTGGTCGCCTTCTGGCATCGGCTCAAGCTGGCGGTATTTGATCCGGCGCTGGCGGCGTCGCTGGGGCTGTTCCCGACGGCCCTTTATTACGCGCTCATGACCCTGACCAGCATTACCGCGGTGGCCGCCTTCGACGCGGTCGGGGCGATTCTGTTCATTGCCTTCGTGATCGTCCCCCCGGCGACGGCGTATCTGCTCACCCAGCGGGTCTGGCTGATGACGCTGCTGGCGGTGGTGCTGGGGGCGCTGGCCTGTCCCGTGGGGTATGCACTGGCGGTTTTCTGGGATGTGTCCATTGCGGGGATGATGGCCACCATGACCGGTGTCTGGTTTGCCCTGGCGCTGTTGTTCAGCCCGCGGCAGGGCTTACTGGTTCAGGCGCTTCAACGCCGGCAGGAGACGCTTCGGCATGACTGTCGAGTGATGCTGGCGCATCTGCTCAGTCATCAGGGCACCCGCCGCATGCCCCAGGAGAATACCCGGGCCGCGCTGGTGGGTCATCTCAGCTGGCCAGAGTCCCATGCCGATCGCGTCATCGAGCACGCCATCGGCCAGGATCTGGTGGAGCAGCGCGGCGCGCTGCTGATTCTGCGGCCGGCGGGCGAAGCGGCCGCGAGAGACCTCTTCGCCCGCCGTTAGCCGTCCGGGTCAATGGATGAACAGGAATCGCAGGGCGAACAGCACCGCTATCACCCACACGGCGACATGAACCTCGCGAGCTCGACCCGCCAGGGTCTTGCCAGCCACGTAAGTGATGAAACCGAGACCCATGCCGTCGGCAATGGAAAAGGTGAGCGGCATGGCGATGGCCGTCACCACCGCCGGTGCCGTGTCGGTGATGTCATCCCACTGAAGCTCGGCCAGGCCGCGGGCCATCATGCACGCGACAAACAGCAGGGCGGGGGCGGTGGCATAGGCCGGGATGGCGCTGACCACGGGCAGGAAAAACAGGGACACCAGGAACATCGCCGCAATCACCACCGCGGTGAGGCCCGTCCGACCGCCAGCGTTCACGCCCGCCGCACTCTCAATGTAGGTGGTGGTAGTGGAGGTGCCCAGCGCCGCGCCGCCGATGGTGGCGCCGGAGTCGGCCACCAGGGCGCTGCGCAGGCGACCGAGCCGCCCTTCACTGTCCAGGAATCCGGCGCGGTGAGACAGGCCCACCAGCGTGCCGGAACTGTCAAACAGGTCGATGAACAGGAACACCAGCACCACGGTGATGAGCCCCAGCTCAAGTGCTCCGACGATGTCCATGGCCAGGAAAGTGGCGCTCGGATCCGGCGGCAGCGACACCACGCCGTCGAACTCGGCGACGCCAAAAGGCACGCCAATCAAGCTGACCGCAATAATGCCGATGAGCACGGCCCCCGGAATCCGGTGGTGGCTGAGTCCGATCATGATGAAAAAGCCGAGCAACGCGAGCAGGGTCGGTGGAGCTGACAGATCGCCCAGGGTCACCAGGGTGGCCTGGCTCTCCACCACGACTCCGGCGTTCTTCAGCGCGATAATGGCCAGGAAAAAACCGATCCCTGCCGAGATCGCCATTTTCAGGGAAAGGGGAATGGCATTAATGATCCATTCGCGGATGGGCAACAGCGAGATGATCAAAAATAGGATGCCTGAGACGAACACCGCCCCGAGTGCCGTCGGCCATGCAATGCCCATGCCGAGCACCACGCCGTAGGTGAAGTAGGCATTCAAACCCATGCCGGGAGCCAGGCCAAACGGGTAGTTGGCATACAACCCCATGATGAGGCAGCCCAGTGCCGCCGCCAGGCAGGTCGCCACGAAAACCGCTCCCCATTCCATGCCGGCGTCGGAGAGGATGCTCGGGTTAACCACGACGATATAGGCCATGGTGAGAAAGGTGGTGAGACCGGCCAGAACCTCCTGTCGCAGGTTGGTGCCGGTTTCCGCCAGTCCGAAATAGCGTTCAAGCATTTTTCTGCCCCCAAATTTTCAGAAGTGAAAAAGCATAGCGCAGGTGGGGGCGCGGATTCAGCGGATACGGGATCGGGCTTTTAGCGTAAACGAACCCCCGGGTTGTTCAGCAGCGGGCTGGTCACCGGCTCCGTGCCGCTGGCCATGAGCAGCGACGCGCCGATCATGACGATGATTGCTCCGCCCACCAGCGCGGCCCATCCGCCCAGGCGGACCACACCACCGGTGGCCGCGCCGCTCCAGCGCTGAGCCCACTCCCGGGCATGGACGCTGATAAGCGCCAGCGCCGACACCGTGAGGGCCGTGCCCAGAGACATCACCACCACCGCGGCGATCCCCACCAAGAACTCACCAAGGAGCACCGCGGCCCCGAGCAGCAGAACGGCGCCGGTGCAGGGCCGGATGCCGACGCCAGCGACGATGCCCAGGGCCGTGCGCCAGTCCGCCGGGGGCCGGAGCGCCCCGTGATGTCCATGGTGTCCGCCACAGCATCCGCCATGACCGGGCTTGCGGAGGCGGCCAATAGCGCGGAAACACAACCAGACCCCGAGAAGCGTGACCACGGCAAAACTGGCCTGCTCTACCCAATAAACACTGCCCATGGCTTCCCGGGTCACCCAGCCAAGCCCGATTACCAGCACGCTGACCAGCGTGATGGCCGTCAGCCCCTGTGCCAGCGATGACGCCAGGGAGAGCAGCAGGGCCGACCGTTGGCTGGCGCTGTCATGGGAGAGCAGGTAGGTGGTGATCACCGCTTTGCCGTGCCCCGGCCCGGCGGCATGGAAAACGCCGTAGGCAAAACTCACTCCCAGCAGCCAACCCCAGGTCGCCGCCGTGGACAGGGCGGAGAACTCCATAATCGCGGTGGTCAGCAGCCGATGCAGGGCGCGCTGCCATTGGAGAATCTGAACCGTGAGGGACTGGAAAGCCGGCTGGAGAGCCAGGGCGAGAAGGGCGATGGCCCCGACCCCGAGCAGCCCGATAAGAACGCGTCGCCCGGCTATCGGCATTGAATGGTCACCGTCTCGGCAAAGTGACGTCCCAGGCCGTACTCGGCCTCTTCATCAATCGGGATTCGGGCGGCCTCCATGACGAGTTTCGGATCCGGGTCGGCGGCCTCGATATCCGTCTCACACTCCAGAGGGCCCTGCACGGTCAGGGAGTCGGGAAGTGGCCCGTCGCGATCGGCGTCGTGGAGCATCTCGAGAAAATAGGTGGGCTCGAAGATTTTGTAGACCACGGGTTGGCCGGTGATGACCGGTGGCGAGGCCAGAGGCAGGGTGAAATGCAGGGTCACTTCGGAGTCGGTCGCCGTGAGTCGGTAGGTTTCCACTGCGTCGAAGGCCATCGATTCATCATCGATTCGGATTTCCGTAAAGAAGTCTTCCGGCGCCAGGTTGATCTTCATTTCTTCGGCCATCAGGGCCAGCGCCTCATCGCGGTTGTCCGGAGCCAGCAGCTCGAGTTCTTCAATCAGAGCGATGCTGTAGAACGGATCCATTTTCCACTGCTGCTCGAAGGCCACCAGACGCTCTTCGTCGTCGACGACCACGTTGACTCGTACGTCGATCCAGCCATGGGGATGAGCAGCGGCCTGACCCGCCAACACGCTGATTCCCAGAGCGAGGCCCAGTGCGAAATTTCTAGTGTAATAATATAACAATTTCTCCATGTCCATCAATTCCGCACGCGGTTGGGGATGTTGCTGTGGACAGGGTATCCGCTTGACCACCATCTACAAAGCCCCCATAATTCGCGCTCCTCGCAAAGCGCCTGTAGCTCAACTGGATAGAGCACCTGACTACGGATCAGGAGGTTGGGGGTTCGAATCCTCCCGGGCGCGCCATCTATTAAAAAGCCGGCTGCAAGCCGGTTTTTTAATAGATACCCGGAGGAGGGTTCGAACCCCCAACAAGCGAATAGGGGTTCGACCCGAGCGCGCAGCGCGAGAGCACGAGGCCCGGAGGGCCGAGCTAATCCTCCGGGCGCGCCATCTATTAAAAGTACTGCAAGCCGGTTTTTAATAGATACCCGGAGGAGGGTTCGAACCCCCAACAAGCGAATAGGGGTTCGACCCGAGCGCGCAGCGCGAGAGCACGAGGCCCGGAGGGCCGAGCTAATCCTCCCGGGCGCGCCATCTATTAAAAAGCCGGCTGCAAGCCGGTTTTTTAATAGATACCCGGAGGAGGGTTCGAACCCCCAACAAGCGAATAGGGGTTCGACCCGAGCGCGCAGCGCGAGAGCACGAGGCCCGGAGGGCCGAGCTAATCCTCCCGGGCGCGCCATCTATTAAAAAGCCGGCGAGGGTTGCCATGAGCGATCGAGATCTCGACGCCCGCCGGGCGGCCTGGTCCTACCGGGGTCAGTCCCGCCCCGACTTTGCCGTAGTGCCGGGGCCGCAGCAGGAATCGGTTTGGGATTACCCCCGGCCACCGGCTTATGTCCCTGATTCACGCCCGGTGGTGGTGTGGGCCAGTGGTGAACAGCTGGCTCACAGCTCCCATTCCATTCGGGCGCTGGAAACGGGCAGCCCGCCGGCGTTTTATCTGCCTCCGGAAGCTTTTCATTCCCACCGACTCCGTCCTTCAGAGCATCGCACTTTTTGCGAGTGGAAAGGCGAAGCCAATTACTTTGATGTGGTGTGTGCGGATGGCGTCATCGAAGCGGCGGTCTGGACTTACCGTTCACCACTGAGCGGCGCCGAAGCGATTGCCGGCTGGTTTTCCTGCTACCCCGAAAAACTGGATTGTGTCGTGGATGGCCAGCCAGTCGAAGCCCAGTCGGGTCGGTATTACGGCGGCTGGGTTACCCCGGAACTGGTCGGCCCCTGGAAAGGGGAGCCGGGCACCGGTCACTGGTAGGCCGGGCCCGGCCTGGATCAATCGCCTAGCCGTGGAGTTTGCGGGTGATCTGCGCCACACGCTCGCCCTGGTGGCGGGCGATTTCCAGCTCGCGGTCATCGGGCTGGCGGGAGCCATCCGCACCCGCGATGGTGGCAGCACCGTACGGATTGCCACCGCTCACCTTCGAGATATCAAACTGCACCGGATTGGTATAACCCAGGGGTACCAGCACCATCCCGTGATGGGCCAGCGTCAACCAGGTTGAGGTAATGGTCTGCTCCTCGCCGCCCCGGGTGCCCGTGGAAGTGAACACGCTGGCGACTTTGCCGGCGAGAGCGCCGCTGGCCCACAGACCCCCTGTCTGATCCAGGAACGTCCGCATCTGGCCGCACATATTCCCGAAACGCGTCGGAGTGCCAAAAATTATCGCATCGTAATCGGCCAGTTCGTCCGGTCGGGCCACGGGGGCTTCCTGATCGGCCTTCCCACCGGCTGCTTCGAAGGCCTGGTCGTCCATGGTCTCCGGTACCCGCTTGACGGTAACCGTCGTGCCTTCGACCGCCCGGGCGCCATCGGCCACGCGATGGGCCATGGTCTCCATGTGGCCATACATCGAGTAATAGAGAACGAGAATATTTGCCATGCCATTGCTCCTTTTCGTAGATATCAGCGGTCAGCATAGGCTAGGGTCTTTTGATGCGTAAAATAAATAATTAACATCACGGGCATGCGCCAAGTGGATCTCCGAGCTCTGGATCTCAACTTGCTGGTGATACTCCGGGCCCTACTGGCTGCCCAGCATGTCAGCCGGGCGGCAGAGCAGCTGGGCATGAGCCAGCCAGCGGTCAGTCGCTCACTGAAGCGCCTGCGCGAGGTTTTTGATGATCCTTTGCTGGTGCGGGGTCCCGACGGGCTTTCCCTCACCGATCGGGCCATGCACCTGCAGGAGCCACTGGATCGCGTCCTCGGGGAGATCCATCAGCTGGTGTCGGCCACGAGTTTTGATCCTGCCCGGGCCAGTGGTTCCATTCGATTGGGCTGCCTGGATCTGGAGGCGAGCATTTATCTGGGCGATATGGTTTCGGTGGTGCGCCGCGATGCCCCCGGCATGGACCTGGAGATCTATTCGCACCCGGGTGATTTTTTCACGCGGCTTGCCCGGGGCCAGCTGCATCTCGCGATCAGCGGACTGGAGCCCCGGCGCAACGCCGATCAATTTCACCGCCGGGTGATCGACCGGACCTGGTCCGAATGCCTGATGAGCGCAAAGCACCCGCTGGCCAGTGGCGAAATGACCCTGAGCCGGTTTCTGGACGCCAACCACGGCATCGTCTCAATCACCGGCGAGGGACCGGCATTGATGGATGATCAGCTGCGGCGTCTGGGGCGCTCACGCCGGGTCATGGTGCGGCTCTCAAGTTTTTTTAACGTCCCGGACGCTTGCCTCGACAGCGACGTCATTTTCTCGCTGCCACACCGCATGGCCCGCCGCCTGAGCCAGCACGGGGGAATCGTCCGCCGACCATTGCCCGATGAGCTGCGCGCCGGCGGGTTTCCCATGTACCTTTATTGGCACGCGCGTCACCACGCCGATGCCATGCACCGCTGGTTGCGGCAGACGGTGGTCAGCGAACTGCTTGGTGACCTAGAGGATTGACTGCCCCGTCGCCTGCCAGTCTTTGACAAACTGATCCAGGCCTTTGTCGGTCAGGACGTGGCTGGCCAGGCCGCGGATCACCGCTGGCGGGATGGTGGCCACATCCGCGCCGGCGATGGCGGCTTCCTTGACATGATTGGCGGTACGGATCGAGGCGGCGAGTATCTCGGTTTCAAAGCCGTAGTTGTCGTAAATCGCGCGGATGTCTCGAATGAGCTCCATGCCGTCGAGGTTGATGTCATCCAGCCGACCCAGGAAAGGCGAAATGTAGCTGGCCCCGGCCTTGGCAGCCAGCAGGGCCTGATTGGCGGCGAAGCAGAGGGTGACGTTGACGTGGACGCCGTCCGCCCGCAGCCGTCGACAGGCCTTCAGGCCATCCAGCGTCAGCGGCAGCTTAATCACCACATTGTCGGCAATCGCCGCCAGGACCCGGGCTTCGGCCATCATGCCGTCGAAATCCAGGGCGGCGACTTCCGCGGATACTGGCCCGTCCACAATCCGGCAAATCTCGCCCACGACTTCCTTAAAGTCGCGACCGGATTTGGCGACCAGAGACGGATTGGTGGTCACGCCATCCAGCAGTCCGTAGTCATTGAGCTCGCGGATGTCATCCGCCATGGCGGTATCAACGAAGAATTTCATTCAGTTCCCCGGCCAGGGCGGCCAACCCATGCTGCGGCCCCCCATGATGTGCAGATGGATGTGCCAAACGGTCTGCCCCGCTGCCGTCCCGCAATTAAAAATACTCCGGTAGCCGTTATCGGCGATTCCCAGCTCATGGGCCAGGTGTTTCGCGGTGACGTGCATGTGACCGATCAGCGGCGCATCCTCCGGCTCAAGATCGAGCATGGTGGGGATATGCCGGTTCGGGATCACCAGCACATGCACCGGCGCCTGAGGGTGAATGTCGTGGAACGCCGTGACCTGATCATCCTGATAGACGATGTCGGCATCGATCCGACCGGCGACGATTTCGCAGAAAAGGCAGGGCTTGTTCATGGGTTTGAGACTACGAGGACGATGCCTGGCGCGCAAGCCAGATCTGGTTCTCGGCCTCGGCCCGGGCACGCAGCGCCTCGTGGAGTTCCTTGGCCGCCTGATTGTCAGCGTCACTGACCGGGGTGATTCCGCTATTTTCCAGAAACTGCCGTGACCAGGTGTCACCGCCCGCCGCAAACGTGGTGAAGTCCCCCCACCAGACCAACGAATAATGGGGCTCGGCGGCGGCGTTGTGCGCCTGCCGGCTGGTCTCGCTCAAACCGTGGACATCCACCTCGGTCAGCACGGCTTCCAGTGATGGTTTAATGGCGATCAGGTCGGCCCCCCGCAAGCCCCATCGCTGGGGCTCCATGCGACGAAGCCACTGAGTGATTTCCGGCATGTTGCGAAACCACTGCAGGACCAGATGTTGCCCGTTGGTGGTGGCACAGCCCAGCTGGAATCGGCGTGGATCCCGGCGCTGCGGCAGCAACGCCACATCAGTGAAATTCTGGCCTTCCCAGGCGTGCATAATCACCCCGTACTGGTCATTGAAAGATGGCCATCCATTATCAACGGGCCGGCCACCCCGGTCGAGGCAGCCGTGTGCCGGCGGGGTCAGCATGTTAATCTGCGCGGTTCAGCCATGCCTTTTCAATGGAGTCGCCATGTCGTCGGCCGAGCGAATTTATCGGGTGGTCTTTCACAGTCAGGGGAAGATCTACGAAATCTATGCCCGCGGAGTCTCCGATGGCGGGCTGCTGGGCTTTGTCGAGGTCGAGGAGCTCACCTTTGGCGAGCGCACACAGGTCGTGGTGGACCCCGCCGAGGAAAAGCTCAAGAGCGAGTTCGCCGGCGTCCGGCGTACCTACATTCCCATGCACGCCATCGTTCGCATTGACGAGGTGGAAAAGGAAGGCCCGGCCCGAATTTCCGACACCGATGGCAATGTCACGCCCTTCCCGATGCCGGTCTACAGCCCGGGCAAAGGCAATGATTGATCGGCTGATGCCGGTGGATTAGGCTACGCGTCTTCTGGAGAGGTGTCCGAGCGGTCGAAGGAGCGCGCCTGGAAAGCGCGTGTACGGTAACCCCGTACCGAGGGTTCGAATCCCTCCCTCTCCGCCAACCAATGAAAGAGGGGCCATCGGCCCCTTTTTTATTGGTTGAAGCATGCCGGGGTTCGAACCCTCGGTACGAACAGATGACGGGTTCGACCAATCGCCGGATGGCGATTGGGACGCGGAGCGCAGCGACGCGCCCGAAGGGTGAGGCCCGTAGGGCCGAATCAATCCCTCCCTCTCCGCCAACCAATGAAAGAGGGGCCATCGGCCCCTTTTTTATTGGTTGAAGCATGCCGGGGTTCGAACCCTCGGTACGAACAGATGACGGGTTCGACCAATCGCCGGATGGCGATTGGGACGCGGAGCGCAGCGACGCGCCCGAAGGGTGAGGCCCGTAGGGCCGAATCAATCCCTCCCTCTCCGCCAACCAATGAAAGAGGGGCCATCGGCCCCTTTTTTATTGGTTGAAGCATGTAGGGGTTCGAACCCTCGGTACGAACAGATGACGGGTTCGAGCTGATCAGCTGGGTTGTGGGCGCGAACTCCCCCCGATTTGATCGACATCAAGGGTCGCCCCGAGCAACCGGGTAAGGTGGTGGAGTGGGCGTTTGCCCCGAATTTGGAGAAAATCATGTCCAGCCGAGCCCCTGCGCCACGAGCCGTTGACGCCATGAAGGCGCTGGCGGAAGCACCGGAATCCGATCCGGGTCCACGCCTGAAAAAAGCGCCCAAGAACTACGCCTGGCGGCCTGATCCCGACACGTTGACGGCCGATGAGATTCGCCGCTTCTTCGAGTCGGAACGCTATCCCTATCGCTACAAGATGGCGCGTAAGAGCTATGAGGCCGAGAAGGCGCTCCTGCAGGCGGAACTGCTGAAGGTGCAGAAATGGGCCATCGAGACCGGTGAGCGGTTTGTGTTTCTTTTCGAGGGGCGCGATGCCGCGGGCAAGGGCGGCACCATCAAGCGGTTCAACGAGCATCTCAACCCGCGATTTGCCCGGGTGGTGGCGCTCAACAAACCGTCCGAAAAAGAGCTGGGGCAGTGGTATTTCCAGCGTTATATTGAGCACCTGCCGACCCTTGGCGAAATGGTCTTCTATGACCGCTCCTGGTACAACCGCGCCGGTGTCGAGCGGGTCATGGGTTTCTGTACGCCAACGGACTACCTCGAGTTCATGCGCCAGGCGCCGGAGTTCGAGCGCATGCTGGTCCGTTCCGGTATCCGGTTCTACAAGTACTGGTTTTCCGTCACTCCCGAGGAGCAGCGCCGCCGGTTCAGTTCACGGGAAACCGATCCCCTGAAACGCTGGAAGCTCTCTCCCATCGATAAGGAGAGCCTGGGCAAGTGGGACGAGTACACCCAGGCCAAGGAAGCCATGTTCTTCTACACCGACACCGCCGATGCGCCATGGACAGTGATCAAGTCCAAGGACAAGAAGCGGGCTCGGCTGGAGTGCATGAAGCATTTTCTCTCCACCATCGACTATCCAGACAAGGACCCCCGCATTGTCGGCCGTCCGGACCCGCTGATTGTGGGGCGGGCCAGCCATGTGGTGCTGTCCGGCGTGGAGCTGGATCACGTCATGGGGGCGAGCTCGGGGGAATGAAGTCCAGGTGACCGGGCATCGCCCTTGCACACCGGCAGCGATGCCTCCACAATCCAAGTGTTCGCCTACGCGGGAGAGATCAGCGTAATGCTGGCGCCGAAGGAGCAACCCCCCGGAATCTCTCAGGCAAAAGGACCGCGTCGGGTTTGACAATCTGAAGCATGGCTCCGGCCACCGCGCCGGGACTTCGCGACAGAGGGGACCATGCCCGCCAGTGACTGGCGGGGGAACCTTGCGTCACGGAGGAATCACCATGACCCGCATCGCTGTCATTGGCGCCGGCGTAACCGGCGTGACCACCGTCTCCAGTCTGATGGACCGCGGCTTCGACGTCACCCTGTTCGACCGCAATCGATACCCCGCCATGCAGACCTCCTATGCCAATGGTGGGCAGTTGTCGGCCTCCAATGCTGAGACCTGGAACCGCTGGGCGATGGTCTTCAAGGGCCTGAAGTGGCTGGCAAAGAAGAACGCGCCACTGCTCGTCAACCCGCGGCCCAGCTGGCACAAATACAGCTGGATGGCCGAGTTCATCCGGGCCATTCCCCATTACGAAGCCAACACCACCGAAACCGCCCGCATGGCCATTGCGGCTCGTGAGATCCTGCTGGAGAAGGCCGAGCGCCATGGCGTCGATTTCAACTGCGTGCAACGCGGCATTCTGCACTTCTACAAAACCCGCGAAGAGTTTGATCACGCGGGTGAAGTGACTCGTATGCTCGCTGCGGGTGGACTGGAGCGTCGGGCGGTGACCCCGGAGGAAATTCGCCAGCTCGAGCCCACCCTCGAGGGCGACTTTGTGGGCGGCTATTACACCGAAAGCGACTTTACCGGTGACATCCACCGCTACACCCGCGGGCTGGCGGACGGATGCCAGGCTGAGGGCGCGGACATGCGCTTCGAGACCGAGATCCATCAGGTCAGCCGCCATGACCGGGGGGTGGATATCCGCTGGCAGCAGGGCGAGGAGCAGCAGACCGAGTCGTTCGACGCCGTGGTGGTCTGCGCCGGCGTCGACAGTCGACGGATTGCGCGCCAGCTAGGTGATCGGGTTAACGTCTATCCGGTCAAAGGCTACTCCATCACGGTTTCCTTGGATGATGAGGAAAGCCGTCAGGCCGCCCCCTGGGTGAGCCTTTTGGATGATGACGCCAAAGTGGTGACCTCCCGTCTGGGCGAAGACCGGTTCCGTATCGCCGGGACCGCCGAGTTCAACGGCTTCAATCTGGATATCCGCTCTGACCGTGTCGAGCCGCTGGTGCGATGGTGCGAGAGCTACTTCCCGGGTGTTCGGACGGATCGGGTGATTCCCTGGGCCGGGCTGCGGCCGATGATGCCGGACATGATGCCGCGGGTGGGCCCTGGCAAGCAGTCCAATGTGTTTTATAACACCGGGCACGGGCACCTGGGCTGGACTCTGTCCGCGATCACCGCCGAGACCGTGGCGGATGCGGTGCTCCAGCAATTGCCGGTGGACGCCGGCGATGCCCGGGCCCGCGCCGGGCGATCGTCGGACTGGACGGTCACCAAGGCGTCCAGCGCCGCCTGATCATAGGCCGGATCAACCGCAGACGCCCTGTCTCATAACCGGGGTCAATCCCTGTGATTGGCCCAGACAAATTCCATTTAGCGCTGTGTCTGTTATAACGGATGGCGTTACGGGGCCGGGGGCCCCTCGAATTCACTCAACCCTCGTTTTGAACGACAGGAGCATCAGTCATATGGCAGCAGCGGACATGGACAAGGCGGGCAAATGCCCGGTTATGCATGGCGGCGCCACCACCGAAGGCAGCGACAACATGGAGTGGTGGCCGAATGCGCTTAACCTCGACATCCTCCATCAGCACGACAGCAAGACCAATCCCCTGGGCGAGCATTTTAACTACCGCGAGGAAGTGAAAAAGCTCGACCACCAGGCGTTGTGGAACGACATGCACGCCCTGCTCAAGGACAGCCAGTCTTGGTGGCCGGCGGACTGGGGCCACTATGGTGGTCTGATGATCCGCATGGCCTGGCACGCCGCCGGATCCTATCGGACGTCAGACGGCCGCGGTGGCGGCGGGACCGGCAATCAGCGCTTCGCGCCCCTGAACTCCTGGCCGGATAACACCAACCTGGACAAGGCGCGGCGCCTGCTCTGGCCTCTCAAGCAGAAATACGGCAACCAGGTCAGCTGGGCCGACCTCATCATTCTCGCCGGCACGGTGTCCTACGAGTCCATGGGCCTGAAAGTCTTCGGCTTTGGCTATGGTCGCGAGGACATCTGGCATCCCGAAAAGGACATCTACTGGGGTTCCGAGAAGGAATGGCTAGCGCCCAGTGAAGAGCGTTATGAGGACGTCGAGCAGCCGGAGACCATGGAGAATCCGCTGGCCGCGGTGCAGATGGGGCTGATCTACGTGAACCCGGAAGGGGTGAACGGTAATCCGGATCCCCTGAAAACCGCCGAGCAGGTCCGCGTCACCTTCGCGCGCATGGCCATGAACGACGAAGAGACGGTGGCGCTGACCGCTGGCGGTCACACCGTGGGCAAATGTCACGGCAATGGCGATGCCGAACTGCTGGGTCCCGACCCGGAAGCCGCTGACGTTGAAGAGCAGGGCCTGGGCTGGAACAACCACAGCACCCGGGGCGTCGGCCGCGACACGGTCACCAGCGGCATTGAAGGCGCCTGGACCACCCATCCCACCCAGTGGGACAACGGCTATTTCGATCTGCTGTTCAATTACGACTGGGAGCTCAAGAAGAGTCCGGCCGGTGCCTGGCAGTGGGAGCCGGTGGACATCAAGGAAGAAGACAAGCCCGTGGACGTGGAGGATCCCTCCATTCGCCTTAACCCCATCATGACCGATGCGGACATGGCGATGATCAAGGATCCGGCCTACCGGAAGATCTCCGAGCGCTTCTACAATGACCCGGAGTACTTTTCCGAGGTATTCGCCCGGGCCTGGTTCAAGCTGACCCATCGCGACATGGGCCCGAAAGCCCGCTACATCGGCCCACACGTACCCGACGAAGACCTCATCTGGCAGGATCCGGTCCCGGCGGGCAGCACCGATTACGACGTGGATGCGGTCAAGGCCAAAATCGCCGACAGTGGGCTGAGCGTCAGCGAAATGGTGGCCACCGCCTGGGATAGTGCCCGTACCTTCCGGGGATCCGACCTGCGGGGTGGTGCCAATGGGGCGCGGATCCGTCTGGCACCTCAGAAAGACTGGGAAGGCAATGAGCCGCAGCGGCTGCAGAAGGTCCTTGGCGTTCTCGAGCCCATCGCTCGCGAGAGTGGCGCCAGCCTGGCCGATGTCATCGTGCTGGCCGGTAATGTCGGTGTGGAGCAGGCCGCCCGGGCGGCCGGTCTCTCCACGGACGTGCCGTTTGCGCCGGGACGGGGTGACGCTTCCGAGGAGCAGACCGACGCCGAATCCTTCGAAGTCCTCGAGCCGGAGGCCGACGGCTTCCGCAACTGGATGAAGAAGGATTATGTGGTCAGTGCCGAGGAGCTGATGCTGGACCGCGCTCAGCTGCTAGGACTCACCGGGCCGGAAATGACGGTGCTGGTGGGCGGCATGCGTGCCATGGGCACCAACCATGGTGGCTCGAAGCACGGTGTGTTCACGGATCGTGAGGGCGCGCTCACCAATGACTTCTTCGTCAACCTCTGCGATATGGGCAACACCTGGAAGCCGGTGGCCAGCAATCGCTATGAGGTACGGGATCGTCAGACCGATGAGCTCAAGTGGACGGCCACCCGGGCGGACCTGGTGTTCGGATCCAACTCGATTCTGCGGTCCTACTCTGAGCTGTATGCCCAGAACGACAACCAGGAGAAGTTCGTCAAGGATTTCGTGAATGCCTGGACCAAGGTGATGAACGCCGACCGCTTCGATCTCGAGGCCTGAGGCAGCCGTTGCCCAATAAAAAACCCCGCCGGCTGTTGAGCTGGCGGGGTTTTTTTATGGCTTGGAAAAAGCGTCAGACCTTGCCGCGCAACCCGTCCTCGGCGGCGCTGGTGGGCACCAGGGCCTTGACCAGATCCTTCATGTCCAGCACGCCGATTTGCTCGCCGTTGCTCATGACGCGGTAGACATAGTTGGTGTCGCCGCCGGATTCGGCGATCACCGACTCGAGGTTGCTGTCCCCATCCACTTCACCGGCAAAGGAGTGTTCCGCCGCATCAGTGGTGGGGTGCATGACCGAGCGCACACGCAGCACCCGGGCCCGGTTGATGTCGCTGATGAAATCAACAATGTACGGGTCATTGGGCTTGAGCAGGATCTCCTGAGGCTCACCCTGCTGGACGATATAGCCATCCTTGAGGATGACCAGGTGATCGGCCAGCTTCAGCGCCTCATCGAGGTCATGGGTAATGAAAACGATGGTTTTGTGCAGCTCCGTCTGCAATTCCAGCAGCAGGTCCTGCATATCCGTGCGGATCAGCGGGTCCAGTGCGGAAAAGGCCTCGTCCATCAGCATGATGTCGGAGTTGGAGGTCAGCGCCCGGGCGATACCCACCCGCTGCTGCATGCCGCCGGAGAGCTGATGAGGGTGCTGGTTGTCGTTGCCCTGAAGCCCCACCCGCTCCAGCCACTTGCTGGCCTCCTGCAGCGCGGGGCCTTTGTCTTCACCCCGCACGATCAGGGGCATGGCAGCATTCTCGGCCACCGTGCGATGGGGCAGCAGCGCGAACTTCTGGAACACCATGGACATCTGGTGACGACGTAGCTGTCGGAGGGTCTCTTGGTCATAGCCCATGACGTCATCGCCGTCCACCAGTACCTGACCATCCGTGGGGTCAATCAGGCGGTTGAGGTGACGGATCAGCGTCGATTTGCCCGAGCCGGACAGGCCCATGATGACGGTAATCTGCCCATCCACCATATCCACGTTAATGTCCTGAAGGCCCAGCACATGGCCGTGCTCCTCGAGGAGCGCGGATTTGCCGACACCGGCGTGGACCCGGGTTAAGGCCGAGGCCGGATCATCACCAAAAATCTTGTACAGATTCTTGATGGAGATTTTGATGTTGTCAGTCATTGCGTTCGTCCCGCTCCATTAACGCTGGGCCGTGTTGACCCGGGCCAGGGCGGCCTTGGTCGTCCGGTCGAGAATGATGGCGAGCAGCACGATGCCAAGGCCGGAGATCAGCCCCACACCCAGCTCCAGGTTGCGAATGCCCCGCAGAACGAGAACGCCCAGACCAGGCGCCGATACCAGGGAGGCGATCACCACCATCGCCAGGCTCATCATGATCGTTTGGTTGACCCCGGCCATGATGTTCGGTAACGCCAGCGGGATCTGCACCCCGCGGAGCTTCTGTCGGTCGGTCATGCCGTAGGCATCGGCCGCCTCGATCACGTCCTTGTCCACCAGCCTTATCCCCAGATCCGTCAGGCGAATCACCGGCACGATGGCGTAGAGGATGATGGCGATGCCATAGAGCTTGGGCTCGGTCACCGAGAACAGGAAGATCAAGGGAATCAAATAGACGAATGGCGGCAGGGTCTGGAGCATGTCCAGCACCGGGATGACCCCGCGCTGGAGGCCGTTACTTCGTGACATGGCGATGCCGATGGGCACCCCCAGCAGCACGCAGATCAGTGAGCAGACAAAGATAATGGCCAGTGTCTGCATGGCGTAATCGTAGTGGTCAATAAAGGCCAGGAAGAGAATCATGATCGCCACCATGGCAACCAGACGCATGGATTTGGAGGCCACGAACACCACCGCCATCAGGGCCGGGATCATGATCCACCAGGGCACGGTCTGAAACAGGTTCAATGCGCCATTCAGGAACCAGCTCAGTGGCTGTGTGATGGGGTCGAGAATGAAACGGAGGCTGTCTCTTGCCCCCAGAAAGCCGCTCTCCAGACCACTGGTGAGGTTGCGAGTCTGGGCAACGGCCGGACAGGCGTCGTGAAGATTGTCCAGGGACGGGAAGGGGAGCTCCCAAATAGAAGTTGAAGTGTCGCCGGAGCGCTGCCGTAGCAGGTCTTGCATGCTCATGTTGCCGCCGGTTTTCTCTCCACACCAGTTGCGAAGCCCGAGGCGGTCAAAGACGAAATCGTAGGTGGCCATAGCCGGATCCCCGAATGTTGGAAACAGTAAACGCCGGGGCGGTCAGGCCACCCCGGCGTTCCTAATGCTCGAAACCCGTCTTTTAGAAGAGGTCCTCGAGGTTGGCCCGCGCGTCGTCGCTCAGCCAGCTCATCCACTGCTCCTGATTGTTCTGGAGGTAGTAGACAACGGCTTCATCGACGCTGGCGTTGTTGTCGCCGTGCCAAGCCAGAAGCTCGCTCATCTGATCGTTCTCGAAGCTGACGTTCTGGATTAGGCCGAACGCCGCTGGCTCGCGATCGGCGAAGTCGGTGGTTACCACGTTGAACACGTCAGCGGCCGGGAAGCTGGACACGCCCACTTCGTTGCAATCCACGTCCTGGTTGCAGTCATGGATGGCCTGGTCATAAGGGCCCAGGTCGACATTGACGTAGTTGTAGGCGCCCAGCGGAGCGGTGGGGCCCCAGTAGTAGCCAAAGTAGGGCTCACGGTTTTCGTAGGCAGAAGCCATGGCGCCCGCCAGGGTCTCGCCGGAGCCGTGGTGGAACACCTCGATGCCATTGCCCTCGAGATCAAAGGCCTCGGCCAGCGCGTCACTCACGATGCGGCAGCCCCAGCCGTCCGGGCAGCTGTGGAAAACCCCATCGACGGCGTCCGGGTTGTCCAGAATACCCTCAATGGTGGCCAGCTCCGGGTTTTCTTCCACCAGGTAATCCGGCACCAGCCAGTGCTCGGTGCCGCCGTCAGAGAAAGAATCCGAGGCCTTCAAGACCCGCCCTTCTTCTTCCAGGCGGAAGAATACGGGAGCCGAGTTGACCCAGAGCTCCGGCACTACGTCCGGCTCATTGTTCTCGGCCAGCGAGGTGATCGCGGTGGTGGTGGCCGACGGAATCACCGTGACGTTGCAGCCATAGCCCTGCTCAAGCAGGAAAGCGGTCACGCCAGTGATGATGCCACCGGAGGTCCAGTTCATTTCGGCGACGGACACGTCACCACATTCCGCGTTGGCGGCCATGGGCAGCATGGCGCCGGTTAAGGCCAGTGCGTATAGAGAACGCTTCTTCATGGTTTTCTCCGTTTTGCTAAGCGATGGAAATCGTTGGATTGCGGTCGGAGGAATACATCAGGCGGGGACGGAGGTCGCTCGAGAGCCGCCGGTCGCTGCCTGATGAGGGGGAAATGGGAGAGAGGCTAATGTGCTGTAGCACTATTTACGGCTTAAGGTCGTTCTGACCGGGTCCTCGGTTTCAACTTGTCTTTAACTATAGATCAACTTTACTGATCATTGAAAGCCCCCGGCTTCCCGCATCAGTTGACGCCAGTTGTCAAAGCGCTGGGCATGGATGGTTCCGGCCTTGAGTCCTGACCTGACCGCACACCCTGGTTCCGTGCCGTGGTGGCAGTCGCGGAATCGGCAACCGCGGGCGGCGGCGGCGATCTCCGGGAAGCCGCGGTTCACGTCGGCAATATCCAGGTGATCAAGGCGCAATGTGCGCACACCCGGCGAGTCAATCACCGCAAACTGTCGGTTACGGCTGAACAAACGGGTGGTGGTCGTGGTGTGGCGGCCCTGGCCGCTTAGTGCGGAGAGCGTGTTGATGCGCAGGTCCAGCGAGGGGATCAGGCGCTGGGTGAGGGACGATTTACCGACCCCGGACTGGCCCACCAGAATGATGGTCTCTCCCTGAATCAGGGCTTCGAGATCATCAATGCCCTCACCGGTGGTGGCGCTGCCGGCCAGCGACCGTGTGTCCCCGGGGCAGTGTTCACACAGCAGGCGCTGGACCGCCGGGGTAGCCAGGCCCTCCCCGAAATCCGCCTTGTTGATCCAGACTGTCAGGGGCACCTCGATGGCAGCGGCCAGGACGTGGTAGCGGTCAGCCAGCAGGGTGTCCGGCGTGGGGGCTGGCGCCATGACCAGCACCATGCGATGGATGTTGGCCGCCAGGGGTCGCGGATGGCCGCGGAAATCGCCGCGCTCGATGACATTGTCTCGCTCGAGCACGCGTCGGACCGTGGGTGTCCCGTCGGTGTCGTCCCACTGAACCCGGTCCCCACAGACCGGCCGGGCGTGGCGACGGCTGGGCAGCTGGCAGCGGCGCAGGTCGCCCTGATCGGTTTCCACCACGCAATGATTGCCCGTGCTCATGACCACACGGGCGGTGTCGGCGCTGGGCGTCATGGGCTTTCCCACTCGCACTGCGCCGAGTGCCGGCCGTTGCTCTGATAGACTGCGGGCCGTTGAGAGCAGTCAGGCATGGGAGAAGGATGAGCCACTCGGCGAACAACCTGATCTGGATTGATCTGGAGATGACCGGTCTGGACGTGGACAACGACCGGATCATCGAGATCGCCACCATCGTGACCGATGCGGAACTGAATATCCTGGCCGAGGGGCCGGTGCTGGCGGTTCACCAGCCGGAGTCCGTGTTGGCGGCCATGGACGACTGGAATCAGCGCCAGCACGGTGGATCCGGCCTCCTGCAGCGGGTGCGGGACAGTGACATCGGCGAGGCCGAGGCAGAACGTCAAACGCTGGCGTTTCTGGAGCAGTGGGTGCCGACCGGTGTGTCGCCCATGTGCGGTAACAGCATCTGCCAGGACCGGCGTTTTCTTCACCGGTTCATGCCGGCACTGCTCCGCCATTTTCACTACCGGCACATCGATGTCAGCACCCTGAAGGAGCTGGCCAGGCGCTGGCTGCCCGCGGTGGCGGAGGGGACCGCCAAGCGGTCATCGCATCTGGCACTGGATGACATCCGCGACTCCATCCGCGAGCTCGAGCACTATCGCGAGCATCTGTTCTGCGGGGCGGCGCGCCGCGGCTGATCCATCCCTTGTCCATCTAGGGCTCGGTGCCCGCTGTCACCGGGCAATCCGGGTCATTGCCCCATTCTGACCAGGAGCCATCGTAGCCCCGGACGCGGGCAAACCCCAGATGACGGAGGACCACATAGGTCAACGCAGACCGATGATGGGTCTGGCAGTGGGTGATGATCTCCTGGTCCGGGGTGAGCCCCAGGTCCTGGTACATGGCCATCAATGTCTCCGCCGGCAGCAGGCGGGTGGCATTGTCGGCATCAAAGTTCTGTGTCCATTCGAGGTTCAGCGCTCCGGGCACATGCCCGCCCCGGGCGGCGCGCACATCGGCGCCGGCGTATTCCATGGGCGAGCGGGCGTCCAGGACCATCACCTCCGGCATATCGATGCTCGCCATGACATCCGACCGGCGGGCGAGGGCCGGGGTGGGGGCCGCTGGCACCGGATAGGGCGGAGCGGAGGACCACGGCACGAGGCCGGTTTCGAGGGGGTAATCGTCCGCCTGCCAGGCCATGAGGCCTCCGCTCAGCAACGACCAGTGCGGATGACCGATGCAGTCCAGGGTCCAGAGCAGTCGGGAGGCACGACCATTGCCGCTGGCGTCGTAGGCGATCACATGGGTGTCGGGGGTAATGCCCAGCGAACCCAGCAAGTCGGCGAGGCTCTCGAGATCCGGGAGAAGACCGGCAGCGGGTGGCTGCTGGCGATTGAGCCAGCCATAGTCGAGGCAGACCGACCCGGGGATATGCCCGGCGGCATGGGCGGGCTCATCGCCGACGAAAATGATCAGCCAATGGTCTTTTGGCGGCTGTTTGGCCAGCGTGTGGGTGTCGATGATCCGCGGCAACGCCTGCTCCGTCATCCCTTTGCCTCATCGGTTTCCAGAATGCCGAGCAGTATAGCAACGCACGCCGATGGACCCGGCGGCGTCCCGGTTCAAGACGCCGGGTTGGCCTCGATCAACTCCAGCCAGTGACGCACCGGTATCTCGGAGGCTTCGTCCAGATGCACCAGACAGCCAATGTTGGCGGTGGCAATCATCTCGGGGGATCCCGTGGACAGATTCTCGAGTTTCTGGGCGCGAAGTTGCTCGGCGAGTTTTGGCTGCAGGACGGAATAGGTCCCGGCAGAACCACAGCAAATGTGTGAATCCGGCACCGGCGTTAGCTCGAAGCCGATGCGGGCCAGCAGCTTGTCCACCCGGCCGTTGAGCTTTTGGGCATGCTGGAGTGTGCAGGGGGTCTGAAAAGCGATCCGTCGCGGAGCGTCCTCGGCGGGGACCAGCTCATCGGCATGCCGCTCCAGCAGCTCCACCGGATCGACACAGAGTTCGCTCACCCGGGCGGCCTTGTCCGCATAGTCATCATCATCGGCCAGCAGGTGACCGTAATCCTTGACCTGGGCACCACAGCCGCTGGCATTCACGACAATGGCTTCGGCACCGGCCTCGATATGAGGCCACCAGGCGTCAATGTTGGCCCGAATGCGGTCAGCGGCCGTCGCGGGTGCGCCCAGATGCTGATCAATGGCACCACAGCAACTCACCTCGCGGGTACGGGTGACGCCGATCCCCAGCCCGTCCAGGACGCGGGCGGTCTGGGGGTTCACCGGCGGTTCCAGGCCGGGCTGGACACAGCCCTCCAGCATCAGAACGAATCGAGGGTGCCGGTCAGCAGACGGCCAGGGCAGGGCGGAACGCCGCGGACGGATCTTTTTGCGCAGCACCCCCGGGACCAGCGGTCGGGTCCAGCGCCCCAGCGTCAGCAGGGCGCTGAACAGCGACCGGCGCGGCAGCACCGTCCGCAGCGCCAGGCGGAGGGTGCGCTGCATGCCGGACCGGGGGACCTGTTGCTCGACAATCTCCCGGCCAAGATCCGCGAGGCGGCCATATTCCACACCCGACGGGCAGGTGGTCTCGCAGGCCCGACAGGTGAGACAGCGATCCAGGTGGAGCTGGGTGCTCTCCGTGGGCGCCTCGCCCTCGAGCACTTGCTTGATCTGGTAAATTCGGCCCCGCGGACTGTCCAGCTCGTCACCCAGCAACCGATAAGTTGGGCAGTTGGCCAGACAGAAGCCGCAATGGGTGCATTTGCGCAGGATGGCATCCGCCTCCCGGCCCGCCGCCGTGTGCTTAATGGAATCCGCCAGTTGGGTCTGCATGGGCTAGTGCTCCTTCGTCTCCGGGTACAGCCGCCCGGGGTTGAAGATGCGTTCGGGGTCAAAGGCGTCCTTGAGCGCGGCATGCAATCGGGTCTTGACCGCGTCCAGTGGCGGGAAGGCCTCAAGGTCGGCCATCTGTCCACGAAACAGGGTGGCGCTGCCGCCGGCATCAGCGGCCTGCTGTCGCAATACGGTGGGGTCAACATCGCCGGTCAGCCAGACCTGTTGACCGCCCCAGTCAACGAACTGATCGCCTCCGAAAGGCTTCGGGTCCGCCCCCGGTGGCAGGGATAGACGCCAGACGGGCCTGTCCGACTTTTGAAAGAATGGATGCTGGTGATCCCGTAACGAGGACCAGAACGTATCCGCCTCGGCCGGGTTCATGACTTCGCCGCCAATGCCCTTGACGGCATCGTCCACGGCGGACGGTGTACCGGCAAGCCGCACCCGCAGTTGCTCGCCATCATGAGCCACCCCGGTGACCGGCCGGCCACCGCGGACCCATTCCTCGCTGCAGGCCCGGCAGTCCGTCGCCGGGCGCTCCAGAGCCAGGGTGGCGGTGGCTTCCGGCTTTGGCAGCACTTTCACCGACACTTCGAGGATGGCGCCCAGCGTTCCCAGGGCGCCGGTGTTCAGTCGCGACACATCGTAGCCGGCGACATTTTTCATGACTTCGCCGCCAAAGCGCATGACCTCGGCGCGGCCATTAATGAGCCGCATGCCCAGCACCATGTCACGGACCGCGCCGTTATAGGGGCGTCCCGGACCGGAGAGCCCCGCGGCGACGGCGCCACCCAGGGTACCCGGTCCATCGAATCGTGGTGGGTCAAAGGCCAGCCACTGGCCGTTGTCGGCAAGCAGGGCCTGGATCTCCTCCAGGGGCGTGCCAGCCCGGGCGGTGAGCACCAGCTCCGTGGGCTGATAATTGATCACCCCGCGATGGCTGGCCAGTTCCAGCGGTTGGCCCTCGACCGGGTTGCCGTAGAAGTCCTTGGATCCACTGCCAACCACTCGAAGCGCCCGCCCGCTTCCTGCGGCTTCCGCCACCTGGGCCTGTAGCGCCTCTGTCCGCTCCTGGTCGGTCATTAGAGCCGCTCCAGCTCCGGGTGAGGCAGTTCGCCGTTGTGAACATGCAACCGGCCGAATTCGGCACAGCGATTGAGTGTGGGGATGGCTTTGCCGGGATTTAGCAATCCCTCCGGGTCGAAGGCATTTTTAATGGCGTGGAACTGCTCGATCTCGGCGCTGGCGAACTGCACGCACATCTCGTTGATCTTCTCAATGCCGACACCATGCTCGCCAGTGACGGTGCCACCCACTTCGACACAGAGCTGAAGAATACGACTGCCCACCCGCTCGGCGGCTTCCAGCTGCCCCGGCTGGTTGCCGTCAAACATGATCAGCGGGTGGAGGTTGCCATCGCCGGCGTGGAAGACGTTAACGGTTTCCAGGCCTTCCTCGGCGCTCAGTTCACTGATCCGGCGGAGAACCGTGGCCAGCTGTCGCCGCGGAATGGTGCCATCCATGCAGTAGTAGTCCGGCGACAGCCGACCCACCGCCGGGAACGCCGCCTTGCGTCCCGCCCAGAAGCGGGCCTTTTCTTCATCATCCGCCGCCACCTGGATGCGGCTGGCACCGTGATCATCCAGGCAGGCCCGAACCACCGCCATCTGGTCTTCAACTTCGGAGGCGCTGCCATCCAGTTCGCAGATCAGGATCGCTGCCGCATCGGTGTCATATCCCGCCTGCACAAAGTCTTCCGCTGCCTGTATGGCGGCGCCGTCCATCATCTCCAGTCCACCGGGGATAATGCCCCGGGCGATGATGTCGGCCACCGCATGGCCGCCCTTTTCGACGTCGTCAAACGACGCCATTAATACCTGCTTGGTCAACGGGTTGGGCAACAGTTTGACGGTGACTTCGGTGATGACCCCGAGCATGCCTTCCGAGCCGTGCAGCAGGGCCAGCAGGTCCAGGCCCGGGGTGTCCAGCGCCGCACTGCCAATGGTGGTGAATTCGCCATCCATGGTGAGCATGTTCACTGACAGCACGTTGTGAACCGTCAGGCCGTACTTCAGGCAGTGCACGCCACCCGCGTTCTCACCGACGTTGCCACCGATGGTGCAGGCAATCTGGGATGAGGGGTCCGGCGCGTAGTAGAGGCCATAAGGGGCCGCCGCCTCGGAGATGGCCAGGTTGCGGACGCCTGGCTCGATGCGGGCAATGCGCCGCTCCGGGTCAATGGATTTCACCCGATTGAACTTGCCCAGAGCCAGCAGCAAACCCTGGGGATGGGGCAGGGCGCCGCCGGAGAGGCTGGTGCCGGCTCCGCGGGTTACCACCGGCACCCCGGCTTCATGACAGAGCCGTAGCACCGCCTGAATCTGTTCCACGGTCTCCGGAACGGCCACCAACAGCGGCAGCTGCTTATAGGCGGCGAGCCCGTCGCATTCATAGGCGCGCCGGCCGGATTCGTGAACGATCAGTCCTTCGCCCGGGAGGACCGCCCGAAGCGCCTCGATGAGGGGATCAACATCCACCTCGAAGCGCGTATCTTCCGCGCGAAATAGGGCATGAGCGGCCATGGCGCCTCCTCCTCGTTTTTGGTCTGACCAAATTACCTGAGTCCTCCCAATGGCTCAAGGAGGCGGTGCCGTGCTGCCGTCGGTCAGTCGCCGAGCTCCTCCTCACCGAGATAGAGCCAGGTCTCCACCACGCTGTCCGGGTTCAGCGAGACACTGTCGATGCCTTCTTCCATCAGCCAGCGGGCCAGATCCGGGTGGTCTGAAGGGCCCTGACCACAGATGCCGACGTATTTTCCGGCGCGCCGGGCCGCCTGAATGGCCATGTGCAAAAGCGCCTTCACCGCCGGGTCCCGCTCTTCGAAGAGGTGGGCCACCAGACCGGAGTCCCGATCCAGTCCCAGGGTCAACTGGGTGAGGTCGTTGGAGCCGATGGAAAAGCCGTCAAAGATTTCCAGGAACTCGTCCGCCAGCACGGCATTGGAGGGCAGCTCGCACATCATGATGACCTTGAGCCCGTTGTCGCCTTTTTTCAGGCCGTTGGCCTCCAGCAACTCCATCACCTGGCGGCCCTCGGCGGGGGTGCGCACGAAGGGGATCATGATCCAGACATTGGTCAACCCCATGTCGTCCCGGACCCGCTTCAGCGCCCGGCATTCCAGCTCGAAGCAGGCACGAAAATCCTCGGAGACATACCGCGAGGCGCCACGGAACCCGATCATGGGGTTCTCCTCCTCGGGCTCATAGGCGGCGCCGCCAATCAGATTGGCGTACTCGTTGGACTTGAAATCGGACATCCGCACGATCACCGGCTTGTCAGCAAAGCTCGCCGCGAGGGTGCTGATCCCCTCAGTGAGCTTGTCCACGTAAAAGCTCACCGGGTCGTCGTAGCCGGCAATCTGGTTGCGAATAATGCTCTGCAGCGAGTCGTCCTGCTGGTCGAACTCCAGCAGCGCCCGGGGGTGGATGCCGATCATGCGGTTAATGATGAATTCCAGCCTTGCGAGCCCGACGCCAGCGTTGGGCAGCGAGGCGAAATCGAAGGCCCGATCCGGGTTGCCGACATTCATCATGATCTTGAACGGCAGTTCCGGCATGTTGCCGAGGGCGATCTCGCGAATGTCGAAATCCTGCAGTCCGCGGTAGATGTAACCGGTGTCCCCCTCGGCGCAGGACACCGTGACCTCGGCGCCATCCCGGATCCGCTCGGTACCGGCTCCGGTGCCCACCACCGCCGGAATACCCAGCTCCCGGGCGATGATGGCGGCATGGCAGGTGCGACCGCCCCGATTGGTCACGATGGCGGCGGCGCGTTTCATGATCGGCTCCCAGTCGGGATCGGTCATGTCGGTCACCAGCACGTCGCCGGCCTCCACCTGATACATGTCCTCGATGGAGTCCACCACCCGGGCGCGGCCGGCGCCGATGCGCTGGCCGATGGCCCGACCTTCCACCAGCACCTGACCGCGTTCATGCAGCTGATAGCGCTGCAGGCTCTGGCCGCCGTCGCGGCTTTTTACGGTCTCTGGGCGGGCCTGGAGGATAAACAGCCGGCCGGTTTCGCCGTCCTTGCCCCACTCGATGTCCATGGGGCGGTCATAGTGGCGCTCAATGATCATGGCCTGAGCGGCAAGGGCTTCCACCTCCTGGTCGGTGAGACAGAACCGAGCTCGCTCATCGGCTTCGGTTTCCACCACCTCCACGGTTTCGTCGGCGTTGGGATCGGTGGCGTAGATCATCTTGATGGCCTTTTCGCCGAGCATCCGCCGCAGCACCGCCGGACGCCCCGCGTCCAGAGTGCTCTTGTGGACGTAGAACTCATCCGGGTTGACCGAGCCCTGCACCACGGTTTCTCCCAGTCCGTAGGAAGCGGTGACGAACACCACGTCCCGAAAGCCCGACTCGGTGTCCATGGTGAACATGACCCCGGAGGCGCCGGTGTCCGAGCGGACCATTTCCTGGATGCCGGCAGACAACGCCACCTGCTCGTGGGCAAAACCATGATGGACCCGGTAGGAGATCGCCCGGTCGTTGAACAGCGAGGCAAACACCTCACGGATGTAGTGCAGGACGCTCTCCAGGCCCGTGACGTTCAGATAGGTTTCCTGCTGGCCGGCAAAGGAGGCATCCGGCAGGTCCTCAGCGGTGGCCGAGGAGCGCACGGCCACGGACAGGTCGGTCTTGCCGGTCCGCTCCAGGAGCTGCTCCCAGGCGGTGACGATCTGTTGGTGGAGAGCCTCCGGGAAGGGCGTTTCCACCACCATGCGGCGGATTTTCGCGCCGGTCTCGGCGAGGGCCCGCACGTCATCCACATCCAGGCCTTCCAGCTCTTTCTGGATGCGCTCGCGCAGCCCGCTCTCATCGAGGAAGTCCCAGTAAGCGTCGGCGGTGGTGGCAAACCCGCCGGGTACCTGAACGCCGGCGTCCGCCAGATTGGCGATCATTTCCCCCAGCGAGGCGTTCTTGCCGCCAACGCGCTCGACATCGCCCATGCCCAGGGACTCAAACCAGACTACGTACTCGCTCACTTCTCCGCGCTCCCCTTCAACAACGTGTTTCAGCCAGTTACTTTGTCACTCGACTGTCAGTAACTTACAGGGTACCGAACCGCATGGCCGGCAACCGCAGTGTATTCTTCGTCTCCGATCGCACCGGCATCACCTCTGAAACCCTGGGCCACAGTCTGCTGACCCAGTTTCCGATGGATTGCCAGCCGGTGAGTCTGCCTTTCACGGACAGTCCCCAGGCCGTGGATGCGGCCATTGAACGGATTGAGGCGGCGGGGCAGGACAGCACCCAGCGGCCCATTGTGTTCAGCACCATTATCGACGCCGGCCTGCGCAATCGCCTGCGGCGCGTCAATGCGGTGGTGTTCGACTTTTTTGACACGTTCATCGGCCCGCTGGAGAGCGAGCTCGGCATGGAGTCCAGTCACACGGTGGGGCAGAGCCATGGAATGGCGGATCCCGGCGCCTACAACCTGCGAATGGACGCGATGAACTATGCTCTGTCGGCAGATGACGGGGCGGTGGTGACGCACTACGACCAGGCGGACGTGGTGTTGGTGGGGGTCTCCCGGTCCGGCAAAACACCGACTTGCATCTATCTGGCGCTCCACTACGGCATTTTTGCGGCCAATTACCCGCTCACCGATGACGACCTGCTCAGTGGCCGGCTGCCGGAGGTGCTGCGACCCCATCGTCACCATGTCTATGCCCTCACCATCAGGCCGGAGCGGCTGGCGCAGATCCGCGGGGAACGGCGTCCCAACAGTCGCTATGCATCCCTTCGGCAGTGCCAGTACGAGGTCGCCCGGTCCGAAGGCCTCTATCACCAGGAAAAGCTGCCCTTTTCGGACACCACCACCAAATCCATCGAAGAACTGGCGGCAACCATCATTCAGACCTGCCGGTTGCCGCGCAGACTGTATTAGAAAGGCCGGCGGATTGCCACTCCGGATCGATGACCAACAACGAGGCTGTGGTACCCTTTTGCAATGGTTTTAAAGACGTTGCCGACACTCGCCGATGCCCCCCGGGAGGGCAATTTCGCGGCCCTCATGGAGTTGTACGAGAACAACTACATCTTTCTGCGGCGTCTGGTTCCGCAACTGGACGGCCGCCGGGACGCCCAGGTCTCCAGCATCGATCGCGGACCGGATCTCCACCTGGAAGTCATCGAGCGGTGCGCCTACACCACCACCGTTCTGCTCACGCACCGGTTTAGCAGCGTCGAAGCCCTCGAGTCACTGCCGGATCTGCGGGTAAGGATTTATCATGACGCCCGGGTGGCCGAGGTCATGCCCGATGGGGAACCCGTTGCCGGCAACGGCACCCTGGCGTCCCGCTGGGTGACTAATCGGTTCCTCAATCGCTGGCTGCGCTACTGCCTCGGCGAGGGGCACGGCTTTGAGGCGGACAGCGGTCGCGCGGTCATCCAGCGGCCACCCGCCCGCCGCTGGGCGGTGTAGGACGGCGCCATGCGGGTGTCCACCAAAGGCCGCTACGCCGTCACCGCCATCATGGATCTGTATGTCCACGGGCTTGAGGGACCGGTGACCCTGGCGGACATCTCCGAGCGGCAGCACCTGTCCCTGTCCTACCTGGAGCAGCTGTTTGCGCGGATGCGTCGTCATGACCTGGTGCAGGGCACCCGGGGCCCCGGAGGGGGATACCGCCTGGCCCGCCCCGCCGACTCCATCAGCGTGGCGGATGTCATTATCGCCGTGGACGAGCCGGTGGATGCGACCCAGTGCCAGGGGCGCGAGGACTGCGACGCCGGCGAGCGCTGCCTTACCCACGATCTGTGGTCGGAGCTCTCCGGTCAGCTACAGGATTTCCTGGATGACATCACGTTGGCGGAGCTGGGCGAACAGCCCTCGCTGAACAGACTGTTTCCCGACACCGATCACCACCTCAGTCCTCCAGGTGCACCAGGCCGAGCTTGACCGCCGCAATGGTCATCTCGGCGCGGGTGGAGACATCGAGTTTCAGGTACAGCGACTTGATGTAGCCGGCCACGGTGGAGGGCTTGATTGCCAGCGCTTCCCCCACCTGATGGCGATCCGCGCCGTGGGCCAGTAATCGCAGTACCTCAATCTCCCTTGGCGTGAGCCCGAGATCCTCGGCCTGGGCGTCGGGGTCGATTTCGCTGATGCTTTTCTGGCCGTTGTTCTGGCTGAAGTGGCGAAGTACCGCCCGGGTCACCTGGGGCGAGAGCGCGGGTTCGCCCCGGGCCAGGGCGGTAAGAAGATCCCGGGTTTTCTGCGACGCCTGTCCTTTAATGAGATACCCGTCCACGTCCCGCTGCAGGGTCGCCAGAATATGGGGTGGGTCATCGTGACGGGTCACCACGAGCCGGGGTGAGTCGGGATAGTCCCGTCCGACGGTCTCCAGCAGTTCAAATCCACAGCCGTCCGGCAGGTAGATGTCGGTGATCAGCAGGCCCGGCATGCAATGGGCGAGGTTGCCATAAGCCGCGGCCAGCGACCCGGCGGCACTCGCTCGGGTCTCGGGCCAGACCTCGACGACCAGACCCAGCAGCCGATCCCGCTCAGTGGGCTCGGGGTCAATAATCAGCGCCCGATTCACGGTCAATGCTGGAGGATCTGCTGGAGGAATTGCTGGGTGCGGGGCTGCTGGGGGTTGTTGAAGAAGTCCTGGGGCGGCGCCTCCTCAACGATTTCTCCACCATCCATGAAGATCACCCGATCCGCCACCGTCTTGGCGAAACCCATTTCGTGGGTCACACAGAGCATGGTCATGCCGCTGCCGGCCAGCCCCACCATCACGTCCAGCACTTCTTTGATCATCTCCGGATCCAGGGCTGAAGTCGGCTCATCGAAAAGCATGATTTTGGGCTGCATGCACAGGGCCCGGGCGATGGCGACCCGCTGCTGCTGCCCGCCGGAAAGCTGGCCCGGGTATTTGTCCGCCTGTTCGGGAATGCGCACCCGCTCCAGGTACTGCATGGCCGTCTCGATGGCTTCCTGCCGCGGGGTCTTGCGGACCCAGATGGGCGCCAGCAGACAGTTTTCGAGCACGCTCAGGTGCGGGAACAGGTTGAAGTGCTGGAACACCATGCCCACTTCCCGACGGACGGCCTCGATGTTTTTGACGTCGTCATTCAGCGCGACGCCGTCGATGTAGACCTCACCGCGCTGATGCACCTCGAGACGGTTCAGGCAGCGAATGAAGGTGGACTTGCCAGAGCCCGAGGGCCCGCAAATGACAATGCGTTCGCCGCGCTTGACGTTGAGGTTCAGGGATTTGAGGACGTGGAAATCGCCGAACCATTTGTTCATGTCACGAACGATGATGACGTCATCGCTGCCGGCGGTGGATTCCACGGCGGCATCCTGAGTCGGGGCAGGGGAGGCGTTATCTTGCGGTGTGCTCATGACGACCCTCAGTTGCGGTGTCCGGTGTCGAGCTGCTTTTCAAGGCGATGGCTGTAGCGCGACATGCCAAAGCAGAACACCCAGAAACAGAATGCGACGAATAAATAGCCTTCGGCCATGACGTTATCCCAGGCGGGATCGCTGAGGGTGGATTTGACCGCACCCAGCAGATCGAAAAGCCCGATGATCAGAACCAGCGTGGTGTCCTTGAACAGGGAGATGACCGTGTTGGCGATGCCGGGAATCACGATCTTCAGCGCCTGCGGGAGAATGATCAGGCGCATGCGCCGCCAGTAACCCAAGCCGAGGGCCTCAGCGGCCTCGTACTGGCCCTTGGGGATGGCCTGCAGTCCCCCTCGCACCACTTCGGCCATGTAAGCCGCCTGAAAGAGTGTAATACCCACCAGTGCGCGCATGAGTTTGTCGAAAGTCACGCCGGCAGGCAGAAACAACGGCAGCATGACCGAGGCCATGAACAGAATGGTGATCAGCGGCACCGCCCGCCAGAATTCAATAAAGGTGACGCAAATGCCGCGAATGACCGGCATCTCGGAGCGCCGGCCGAGAGCCAGCGCAACGCCGATGGGCAGGGCGGCAATAATGCCCACGTAGGCGAGGACCAGGGTCAATAACAATCCGCCCCAGCGGGTGGTGCGGACCGGCTCGAGACCGAAATGCCCACCCGCAAGCAGGAAGTACGCGGCCACCGGCAGCAGGGTGACGCCGTAAATGGCCAGCCATTTACGCCACCGCGGCGGAATCGGAAAGAACTGCGGCACCACCGCGATGGCAAACATCAGGAACACCAGGTCCGGCCGCCAGAGCAGTTCCCGAGGGTAGTTGCCATAGGTGAAGAAGGTGATGCGTTGCTGGACGAACAGCCAGCAGGCACCGTCCGGTCGGCAGGACTCCGGCCCCTCGCCCAGGAAAACGCCCTTGATGAAGGCCCAGTCGATGATGGGGATCAGAAAGAGGGCCAGCAGATAGGCCGTTACCACGGTGACGATGCTGTTCAGCCAGCTGGAGAAAAGATTTTCTCTCAGCCAGCGGATCGCACCGCGCTCCGCCACCGGTGGCGGAAGGTCAGGGCTTGGCTGATGCACGGCCATGGATCAGCGCTCCTTGAGGGCAACGGCCCGATTGTAGATGTTCATGAGCAGGGAAATGGCCAGGCTGATGAACAGGTAAACCGCCATGGTCATGGCGACGATCTCCACGGCCCGGCCGGTCTGATTGAGGGTGGTTCCCATGAACACATTCACCAGATCCGGGTAGCCGATGGCCACTGCCAGCGAGGAGTTCTTTGTGAGGTTCAGGTACTGGCTGGTGAGTGGTGGAATGATCACCCGCAGCGCCTGGGGGATGACCACCAGCCGAAGAATCCGTCGCCCGGGCAGTCCCAGCGCTGATGCGGCTTCGGTCTGGCCGTGACTCACCGAGGTAATCCCCGAGCGAACGATTTCGGCGATAAACGACGCCGTGTAGAGAGTGAGTGCCAGCAGCAGGGCTCCCAGCTCGGGGATGGCGGTGATGCCTCCGCGGAATCGGAATCCGCCCAATTCGGGGATGCTCCAGGACACCGGGCTGCCCATCAGCCAGTAAGCCAGCAGGGGCAGCCCCGGAATCAGCACCAGGGCGATGGGCAGCACCGGGAAGATTTGCCCGGTGGCCGCCTGGCGGCGACGGGCCCAGCGCGCCAGGAAAAAGATGAAGACCAGAGCGAGGATCAGTGCAAAGCCCATTAACCCGCTGCCGGGTTCGAAGACCGGTGCCGGGATCATGATGCCGCGGTTGCTCATGAACACCAGGTCACCGAGGTTGATGGCCTGACGGGGAGCGGGCAATGCGCCGAGCACGGCGAAATACCAGAAGAATATCTGCAGCAGCAGCGGCACATTGCGGAAAATTTCGATGTACGCCAGCGCCACTTTGGCCACCAGCCAATTGGTGGAGAGCCGGGCGATACCGACGATGAAACCCACCACGGTGGCGAAAAGAATCCCGAGGCCCGACACCAGCAAGGTGTTGGCCAGGCCCACCACGAAGGTGCGGCCGTAGGTCATGCTCTCATCGTATTCGATGAGGCTCATGATGATCCCGAATCCGGCGGTGCGATCCAGGAAGTCAAAGCCGGTGCGAATGCCCCGGCTTTCCATGTTCGTAATGGTGTTCTGGAAGAGCGTGTAGCCAAACCAGGCAACCGCCAGCACGGCGACGATCTGAAAGAAGACCGACCGGACCCGGGGATCATTCCAGGGCTTCGGGCGCGGCGGCTGATTGGGCAGATTGTCCAGGCTCATGGGTTCCGGGACGACCCTCGGTTGAGAGCGAAAAGAGGACGGGGCACCTCAGGAGTACCCCGTCCGGTGGGCCGGTGTTTTACCGGAACGGCGGTGCGTAGAGAATGCCGCCTTCGGTCCAGAGCGCGTTGTCCCCACGCTCCAGGCCCAGAGGCGTATCCGGACCGACGTTGCGCTCGAACATCTCGGCGTAGTTGCCCACCTGGCTAATGACATCGACCATGAAGTCATCGGACAGGCCGAGAATTTCACCCATGTTGCCGTCGGTGCCGACAATCCGCTGGACGTTCGGGTCCCCGGACTCGAGCATTTCGTCGAGATTCTCGGAAGAAATGCCGTATTCCTCAGCATTGATCTGGCCGAACAGCACCCACTTGATGATGTTGTACCACTCGTCGTCACCCTGCCGGACGGCGGGGCCAAGCGGCTCCTTGGAGATGATCTCCGGCAGCACGACCGCACCTTCCGGGTCGCTCAGCTGGGTCCGCAGCGCGGCCAACTGGGAGGTGTCGGAAGTGAGAATGTCGCAGCGCTGGTTATCAAAGCCCTGGGCACTGGCCTCGGAGGTGTCGAACACCACCGCCTCGTACTCCATGTCGTTGGCCCGGAAGAAGTCGGCCAGGTTGAGCTCGGTGGTGGTGCCGGCCTGGGTGCAGACCGCGGCGCCGTCAAGCTCAAAGGCACTGGTGACACCCAGCTCCGACTGAACCAGGAAGCCCTGGCCGTCGTAGAAGTTGGTGCCGGTGAAGTTGATCCCCAGCGACGCATCGCGGGTGGTGGTCCAGGTGGTGTTACGGGACAGGACGTCAATCTCACCAGACTGGAGGGCGGTGAAACGCTCGGCCGCGGTCAGCGGCACGAACTCAACGGCCTGGCTGTCACCAAAGATGGCGGCGGCGAATGCCCGGCAGGTGTCCACGTCAATGCCTGTCCAGTTGCCGTCCTGGTCGGGCTGGGAGAAGCCCGGCAGGCCGTTACTTACGCCGCAGCGCAGCTCACCGGCATCCATCACATCTTCCAGCGTTGACGCCTGTGCCTGGCTGCCCAGGGCCATCAGGCCTGCGGCGGCCAGCGTGGTGGTTAGTAGTGTTTTCTTCATTGGGTTCCTTCCTCTGCTTATCGAGGGGGTTTGGCCGATTCGGCGACCAGAAACCTAGCAAGGCCTGTGCCAACCGAACTCTCTCCTCCATGGCGCCGTTGATTGATCACGACGCCTCCGTGTTTATGTCACGTTTGCACCAAAATAGACAAGAGCGGGCGTTTTGCACCAGTCGGGTGCGGGTGTTTGACGGTATCATTGGCCGCGCCGATCCAGTCGGTCCGACTCAGGAGGCTCTCACTCATGCCAGTACCGTTTTCACTCCAGCTCTGCCCGGCTATCCGTTTCGGGCGGGACCGCTCCGCCGAGGCCACGGCCAGTATTGCGGCGTTGGGTCAGCGGGTGTTGCTGGTGCATGGAGCCTCCGGCGGTCGGGCAGAGTGGCTGGTTGAGGGGCTGCGGGATACCGGCGCCATCGTGGAGTGCTTTTCCGGGCCTCGGGAGCCTGATGTGCTCATGGTTGAGGCCGCCGTCCGTCAGGGCCGTGAGATGCAGGCCGAGGTGGTGGTGGGGCTCGGCGGTGGCGCGGTGCTGGATCTCGCCAAGGCGGTGGCCGGATTGATCCCGGTGACGGGGCCCATTCTGGATTACCTGGAGGTGGTGGGTCGTGGGCTGCCCCTGGACGGGGCCCCCCTGCCGTGGGTTGCGTTGCCGACGACGTCGGGTACCGGTGCAGAAGTCACCGCCAATGCGGTCATCGGTGTGCCGGAGGCGCGCCGCAAGGTGTCGCTGCGGGACCCGCGGTTGCTGCCGCGCATGGCGCTGGTGGACCCGGCGCTCACTGACCATGCACCGGCCGCGGTGACGCTGCCCAGTGGCCTGGACGCCATCACCCAGGTCATCGAACCGTATATCAGCCCGTTGGCCAATGACTTCACCGACGTGCTCTGTCGCGATGCCATCCCCCGGGGTCTCAGGGCGATTCAGGATTTGATGCGAAACGAATCCCCCGGGGCGCGGGATGAGATGGCCTGGGTCAGCCTTTGCGGGGGGCTGGCGCTGGCCAATGCCAAACTCGGTGCGGTCCATGGTCTGGCCGGCCCACTGGGGGGGCTGGTGGCGGCGCCCCACGGCCAGATCGCTGGGTGTCTGCTGCCAAGCATTCTCGATGCCAACCGAGCAGCCTGTGCCGGTGGTCCGGCCGCCGATCGAATCAACGAGGTCGATCACTGGATCGCCGGGGCCTTTGGCGTGTCAGCGGGCGACGCCACCCGGGCGCTGGAGCGCTGGTCTCGGGATCACGGCCTGCCCGGGCTTGGCGAGATGGGCCTGCCCCGCAGCCGCCTGCCGGCGGTCGCTGAGGCAGCCAGCCAGTCATCGTCCATGCGGGGCAATCCGGTCACCCTGAATCAGACAGCGCTGGTGGAGGCCATGGAGAGGGCCTGGTAGGCACCCGCGGGCCGGTTGTGCCTGAAGCCCCCCTTGGCCATACTCTGCGCGCCTATGAATACGCTCCGGGCTTTCAGCCGTCAGATTGACCGTCTGACGGACTGGGTGGGATTTGCGCTGCGCTGGCTTGCTCTGGCGCTGGTGGCCGTGGGCGTGATTAACGTTGTGGGGCGCTATCTTGGGGCCCAGCTGGGCATGCAGTTGAGCTCCAATGCGCTGCTGGAGTTTCAGCTGCAGGCGTTTTCCGTCATTTTCCTCCTGGGCGCTTCCTATCTGCTGCGGCATGACGGCCACATTCGGGTGGATATCCTTAATAATCAGCTCAAACCGCGTACCCGTGCGTGGATTGATCTGGTGGGCACCGTGGGGTTTCTGCTGCCATTCTGCCTGGTGATGATCCACTTCAGTGTGGATTTTGTGGTCCGGTCCTGGTCGCGCCTCGAGGTCAGCCCCAACCCCGGCGGGCTGCCGCTCTATCCCATCAAGACGATGCTGCTGGTGGCCTTTGTCCTGCTGCTCCTGCAGGGCATCAGTCACGCCATTAAATGCCTGGATCGTCTGGCCGGAGCGCCCAAATGATGGAATTTCTGCCCCTCGGCATGTTTGCCCTCCTGCTGGCGTTTCTGATCTCCGGTTATCCGGTGGCGTTTGCCCTGGCGGGGACGGCGCTGGTTTTTACGCTGATTGGCAGTGATCTGTTGCCATCGCTGGGTATTCCGCTGCCCTGGGAGCCCAGTTTCCGACTGCCGCGGCTCAACATTCTGCCCCAGCGGGTCTACGGATCCATCATGGAGAACTACACCCTGGTGGCGGTGCCGTTTTTCATTTTCATGGGCACCATGCTGGAGCGCTCCGGTCTGGCCGAAGATCTGCTCCAGACCATGGGTCGGCTATTCGGCCGGCTGCGGGGTGGGCTTGCCATCTCGGTGATCGTGGTGGGCATGCTGCTGGCCGCTGCCACCGGTGTGGTGGGCGCCTCGGTGGTCACCATGGGCGTGCTGGCGCTGCCCATCATGCTTAAATATGGCTACGACACCCGACTGGCCACCGGCACCATTGCCGCCAGCGGCACTCTGGGACAGATCATTCCGCCATCCATCGTGCTGATCATTCTCGGCGACCAGATGGGGGTCAATGTCGGAGAGCTGTTCCTCGGTGCCATGGTGCCCGGCCTGCTGCTGGGGCTGACCTATATCCTGTGGGTGATTGTCGTGGCCTGGCGGCGCCCTCTGGCAGCGCCGGCCCTACCCGATGGTGCCGATGACAGTGGCAGCGCCGCGCCGCTGGGCGTCGCGGTCATTCGCTGTCTATTGCCCCCACTGGGGCTGGTGGCGGCGGTGCTCGGTACGATTTTTTATGGCGTGGCCACGCCCACCGAGGCCGGCGCCATGGGCGCTCTCGGCGCGTCGGTGCTGGCCCTGGCCTATCGCAAGCTCAACCTGGCGAATCTGATGGCGGTGGCCGATTCCACCGTTCGCCTGACCGCCATGGTGTTCACGATCCTGGTGGGCGCCACGCTGTTTGCCACGGTTTTCAGCGCCATGGGCGGCAAGTGGCTGGTGGAAGATCTGCTCATGGCGCTGCCCGGCGAGGCCATGGGCTTTGTGCTGTTCGTCATGCTGACGGTCTTTCTGCTGGGATTCTTCCTCGACTTTATCGAGATCACCTTCATTGTGGTGCCGTTGGTGGCTCCGGTGGCGGTGGCCATGGGGTTGGATCCGGTGTGGTTTGCCGTGCTGATCGCCATGAACCTGCAGGCGTCATTTCTGACCCCGCCATTCGGGTTTTCGCTGTTCTACCTGCGGGGGGTGACGCCGCCGGCCATCGCCACCGGCACCATCTACCGCGGTATCGTGCCGTTCATTCTCATCCAGCTGCTGATGGTGGGCCTGATTGTCGCCTTTCCCGGATTGGTGACCTGGCTGCCGGCGGTTTCCGCCCGGTAAGCGGAGGGAAACCGCCGGCTCCGGCGTCGGTCAGGCGCCGTTTTCGTGGATGTAGCGTCGATAGCGATAGCTGTTGATGGCGTCCCAGCCCCGAAGGCGGTCCCGGAAAGCCACCCAGTTTTCATGAATGCGAGCATACTGCCCGGAGCCCATGTCTTCCTCATGGACTTCCTCGGCGCCGGCCTCAAACGCCCGCAGCACCGAATCTGGAAAGTCCCGCACCTCAACGCCCTGTTCCCGCAGTTCATCCAGGGCAATCGGGTTGAGTGAGAGATAGCGGGCGGCCATCCAGCTGTTGGCTTCCGCGCAGCAGGCCCGTATCTGGGCCTGGATATCCGCGGGGAACTGATTCCAGACATCCAGATTGAAATAAAAGCCCAGCATCGCGCTGGGTTCGGCCCAGCTCGGCAGGTAGTAGTACTGCGCCACGTTCTGCATGCCAAGGATTTGATCGTCATAGGGGCCGACCCACTCGGCGGCATCCAGGGCACCCCGCTCCATGGCAGTGAAAACCTCGCCGCCGGGCAGCTGCTGGATGTTGACGCCAGCCTTGGCCATGGCCCGGCCGCCATGGCCGGGGAAGCGCATCCGCAGACCCCGCAGGTCCTCGGGGCCATTGATTTCGACATTGAACCAGCCCCCGCACTGGGCGCTGGTGTTGCCCCCGGGGAAAGCGATCAGATTGTCCCGGGCGTTGAGCTCGTCCCACAGCGCCTGACCGTCACCGGCGTACATCCAGGCATTCTGCTCCTCCAGCGTCATGCCGAAGGGCAGGGCGGTGAAGAATCCGTGGGCGGGGTTTTTGCCGATGAAATAGTAAGGCGCGGTGTGACAGCACTCGAAGGCGCCATTGGAGACGGCGTCATAGACTTCCAGCGGCCCGACCTCGGCGCCCCCCGGTGAAGTGCGGGCCTGAACATCGCCGTCGGTCATCGCGGCAATGCGCTCGGCGAAGTACTCGGCGGTGCCATAGAGGTTGTCCAGGGCGGCGGGCCACGACGTAATCAGGTTGAGTCGAAAGCGGCGCGGCTGGGCGATCACGGCCGGCGCACTGACGCTTCCCGCCGCCACCAGACCGGTGCCCGCCCCCTTCAGAAATCCACGACGATCCATGGTATTGATCTCCTCCACGAAATAGACAGATGACGATGTCGGGAGACAGCCTAGGTGCCGACACGGGCGCCGGCAACCCGTTCAGCGGTTGGCAAGGGTGACGCTGGGCGTTGGCCCTGCTACCTTTCCAGAAAATCATGACAATCGGGAGCACCATGACCACCCACGCGCAGACCACTTTTGGACACTGGATCAATGCAAGCCTGACCCGTCAGCTGGTGTCGGTAGTCGCTGGCACTCTACTGCTGGCGCTGTCGGCGCGGGTGGAAATCCCGTTCTGGCCGGTGCCATTCACCATGCAGACGTTTGTGGTCCTCACCCTTGGCATGGTTTATGGCCCGGCACTGGGGGCAGCCACCGTGCTGGCCTATCTGGGGCAGGGGTTGATGGGTCTGCCGGTGTTTGCGGCTGGTGGCGGGCCGGCATATCTGGCGGGCCCCACCGGCGGGTATCTGCTGGGCATGGTGCCGGCGGCCTGGATTGCCGGTCAGCTGGCGGTTCGGGGCTGGATCCGGCATCCGGTGTCGGCCATTGCCGCCGCCATTGTCGGCAATGCGGCGGTCTATGTGGTTGGTCTGGCCTGGCTGACGGTGATTGTTGGCAGCCTTCATCAGGCCGTGGCCGTCGGGTTGCTGCCATTTCTGCCCGGCGCCGCCCTTAAAATGACAGCGGCGGGGTTGATTGCCTGGTCGTTCGCGCGCATCAGCCGAAAGAGCTGAGTCGTTTCGACGGTCAATGACCGTCCATAAAAAGGAGGAGAGGCCATGACGGCAACGGTCGCAGGCCATGGGATCAGCGAGATCGCGGAAGGCCTTTACCGTTTTGACACCGGCTACGTGCGCACCGGTCACACCGCCTGCTACCTGGTGGTTGACGGCGGCCGGGCGGCCATCGTCGACACCGGCGTCGTGGGCAATGTCGCCGGCCTCCTGGACACCCTGGATTGCCTCGGCATCGGCCCGGAGGGCGTTGATTACGTCATGCCGACCCACGTGCATCTGGATCACGCCGGCGGTGCGGGTGCATTGATGGCCGCGCTGCCCCGGGCCCAGTTGGGCATCCATCCCTCCGGCGCCGGCCACATGGCGGATCCCGCCGCGCTGGAGGCCGGGGTGCGTGATCTTTACGGGGACGCCTTCTTCGACGCCCACTACGCGCCACTCACCCCGGTGGCGCAGGAGAGGATCCATCCGCTGGAGGATGAGGCCGAGGTTCGGATCGGCGGGCGGCGCCTGCAGATCCTGCACACCCCCGGCCATGCCTGGCACCAGTTCAGTGTGCTGGATGTCAGCTCCAACAGCCTGATTGCCGGAGACGCATTCGGCGCCGGCTATCACGGTTTCGGCGAGGCCGGCGATCCGTTCCTGGTGCCGGTTTCCCCGCCCTCGCAATTCAAGCCCGACCCCTATCGCCAGACCCTGGCTCGTATTCGGGCCATGAAACCCGCGCGGGTGTTACCCGCCCATTTTCCGGTGGTGGAAGCCGTGGATGCAGGCGCCGAGCGCCTGGAAGCCATGCTCGATGCCGGCATTGAAGCGGCCCGGGCCGCCGAGTCGGTGCCGGATCTGGAGTCCCGGCTGCTGGATGTGTGGGCAGCCTGGCTACCGGAGGGCATTACCCGGGAGGCCTGTCGCGACGCCTACGGTCTGGACATCTGGCTGTCCGCTGAAGGCCTGTGGCACTGGCGCGAGAAAGAAAGAAAAAAACAGGCCGCGCCCTAGCCGACGCGGCCACTGACCACGGAGAGAGAGGTGAGCCGCTATGTCGACACGCAATCAATCGGAGCGATTCTGGGCTGAGCAGGCCCGACATGTGGACTGGCACCGTCAGTGGGATCAGGTCCTGGACGACAGCGATGCGCCTCACTATCGCTGGTTCGCCGGCGGGCTGCTCAATACCTGCGAAAACGCGCTGGATCGTCATGTGGCCAATGGCCGTGCCGACCAGGACGCTCTGATCTGGGACAGTCCGGTCACCGGCGAGACCCGCCGTTACACCTATCGGGAGCTTCGGGACCAGACCGCCCGACTCGCCGGCGTGCTCAAGGCCAATGGCGTGAAGCTCGGCGACCGGGTGGTCATTTACATGCCGATGGCCCCGGAGGCCGCCATCGCCATGCTGGCCTGCGCCCGCATTGGCGCCATTCACTCGGTGGTGTTCGGCGGATTCGCCGCGCCGGAGCTGGCCAAGCGCATCGACGACGCCGAGCCCAGCCTGATCATTTCCGCCTCCTGCGGCATCGAGCCCAGCGGCACCGTGGACTATAAACGTCTGCTGGATCAGGCCCTCGAGATTGCCGAGCATCCGGTGCAGCGTTGCGTGATCCTGCAGCGGGACCATCAGCGCTGTGAGCTCACCGCCGGTCGCGATCTGGACTGGGACCGCGCCATGGCAGACGCCGAACCCGCGGACTGCGTACCGGTGGATGCCAATCATCCGCTCTATATCCTCTACACCTCCGGTACCACGGGCCGGCCCAAGGGGGTGGTGCGGGATCATGGCGGCCACGCCGTCGCACTGCGGTGGACAGTCAGCAGCATTTACGGCGTGCAACCCGGCGAGGTGATGTTCACCGCCTCG